>JBEKOF010000114.1:0-13840 GCA_049522055.1 Verrucomicrobiota bacterium | reverse complement strand
CGTGGCGACCACCGCGGTGGCGGGGGTGTTTTCATAATCCACAAATTGCACCGTGGTCGGTTGGTTGGTGGAGTCACTGGCGACGGCCAGCCCGAGGTAAATCTGGCTGGGCATGACGATGGTCGCGGCGCCCAGTTGCGTCCAGTTGGAGCCGTCGTAACCGGCAAAGCCGGTGAAGAGGTTGCCCACGCGACTGAGGCGCAGCCAGGAATTGGGATAGTTGACGGGAAAACTACCCGAGGCGACCGCCAGGCCGTTGCTGGTCGCGCGTTGGGCAAAGCAATCGCCGTTCATGCCCGGAGTGGCCAGGGCGGCGGCGAACGTGCTGCCCGGGGCCAGCGCGGCGCGGGCCATCAAGCCGGCTTGGGCCCAGAGATCGGACAGCCCCAAGCCGGCCAGGCAGACGGAGACGTCAAAATTGCCGGTTTGGAGTTGATATTCAAAGTTGAATTGATCGCCGGCGCCGCCGATGCCGCCACCGGCGCTGCTGACGGCCACTCCGTCAGGCGTGAAGGCGGCGGTGGAGGCGATGGCCGGACTGCCGATGTCCAGCGGCACAAAAGGGGAGGCCCAGAAACTGACCCGGGTGTTGGTGGCGATGGTATTGGGCGGGAGCGCCTGATCGCGAACGCCATTGACAAGGAGGGTGTAGTTGCTGCCATAAAGCAACGGCGCCGTGGTGAGGAGGACGGAGGAATTGTCGGCGGCCAGCGAGGCGGCCGTGATGGCAAGGCCATTAGTGAAAAGATAATCAGCCAGGTTGGTGGCGGCGGCGGCCTGGACGGTTTTGGAGAAATCCAGTTCCAGATTCGTTGGGCCGATGTTGAAGGCGCGCAGAACGACCGGCGGATTGGTGTCGAGCGTCACCAAAAGGGCCACCGGCGCGCTGGTGGCCACGCCGAGAATGTTGGAGATGATCACACTGTAGTTGCCGGAAGAGGCCAGGGTGAGGTTGGTGAGCACCAAGGAACTGTTGGTGGCGCCGGGCAAGGCGGCTCCGTTGGTCTGCCATTGATATTGAAAGGGTGACACGCCCATGACCAACTCGGAAAGAACAACCGAAGCGCCGACAAACAAATTGGTGGAGGGGGAGGCCGCGGGGATTGTGGGCTGGGGCGGCCCGCCCACCGCATTAAAGTAGAGATTGAGCACCTGCTCCTGGCTCAACGAGGAATTGAACACGGCCACTTCGTCCATGATCCCGTTGAAGGTCCGTGCGCCATTGCCGCCGTCGTCGGTGTCTCCGCCGATTAACGTGGAGGTGTTGAACGCTTCGGCGGTGCTGGCAACGGCGTTGGTGGCGGACTGGATTCCGTTAGTATTGCAGAGATAGATGATCGCGTTGGCGGGCGAAATCACCAGGGCGACAAAGGACCACTGTTGCAAAGGAGGGACCAGGCCGGAATTCCAACCCCAAGAGTCCGAGTTGTTTTGGTTCCAGGTGTAGCCCAATTGGCCGCTGGTGCCAAAGTTGAAGCCCGAGGCATCTCCGCCCGGGCGGCAAAACACCAAGCCGGCGGCATTGGCGGGGGTGCCGATGGGATAGATCCAGGCGCTGATGGTAACGGTGTTGGTGTTCAAATTGAGGTCGGGAATGGTGACGAATGAATGGGCGACGCCGGAGGTAAATTGCGCGGCGGTGTTGAAGGATTCAAAGCCCGCAAAACCGGAGGCGCCATCCGGCCCCGCCACCCCATTGGCCGAGGCGGCGCCGTAAACGCCGTTGAAGTTTCCGGTCATGTCCACGGCTGTCAAATTTCCGGCGAGAGTGCTGTTGGTCTCGTTGAGGCGCCAATAAGCAACGGGCTTGTCCGGCATCACGGCGCTGGCGAAGGCGGCCTGAGCCAGCACCACCAGGCGGCCGGGGCTGGAGGAAACGGGGCCACCAAGGGAATTGGAGGCCTGGAGGGTGTAGCTTCCCGCAGCAGCCAGTTGGAGATTGGAGAGGGTGAGCCAGGAGTTGGTGGCTCCGGGAATATTTGTCGCCGCGCCGCCGGTGGCCGCCTTCCACTGGAAGGAGATGGGCATGGTACCGTTGAAGGCGGCGGAGAAAGTCATAATGCCGCCCATGTAAGCCAGCGCGGGGTTGGGCGCGATGTCGGAAACCAGGACGGGGGCTCTGGCCGCGGCGAGGTTCAAAGTCACGACGCTGCTAGCGGAGACGCTGACACTGTTGGAAACAACCACTTCGTAGAGATACGCGCCCGGATTCCAGCCGGTGGTGGCCACGCTCAAATTGGCCGCCGCGGCCCCGGGGATGTTGGTGAGGGACCCGCCGCCGCCGCCGTCGGTCCGCCATTGATAGAAGAGGGGGGATTGTCCACCGGCCGCCTCGGTGAAGGTGACCAGAGTTCCGGCGTCCACCGGGTTGTTGGTTGGGGAAATGGAGGGAGAGTTGGCGGCGGCAGCGGTCGGGACGGCCAGACCCAGGTCGAAAACGGCGTCAAAGTCATGACTGGCGCCGAAGGTGATGGCACCGCCGACGACGGGAATCAAACCGATTTCGCCCCCGGCGTAAGGATTTGGGCTGGACACGGCCATGGCTTCCCATCCGGCGCCGGAACTGGTTCGGCCGAAGGAGTAGGCGTAAGTGGCATTGGGGGAGAGCGAAACGGAAAGGCCGGACCACTGCAACCAATCGCCGTCGTTAAACGTGATCGGGCTGCTGGCATAGGTTTGGATCACGGTGGCCGTGCCGCCCGAAACGGAGTAAAAGTGGAGATAATAATCCTGGGAAATGCTGATGTCGTTATAGGAAGAAAGCCCGGCGGTCTTGACGGCCAGGGAGGTGACCTTATATCCGCCCGAAACGGATCCGGTTTTGAAGGTCTGACCCGGCTCGCCAACGCTGGTGTGGTTGACCCCGTTATCAGTGTAGTAATTGAGACCGTCGGGAAAGGTCTGGTTGCCGGCGGTGCTGAACTGGGCGATGTCGTTGGCTCCCGGAGTAGGAGCGGTGGCGCCCAGGTCGGCAAGAGTTTGCGCGCGGATTGTCCCCGCCAAGATCGTGAGAACGCCAACCGCGATGCGCCAAGGGCCGCCAAATGCCAGAAGACGCGAGGGGCGGGGAGCGGTTTTGCGGGTTTCCATGGTGACTAGAGCGGTTTAAGAAAAAGTGTAGCCGAGGATTGATGGGGAATGTGTTCGGCGTGGCGCCGAACACGGCAGGCGAGGGCGCCCGCGCTCCCCAAAAATCCAGACGTTTCAGCGGCTACAGTTTTCATGGAATTGCTCTAATAACCTAGAACACTTTTTTGGGGGTTGCAACCCAAAGCAGGAAATCAGACGTCAGCCAACGGCTTGTTCCGGGCCAACTTTTCGCTCAAGGCGCCTGCAAGATGAGCGACCCGGCATTGGTGGTCGTGAGGAAATAGCCTCCGGCGGCAGGCTGGTTCTGGGGCTGGGGCTGGAGGACGGCTCCGTAAGCCTTGGCGGTGCTTTTGTTGGTGGTTTCAAACGTCAAGGTCAATAGCCCGGACTTGGGATTGATGGAGCCGGCGAAGGTGCGGGCGGGGTTGCCGCCCGACACCACATCCTTGTTGTTGACGGTCACGTTGGTAAAGGTGAAGACAAGCTCCGGGCTGGCGTTGGAGACGAGCAGATCCCCGTTGGTCAAGGAGATGGCAGGCTCTTTGGCGGGAGGATTGGTCCAGGGCGAGCCTTGCAGGGTGAGGATGTTGGTAAAGCCGTTGGGGTAAAGCGCAGGGGCGCGGGAGGGCTTTTTGATCCAGGTCAGTTGGTTGGTGAGCGAGGCGGCTTCCAGATTGGTGAGGTTGATCCAGCCCAGAAGCAGGCCGGTTTTTCCATAAAGGCTGGCATAAATGGGCAGGTCGCCAGTCTGGGAGGCCGGCACCTTCTGGCTGTAGCTGGTTCCGTCGGCCAGCGCGCCGGTGAGGGTGACAGCGCCCAGATGATCTGCAACCAGGGCGTAGCCATCGCCCGGGGGCGAAATTGGGGAAACCTGGCCGGAGGGCGAAAAGAGCAGGGTGTATTGGGCGGAAGGCAGGGTGTTGGAAGCAAAATCGGCGGTGAGATTGGCGGTCCATTGGGTGTTGGAAACGGTGCCGGTAATCCGCGGCGTCGCGGGATCCAGGGTCAGATCCACTTGCAACTGGCCGGCGCGCAAGGCGCTGTGGCCGGCGACGTCGAAGTTGGTGGCCAGGTGGTAACTCTGGCCATCGTTGAAGAGGGTGGCGGTGAACGCGCCGCTGTTCATAAGCTTGAGGTTGTAGAGCATGCCGGAGTTTTCCTCGGCGACCGCGTTGGTGGAATTGGTTGGAAAGAAGAGGCCGTTGTAAGTTCCAGAGGCGGCCCGGAAGAAATTGGAAACCACATTGGCTGTGAGCACGGTGTTGGAATTCATGATGAATTTGAGGGTGGGACTGTTGCTGACCGCCGCCCCGGCGACCCAGTTGCTGAACAGGGAAAATTGGTCGGGCAACGCGGTGATGGAATAACTCTCGCCCAGGTTGAGCATCGCGCCGTTGGCCGGGAGCTTGTCTCCGGTGACAGAGGCTTTGCCGGTGGTCTTGGCGCCGCCGCCACCGACAATCTTCACGGTCAAGGGAGATTGCGCCTCGCGGAAGAAGGTGACTGAAACGACTTTTGAAGTGAGGGAGGAAAAATTCACACTTTCCACGGAGAGGATGTTGGTGCCGGGCAAGGGCGGCAGGGCGATGGACCAGTTGGAGACCGCGCCAGATCCATTGGTGAGCTTGGCGCTGCCGGTGAAGTTTGAGCCGGTGAAAAGGTTGGTGAGCGAAAAGAAGACGTTGGTGACACGGGCCTTGTCGGAGGCGGTTCCACTGAGAAGAGGCGAAGAGGCGCGGGCATTGGGCTTGGGGGAGGTGATGGAAACCGTGGGGGGAACTGTGTCCGGCAGCACGGTCAATTTGGTGTTGGAACTGTTGATCTTGCCGTAGGTGTTGGTAATGAGGACGGAGTAGGCGCCGGCATCGGCGGACTGCAGCGGGCTGATGCGCAGGGTGCTGGTGCTGGAATCGGCGATGTCGCCGCCGTCGCTCAAATTGGTTCCGTTTTTCAACCATTTGTAAACGAGGGTGGCGGCGCCCTTGGCGGTGACGCTGAGGGTCACGGCGGCGCCGTCCAGGGCGCTGAGGGTGGCCGGGGGTTGTTTGGAGATGGAGGGAGGAAGACCGGCCGGCAGGAAGGTGGAACTGGAAAAGCGGAAAATGGTTCCCGAACCGCTGGCCCCGCCTTCCAGGCAAGTGCCGTACAAATCGCCATCGGCGCCCAGCAGCAATGCGGCGGAGGGATTTGCCCCGGCGGTATTGTCGCCATTGGTGTTCAGGGCTGGGAACGAATATAATTTGGTGTAGGCCCCCGCCAATGTCATTTTATAAAGCGTGCCGGTGCCGTTGTTGCCGTCGCCTGACGTGGCGCCGTAAAAATTGCCGTCCGAACCGAGCGTCAGGGTGGCACTGGCGCCGTCGTCACTGGAGGGAAATGAGTAGAGGACGGTGACCCCGCCGGCGGGAGTGACTTCGTAAACAGTGCCGCCCAATTTGGAACCGCCGAAAGTGCTGGCGCCATAAAAATTGCCGTTCGGGCCTTCCACTAAAGCGGTGTTGGGAAGGGAGGGGTCGTTGGTCCTGCCGCTTTGGAAGGAATAGAGCGGGGTCAGACCGCCCGCCGGAGTGAATTGAAAGACGGCGCCGGAACCCACGGTGCCGCCGGCCTGGGTAGTGCCGTAGAAAACGCCGCTGCCCGCCTCCAGAACCAGGGCGTTGGGGATCGCGCCATCGGAGTTGGTGGAATCCTCGTTCAACGCGCTGAAGGAATACAGGTTGGTGAATCCCCCCGCCGGGGTAAGTTGAAAGATCGTCCCAGTGCCGTTAAGCCCCCCGTATTGGGTGACGCCATAAAAATTGCCGTCAGGCCCCTGCGCCAGCGCGCCGATTGGAATGGCCCCGTCGGCGTTCTCGAAATTAGCGTTCATGGGGCTGAAAGTATAAAGGTTTGTGAACGCCCCGGCCGGGGTCACCAGAAAAATCGTCCCGCTAAAATTGGAGCCGCCCCCCTGGGTTGTGCCATAGAAACTTCCATTGGTTCCCAGGGTCAAATCGTTTGGGTAAAAGTCGTACTGGGGAATGCCGTTGGTGTCGGTGATTTCGGGAAAGGAATATAGATTGCTCAGGCTGCCGCGCTCGGAAAGGCTGAAAATGTCCCCGGCGCCGTAGTCCCCGCCCGTGCTGGCGGTTCCATAAAAGTAGCCATTGGTTCCCTGAACCAGTTTGGAGGCAGGGCCGATGCCATCGGGGTTGGTTTCAGGGGGAGCGCCGGTGACTGAGAATTGGCCGGCGGAAAAAGTGTAAAGCAGGGTGACGGCGGCGCCGGATGCGCCCGGCACCGCAAGCCAGCACAGGGACAAGGAGGCCAGGAGCGCGCAGCCCGTGAGGCCGCGATGTTTGACGCGATCAAAAAACAGATGAGCGATTGATTTCACAAAAATAAAACAGGGCTTTGATTATCCTCACAATGCTCCTTTGGCTCAAGACATTGCAAAGCCGATGCGGCCAGGGCCGCAGGGACTGGCTTAACATGAACCGGAGGGCTTGGATTTGCAAGGTTCTTTTGGAGCGCTTTGTTGGCAGGCTTGTCACCCGAACATTTTCACCACGGATTACAGGAGGGTGGTAAAATCTTCGCAAGAATGAGCGACTCTGACGGATTGCAGTGCTGACGCCGCAACCGACGCACCGGGTCTGAATTGAAAATCTGTCATTGAGAATTTGTCATTTGTCATTCAGCAAGACGATTCGGAAAACTTTGCCGAGAATGCGCAATTCTCATGGATAGCACCGCGGAGTGGGAAGCTTTCGCTCCCCTGCCCTGCTCCTCGACAAGTGTGTGGAGGAGATGGGGAAGAGGCGGGGTTCAAAGGAGGCGCAACAGGAGGGTGAAAAGGCCAATGGCGCCAAAGCCCGCGCCGAAGGAGGTGAGAACCAGGGCCTTGTGGTGTTTGAGAATCTCGCCAATGACGGCGTGGGTGGCCAGGAAGAGGAAGCCACCGCCGGCGTGGGCCAGCGCCACAGCCAGCCAAAATTGGGAGACGGATGGCAGGAAGAGCAACCCGACCGCGCCGCCCAGCAAGGTGGTGGATTCGACCGCGATCACCCGGATAAGAATTCCATTGCGGGTCAACCCCGCGCCGAGCAACAACGCCCCCAGCGCCAAACCTTCGGGGACTTTATGCACGCAGACAGCAAGGATGATGGAGAAGTAGGTGATGCGGCTTTGCTGCTCCCGGGGGTTCTGCGCCGACTGGGCGGGGGCCTGGGCGGGGGTCGTGGCCGGGTGGGCGGCCGCCACGGTTTGGTCCTGGGAGGCATGGCCCGCCGCCATGGCCAGGCCGTCCACGGTGCAATGGATCGCCAGGGCGAGCATCATGGCGGAGGCAATCTCGCTGAAGCGGTGGGTGGTGGCCTCATCGAAATGGCTGGCGGCGCAGGCGGGGCAGACATGAAAGATGTATTTGCTGATGACGGCAAAGACGGCGTAACCGGACCCCAGGGCGAGCAACAATTGCCACCATTTCAACTCATCAAGTGTTTCGGGCAGGATGGCGAACGCGGTGACGCCCAGGAGAGTCCCCGCGCCGAGGCTGATGAGGGCGCAGAGGCGCTTGTGGGATGTGCCCAGGGTGGCGCCGAGCGCGCCGCCGCCCACGGCCAGGGCGAAGGCGAGGATCACGAAGCTAAAGGAGTCTTCATTCATGTGTCAAATATATGGATTCAAGGCGCGATGATTTTATCGGCGTCCATGCGGTAAATGCCGGCCAGGCTGCCGTGGTCGAGGATGGCCCCGACGCGCAAGGTTCCGGCCACGAGAATGGGCTGGTCCATGAGGGGTTTGACCCCCTGGCCCGACATTTGCACGGTGATCCATTCATTTATTTTTGGCGGGACGCCGTAACAACACATGGACTGGTTGCGCATGAGCAAAAACTCCACGGCCAGTCCGTTATTCATGGTCACGGGCAGAAGGAATCCTTCAATGGCGGCTTTTTTGCCATCGAGGGATTGCACGTTTTTGGGAATGGGAGTTTGGATCCTGGCGGGGTCATCGGAGAGGAGGGGGAAATCAAACGCGGACAAGGTGTCGAAGGAAATGGATTGGTAGCCGGGGAGATGGAGTTCCCTGGGTTGGATGTTGGTGGTGGCGGCGCCATTGGCCCTGGCCCAATCGGCGGCGGTGCCGGCGGTGCCGGAGGCGGCGCCGAGGTTGTTGAGGTTTCCCGACTGGGAGAGGGTGACCTGAGCCAGCACCATGCGCCGTTGCACGGAGGGGGGTTTGGGATGCCTGCTTTTGGCGGCGGAATCTGCCATGTCCTCCGGCATGGCGGGTGGAGAATTGGAGAAGAGTTCGCCCTGCGGCCTGGCCGCAGGGGGCGCGGGAGCGATGCGCGCGGGGTTGGAGTGTTGGGCGGACAAAAGGCGCCATCCGCCAAGAAGGGCCGCCAGAGCCAAGGCGCCCAGGAGGCAAGCAGTGCCTTTGCGCCGGAGTGGATGGCCCGTCATTTGTTGGCCCTGCCAATGAATTTACCGTCGTCCATCTGGTAAATGCCGACGATGTAGCCGTCCTCGCGCACGGTGCCGACATGCAAGGTGCCTTGGATTTGCACCAATTCGTCCATGATGGTGGGAACCCCGGCTGCGGCCTTGACGGTGACCAATTCGGTGATGGCCGGCGCGATGCCGAAGCAGCAGGAGGACTGGGTTCGCATGATGAGAAACTCGGTGGATTTGTCGCCTTTCTCCCGGAGAGGCATCATGAATCCGGTAATGGTGACCTTTTTCAAGTTAAGGGCCTTGACGTCATCGGGGATTTGTTTGTCGGAGACATCGGCGCCGGGAACCTGATTGGTCAAAGGAGTATCGGAGACGACATAGGTAAACCCAGCCAGCTTGCTGAAATCGGCGATTAGGAAATCGTCTTTCTTGGCTGAAGCGGCGGGAGCGTTGGCACTAGTCTCGGCGGAGGGTGAACCGCCGGCAGGGCCGACCGGGGAAGCCGGTTTTGGCGCCGCCGGCTGGGCGCGAAGTGACGCGGCCAGTGCGCCGGCGACAAAGCAGGGCCAGAAGACTTGGAGAAGGGGGTTATTTTTCGGAGTTTTCATGGGCGGCGTTTCCTTTAGGAAAGTTGAATACTACACTCTTAAAGAGCGTTCCTTCCACATTTATTTCCTGGATGACCGCATCAAAGCGATTGGTGCTCTTGAACCAATCCGCCTGGGCTTGGAACTGGGAGGTGTTGCCGACGGTCTCGCCTGTGGCGGAATTGGAGACGGCCACAAAATGCAAAACCTGTTGCCCGCCAGGCAGTTGGGCGGTCACGTCAAATGCGGGCGGGGCGATGCGGACGAAGTTTTCCATTTCGCCGTCCAAGATGTATGCGTCAAGTTTGCCGGCGGGCGGGTCGGGGACAAATTCGATTTGATAATCTTCGTCGCCAAGAACGACCGGGGTGCCACCGTGGGGCGGGGTGGCAACATGGAGACGCGCCCGAGCATCGGCGGGAGGTGAGGGTTTCTGATCGCCGCAGCCGGCCAAGAAAGGGAGTGCCAAGGCGAACAAACAGGGCAGAAGAGACATCCGAAGAAGGGATGGGATGGGATTGCGCCGGGAGTTCATGAATCGGGACGGTCAGGAGATGGGAGTGAGGTGTTCGGCGACGTCGGTTCGATAGGCTTTCATGGCCGGCACCACCCCGGCAAAAGCGCCGAGGGAGATGAGGGCCGCAGGAGCCCAGAGCATGACGGGATTGAATTGGAAGGGTTCCAAAACGATCCCGGTCTCAGCCCGAATGACAGTGGCGGCGCCGAACATGATGCCCAAATATACCACAAAGGCGACTAACATGCCCAAGGCGGAAATGGCGGCGGCTTCGAGGATGATGGCGCTGAAGATGATGCGGCGCCGGGCGCCCAGGGCGCGGAGAATGGCGATTTCGCGGCGGCGCTCGTTCATGGAATTGTAGATGCTGGCCAGAATGGAGGCGGTGGCCACCAGAGCCACCAGGTAGGAGACCAGGGCGAGGACTTTGTCAAACCAGCCGATTTTGTCGAAGAGCTCGGCAATGGTGGCGGCAATGGGCCAGGCAAAGGTGAGGCGGTTGCCTTGTTTGTTGTAGAGTTGATCGAGGCGGAAGCCAGCCATCGGGCTGCTGGTCCTCAATTTGACAAGGACGGCGCTGACGTCGGTGGCGGCTTTTGGATCGTGGCCCTGCATTTTCTGGATACCTTCCAAGGGAATCCAGATGACGCGATCGCTTGGGGTGTTGGAGGGCTTGAGGACGCCGACGACGGTGAAGATGTCGGCGTGCTGCTGGTTGAGGTCGAAAGCCAGGCCGTGAAAAGGATGGAAAGTGTCGCCAATTTTAAGCCCCATTTTTTGGGCAACGAAACTGCCGACCACCGCTTCCTTGCGAGCGGGGTCGAAGAAATGGCCGCCCGGCTCCAGTTGATAATGTTTTCCAGGGGCGTATTCGACCTGATCGAAAAGTTCGGGGATGGTTCCCACCAGGCGATAGCTGTGATAGTTGTCGCCGACAGCGATGGGGATGGCCAAGGCGACGCTGCGATTGCTTTTGATGTCCAGGTAATCGGCGGCGGCGAGGTTTCCCTGGGAGGCTTCCAAATGAAAGATGGCGTTGAGAACGAGTTGCAACTTGGACCCGCGCGCGCCCAACACGGCGTCAAAGCCACCGTTGACGCCGGTAAAGGTGGCGCGGGACTGCTCTTTGACCGTCCAGACGGACATGAGAAGGCCGCCCGCCAGGGCAATGGAGAGGGCGGTGATGATGGTGGACAGAGCATGCTGGCGCAAGCTGCGAAAAATAATGAGCCAAAGAGTCACAGGCTTATCTCCTCAATGTCGTCCGCCTTGTTGATTTGTGCCAGAGGCTGGACGATGTCGAACTGGCTGAGAACGTCGCGGTCGTGGGTGACGAGGAGGAGGGCAGCGGCGTTTTCGCGGCAGGCCTGGCGGATCAGGGCGAGAGATTCGGTGGCGTTTTTGTGGTCGAGATTGCCCGTGGGTTCGTCGGCGAGCACCAGTTTGGGCTGGTTGGCGAGAGCGCGAGCGACGGCGACGCGTTGTTGCTGGCCGGTGGAGAGCTGACGCGGGTAATGTTTGAGGCGTTGTTCCAGGCCGACGCGGCACAACAAGGACTTGGCGAAATCACGATCCACGCCCGGGCCGAAGGACATGCCCAAAAGAACGTTTTCCAGGCAGGTGTAGCCTTGCAAGAGGTTGAAAGTTTGGAAGATGTAACCGATGGTGGTGGCCCGGAGGCGGTCGCGCGCCGGTTCGCCCAGGGCGGACATTTCCCGCCCGGCCAGGGTGATGGAGCCGGAATCGGGCTTGAGAATCCCGGCGATGAGATGGAGCAAGGTCGTCTTGCCCGAACCGCTTTCCCCGCTGAGGGCCACCTGGGCCTTGTCCTCCATTTTGAACGAGGAGACATCTACGACCGTGTGCCTGTCACCCTCGGGGGTGATGAAGGACTTTTTGAGCTGGCTGATTTGGAGGAGGGGCATGGGGGATCAGGAAATAACGGAGGGTGTTCCGATGTTCTGGTGCCGCGATTCGATTGGCCATTCCGGTCTCATGCGGGCCATTAAAGCATGGGTTCTGAGATTTGTCATTCGAGATTGCGGAGTTGCGGATAATAGGCTGGCCAGAGGTCTGAGCGGCTGTTAGGATTGCCGGATATGATGAACCATAGTCGTTGGAAATGTGTGTTGCAAATTGTGGCGGGCGTTGTGGCGCTGGCGCTGACATGGACGGCGGAGGCGAATGGGGCGCCGGCGGAAACCAACGTGACGCGCGCCACGCTGGACAATGGGTTGCGGGTGATCATCGTGCAGAACCCGCTGGCGCCGGTGGTGACGACGGTGGTCAATTACCTGGTGGGATCGGACGAATGCCCGGAGGGTTTTCCGGGGATGGCCCACGCCTCGGAGCACATGATGTTTCGCGGGAGTCCGGGGTTGTCGGCGGACCAACTGGCGGATGTGACGGCGGGGCTGGGCGGGGACTTCGACGCGGACACGCAGCAGATGCTGACGCAGTATTTTTTCACGGCGCCGGCAGAAGATCTGGAGGTGGCGCTGCGGATCGAGGCGATCCGGATGCGGGAGGTCCTGGACACGGAGGCGTTGTGGGACAAGGAGCGGGGCGCAATCGAGCAGGAGGTGGCCCAGGATTTGTCGAACCCGGAATATGTTTTTTACATGAAGCTGCTGCAAGAGATGTTCCAGGGGACGCCATACGAGCACGACGCGCTGGGCACGCGGCCCTCGTTCGACCAGACGACGGGCGCGATGCTGAAAGAATTTCATCAGACCTGGTATGCGCCCAACAACGCCATCCTGGTGATCTGCGGCGATGTGGAGCCGGCGCTGACGCTGGAGCGGGTGGAGAATATATTCGGGGAGATTGCGGCGCGGCAACTGCCGGCGCGGCCGGAGTTTCGTTTTCGGGAAGTGAAGGCGGAGACGCAGAAGCTGGACACCGATCTGCCGTACGGTTTGGTGGCGTGGACGTTCCGATTTCCCGGATTGGACAACCTGCCGGATTACGCGGCGGCGCAAGTGCTCTCGGACGTGTTGAGCAGCCAGCGGGGCAAGCTGTATGGATTGGTGCCGGCCGGGAAGGCGTTGTTCGCGGAATTCTCCTACGAGGGGCTGCCCAAGGCGGGATTGGGCTATGCGGTGGCGGGGTTTCCGGCGGGAGGGGATGCGACCAATTTGATGGAACAGGTGCGAAGCATTTTGGCGGAGGAACTGAAGGAGGGGGTGGCGGCCGATTTGGTGGAGGCGGCCAAACGGCGGGAAATCGCCAGCGCGGAGTTCGAGAAGAATTCGGTCTCCGGCCTGGCTATGGCGTGGTCGCAAGCGGTGGCGGGAGAGGGCCGGCAATCGCCGGAGGAGGACGTGGAGGCGATCCGGCGGGTGAGGGTGGAGGATGTCAACCGGGTGGCGAAAGCGTATCTAGATTTTGATCACGCCGTCCGGGCGATCCTGACGCCGCAAGATTCCGGCAAGCCGATTTCCTCCAAGAGTTTTGGGGGCAAGGAATCGTTCACGTCCTCGAAGACGACGGGGGCGAAGCTGCCGGCGTGGGCACAGGCGGCGGCGGAAGAAGTAACGGTACCGGCCTCGACTTTAAGCCCGGTGGCGACCCGGCTGCCCAACGGAATCAAGCTGATCGTGCAGCCGGAAAGCATCAGCGACACGGTGAATGTCTTTGGGCGGGTGAAAAGCAACCCGAAGGTGGAAGCGGCGGCCGGGAAGGAGGGGGTGGAGGAGGCGCTGGGGCGGCTTTTTTCCTACGGCACCAAGACGCTGGACCGGCTGGCGTTCCAAAAGGAGCTGGATGACATTGGGGCGTTCGAGTCGGCGGGGACGGATTTTTCGCTGCAAGTGTTGACAGATCAATTTGAGCGGGGGACCGAGTTGCTGGCGGAGAACGAGCTGGCGCCGGCGCTGCCGGAGGAGGATTTCAAGATCATCCAGCCGCAGCTGGCGGCCTCGGTGGCGGGGGAGTTGAAAAGCCCGGACCACAAGGCAGGACGGGCGCTGCGGGCGGCACTGTTTCCGAAGGACGACCCGGCGCAGCGGGAAGCGACGCCGGAGAGCATCAATGCGCTGACGATTCAGGACGTGAGGGATTACTACAAGGCGGTGTTCCGGCCGGACCTGACGACGATCGTGGTGATCGGCAACGTGACGGTGGAAAAGGCGCAGGAAGTGATAGGGAAGTATTTTGGCGGATGGGAGGCGAGCGGCCCGCCGCCCAACACGCTTTTCCCGCCG
>JBEKOF010000113.1:0-13889 GCA_049522055.1 Verrucomicrobiota bacterium | reverse complement strand
CAATACGGGGAAATATCTTGGTGACGGTGATCGTGTGCTCTTCCGCCGACAGGGCCGCCATGGCGTCTTCCGCGAAAACCTGATTGTAGCCGTATTCGTAGGCGAACCGGGCGGTGCTTTCCACGCCGAAATTTGTCGAGATGCCGCACAGGATCATGGCTATAGACGGTTTACACGACCGGCCCAGGATCGTGGGAGGATCACCATGATCCCGGCTGATCCTGATGGCCACAGGCCCGCCTTCCGAGACCTGCCCATCCGAGACGCCCATTCTCCCGCCTTGCGAATCGGCACTATTGCTCTCATAATTGCCCAATGAAGGTCACGCAAGTTGCAATCCGTCCGAGCGAGGCATCCGTGCAAGCAGGCAGACCCGCCTTGACGCCGGAATTATTGGCCGCCACCGGTGCGCGTTATTCCCGAAACAACGAGGGCCTCGAATCCATCCTTACAAAGATTGATCCGAGTAACCTGGACAAGTCCGTTGATTCCATTTTCCGGATGATTGACTACGGCCACCAATCCATCGCCGACATGGTGCCTGTGAGCATGTTTATCGACGACGTGTCGATCTGGTTGGCGTATTATATCTGGACACTTTGTCCAACGGCAGGCGGTCAAGAATCCTCCACACGATACATCAAAATCTCCTCGGACGGACTCATTCCGCCCGGCGACTTGGGGATTCCAGACGATTACGCCTCTGAATGGCGACACCTTATGGACGAATGCTTCCGTGCATATTCAGAGGCACTCGCTCTATGGGAAAATCTCGCAACTGCCGACCCAAGCCTCTTGGGAATACCTCGTTCCCTACTGTCGGATGGCTCTGAAACGGCCCAAAAGAAAGTCGCGAGGATGAAGCGGAATTATGGGTTCGATCGCGCACGATACTTTTTGCCCGTCGCCGCAGCGACAAATCTCATGCTCGTCATGTCAGCACGAGGATGGGTCAGCCTTTGCCAACACCTGCTTTCGCATTTCCTGCCGGAAGCCAATCGTTTGGGCCAAAAGATTCGAGCGGAATTGGAACTGGCCGCTCCGCGAATGGTGAAGCACGCGCGAGACATCTCTTCTGTGCGCAGCGGAATTCTACAGGATTTTGAGAGACTCAGCGCAAAGGCAAACACCATAACCTCCCTTTGCCTTACCAGTAATGAAGACAACGAAGCGCCGGTGATACCCTTCCTTGAGACTCTTCCACCGAAAGGCACCACAGATGCCGACTTCGCAGAAGATTTGGCCGTTCATGACAGCCGCTATGCCTGGGTGGGCTCAAGTCTCCACCGAACCGCTGTCCGCTTTGGCTGGTCGGCCGTTTCCTTCGCCGAAATTCGGGACCTAAACCGTCATCGAACTGGGTCGAAGCACAGTCCGCAAATTCCTCAAGGCTTCTATTGCGCGACAGACAGGCTGCCAGACTATTTACGAAAAGCTGATCCAGTTCGGACAATGTTGCGCCAACTTGCAGCCGCTGGAGCTACCGCGTGTGCGAAAGAACATGCTCTTCTTCAAGCACGCAAGCCCTGGTATGTGTATTGGAGCGTTCTCGGCACTCAGTATCCATTCGAGCACACCACAACTGCCGACAAATTCATCTATGAGGCCGAATTACGTACCGGAGTAGGAGCGCACTTCCGATATGCACAACACTTAAGAGACATCTTGGCGCTGTGGCGTCAACAATCTCCAGCCACAGCGACCCTTATTTTGGAGGGTACTGCCGAGCCAGAATAGGGTTATCGCAGCGGAAGATCGAATACATAGCAGTGTGATCCGGGCGCGGAGTATCCTGAAAAATTATAGATGTCTGGTTCGGCATATGCAAGCTGGATCTCGGAATTATCAAACGCGGCCAATGCCGTTCCGATCGTTGACAGCTTTGTGTTCATGCCTGATACGATTACATTAGTATTCGGAAACTTGTTGATTTGCTTCTGAATAGCACGTTTTGTTCCCAGTGAATCATTTGGCGGAAAAGAGAACTTTAGAACGTTAGAATACATAGCCATAAGCTTCCTACAAAAGTACACATTCATTTCGTGATGTGCGGGAGTAATCGACGTGTCTTTTGGTCCGTATCCTATAGAAAGGATCGAAGGTTCGTACTGCTCAATCAGCCGGGCCGCCCTATCAGCCTCAAAACCGAGCAGAATGATGAGATGGGACTTGCGGGCAGGCATGATATTACCCGGAAATCCCAAGACGGATCTGATCTCCCTTATTCCTCTCGAAAGCCACATTCTTTCTGGTAAATCACCCACCGAATACTCTGAGGCACTAGTGTATAAGAACGTCAGTTCCCCGAACCGGTCTATATACTTATGGAAATAGTTGAGAAGAATTAAGAGTGTCTCGCGCGTAAATGTCGTAGTATCGATTAGAAAGGATTTTGCACCTTGGCTCAGGGCATTTGCAATCGAGTAAGCAACGGCGTCTTCAGTTATAATCGGACTGTGACCTGAAACTTTCATCTTAATGATTATCTTACTAGCGAATCGGGAATGAAACTCCATTGTATTCCTGAGACCCACTTCAAAAAGATTCTCGTTCTCGGCGATAATAACCCAGCGAAATCGCTTTGCCGATACGTTTTGGGCAATGGTCTTGCACCGAGCCTCGAAACTGCTGCAACATATAAATGCATCAATGTCGCCCGGAAGGTGGGACTCTAGGTCCTTGATTAAAATGCGCTTAAGATACATGGGTGAATCATTTAAAAAGTTCTAGCTGGCCACTGTCAAAATATGAATCTACCCCCGTCTCCCTTATTCGTTTCACCACGTCTGGGCTGCTCATTGCATCACGCAAAAAACCGTTCGTAACGAATAGGTACCCTGCGAAACCGAATGGATCAAGGGTGAAGGAGGGGGCGAGACGCCTCGTGAGAATATAAAGCGGTGTTCTGCCGGTCCCCTCCTTGTTCCCAAGTGAAGACGCATGAAAATATCCTTGCTGAACACCGAGCTTCAAAACCGCCGCGATTTCCGGAGTGGGCTCTTCTGAAAGCGCGATAGAAATCACTCTTCGTTCAGAGCGATTTGAGATCAATATCTGATGAAATGTACCGCCTAGGCTCCTAACAAGGTTGGAGAGTTGCTTGACCCGGGTATAATATTCGTTTTCGTGCCCCTCCTCTGAGGCGAGTTTATCGAACTCCTCAAATAGCAGATTGTTCGACTCATCGCGAGCTACATCATTCTGAAGATTTGGGGAAATGGATTTAACAGGCTTTCCCCCGTTGTGAGAGACCTGCCCTGCAAACATCTGGGAAGCTGGCTCCAAAAAGCAACGCACAAGGCCCGATGAAACATGCACCAACTGCTCAAAACCAGCATAACTATATTTTGATCCAGCCTTCCGTGTTCCCTTAAGGGAGGCAATATAGTTGGGGCGCGCGTAGCGCACTACATCGTCACTAGGCCGGTATCCGCGTCCTCTTGTCCCCCATTCACGCTTTAATGTTTCGGCGATCCGGTCGATTTCCTCCTCTTGCTCGCGATCTGGTGGGAAGAACGATTCTGGCGTGGACTCGATTCCGGCCAAAGAAAGACGCTTCCGGACAATTTCACGGACGCGCTCCTGATAACGATTCCTAGAAGAGGTGTAAACTGTCGCAATATTTACCTCTGAGTAGTCATGAGGCGTTGCGATCGTCGTTCCCGCCAGAGTCCGATAGGTCTTATAATTAAGTTGTGTTGAGATTTTCAGACTGACATCAGAAGTTGTACGCGTCGAAACCCAACTGTTCAAAATAACAGTCTGGGTCTTATTGAGATTATCAGCGTCATCCAGCATCAGAAAAATCGGTCCGTCCGGCATAAATGGCAACTTCCTCATCTGACGCAACATTGGATAAAGAAAGTCCAGATAACCACAGAGTGGACCCTTGAACGCGCTCGGTGCCGAGCTGGAGAATGTTTTCAGAAACATGATAACTTCAGAGTACAATTCTTCACAAAGCCTCAATGCGAAAGCAAAAAGCTGTTGAACAGACATGTTCGGTGTCGTGGAGTGCGTCAGCGAGGAGCCGCAGCGCCGCAATAATACAAGGAAATGCTTTTCAACGAAGTCGCGCACCGATTGGCGATCCTGAGGCTTATCCGGAATTTCGAGAGGTTCGGTAGCTGCAAAAGCTCTCACCGCAAGATAGAGCGTCAGAAAGTGTTCATTGAGCATGGTGTCGAGATTTAAGTCCTTTAGGCGGATAAGCTCCGTAAGAGAAAGGTTGGTGTTCTTAATTGGGGCGTATATTGCAAAAAACGGCAACTCCGCGATGTCGCAACTATGAGCTAAACATTGGCAGTCGGGTTGCAGATAACGAAACATCATACTTTTACCGCAGCCTCTAGGTCCATGCACGAAGGTGTGCCCGCGATGGGGAATTCTCGGAAAGTCAGTAAATACATCAACGAATAAACTCACCGCGTCTTTTGCTGTGATTTCCTCAGGCGTTTGAACACTAAAAGGATTTCGTATTTTGACAGTTTTCGTCATATTTAGTCACTTTCCACATCTGTAACGGTGTTTTGTAATAACTGTCCGGTCCAGTTAGTTCCTGATCCGTTGACGAGGTTCGGACAGACGCAATGGATGCCACCGCGCGGTGACGCTGGATACCCACTCTCCTCGAGATCGTATTCGATATGGACGGCGGGTCTCAAAAGTTTCGAGTAATTACTGTTGTACAAGTCAATTTTAATTGTGATGCGACTAAAATGGATGTAAGGACGCATAAACCTCATGCAATAGAGATGCTCAAGGTGAAGTTTTAGTGTTCGGTCAAATATCTCATCTAATAGGAATACTTGCTTGGCGCCTTTCCCATATTTTTGCATAGATACGGCTTTGTTGATTTCGAAGGATAACTCAATTGAACCTTCGTTGATCTTTACTTTCCTGAGTCGGTCAGCATACTGGTGATACACTTCGCTGGCTTTTAGAATGAGATCGTGGTCGATGGCGAAGCGTGAAGCACGGGTGTAATCTTCCGCGAGCTCATCTGCAAATCGAAGGATGGCCGCTAAGAGGTGGGCACGAACCTCGTCTGGACCGGGTTGCGCTTTGTATGGAAGGGCTCCGATTGTATCCTTGTCGTTTCCGATTTTGCCGCCATGCGCGGCGGCAATATCTGCAACAAGACGGCGCTCAAACGTGTTGTCTCCTATAACAGCCGGGTCAATGGAATCCATGATCGCAGAAATCCGTTGTTCATGCTTTTCCCGGCCGTAAACATTGCCGACATCATGGAAGTGGCAGGCCATCAGAAGTATGAATGCCTCGTATGCAGTGAGGTTACAGTTACCTTTCAAAACGAGCTGTGCGGCACGTTCGATTACCGTCTCAACATGAGTCACACCATGGTCGGTTAGCCAAATGCTGTTTTTGACGATTTCGTCCAGCAGGGTTCTTCTGGTCACGTTGTTTTTGTTTGCGAGCTTTTCAATATGTTTTATCTGTTGTGCCATCGCTGCCGCGGTTGTGAGGTGGTGAACGTTTGTGGTCAGAAAGCGTTCATTGGTCCTGAATCGCTCATAATAATTGACATTGCCCTCGCGGGGCAGTGAGGGGCATTGATCCGCGACACCTTTCGATAAAAGAGCAACTAATCTATTGTTCTCAGGCGTCATTTTATGTCCTGGAAGATTTTCTGGCCAAGAACTGTTCGGACGCAACGAGCACTGACTTAAACGCCTCGCGCGCTAACAAAGGCGGAACGGCATTTCCCACCTGTTGTTGTTGAAATCCAATTGAACCCTTAAATTGGTATCTGTCTGGGAAAGACTGAATTCTGGCTGCCTCTCTAACTGAAAGGCCGCGGTTCTGAAACGGATGAATCAGCATGTTCTTGCGGTAGTTCCCAATTACAACGGAAGGCTTGATTGGATCGAGTCGATGATAGATTCCGGTATGACACTCGAAGTCGACGCGATAATTGGCCATCAAGCGGGGAGGGATATCTTCCCAGTTTCCGCCCGGTTTTACGTATTTGTACCGTTTGAGGACGAAGTCCGCGTTGCGAGTGACGAGGTTGCCCGAAACCTCGACTTCACCGTTCCTCAATTGGTGAACATATTCAGATCTCGCGCTGCACCTGTATGGGAGACATTCAACGTCTGCGCCATTTTCCAGGATTGGTAAATCAGTAAAGGCGCGCTGCACCGGAATTGGATTCGGTGTCGTTGGTTCCGGCATCGGCACAATGATGCCACGCCGGGAACCGATTACGAAAAGGCGTTCACGCCGTTGCGGCACGCCGAATTTCGCCGCGTTGAGGATACCCTTCGAGAGGGCGTAACCGAGGTTTTCAAAATCTCGCAGTATTATTTTGAGGAATTCGCCCCCTTCTGTCTCGGCGATTCCCTTTACGTTCTCAAAGACGATCCAATCCGGTCGCCACGATCTTGCGAGCCTAATGAATTCTTGGAACATCCAATTGGCTTTGTTGGCTCGGTTTCGCGTACGTTGGTTCGACGTGGAGAAGCCTTGGCAGGGCGGGCCACCAAACAAAATGGTCTGCTGTCCTTCTGTGCTGCCCGGGATTTTCCTCAATTTCCGAATGTCGTCAGCGAACAACTCCACTCCCGGATGATTGAAGGCATAGGTCAGGGCGGCATGGCGATCCGCCTCGACCGCAAACACGACATTCACGCCGGCCAGCTTGGCCCCCAGCGTCATTCCGCCAGCTCCACTGAATAAATCAACTCCGATCATCTTGAATTCAAGTCGTTTTCGTGATCCGTGCGATGCGTACAATTTCCCACCCGGTCTGGAGATGCTGGGCGCCAGAATGCCTGCCTTTTGAACCAGGTCAAGCGACTAAATCATCCAATGTAAGCAACTTCCAGCCGTTGAACAGTTTGCAAATGTCGCATCCCCAAAGCAAGCCCATTTTCGGAGAGGAGAGGCGATCGTTTTCCCTCAAGGGGATCTGGCGTCAAATCGATGCCCAGTGCCGCAACATGCCTCCCAGACTACGAGACGATAATTTAGGAGCGAGGTTCAGGCTCTCGTTGCGCTGGAGTCGAGTCCCCCCGCCACCACAGAACCACTGCCCGATGGCAGTTTCAGGCATTGAGCAACTTCTCCAACTTGGCCAGTTCATTCAGCGCGTCCTCCACCTTCTTTTCCTCCAGCGCGGCGCGAAGGCTGCCCAAGAGTTCGTTGACCTTCTCTTTTTGATCTGATGTCCTCAGGTTTCGCCGCTTCCGCCTTCTCTTGGGCAAATGGAGTGCTTCTTCCACTATTCTGGAGGTGACCTTGCCTGCGCCCGCCGCGTCGAGGATAGTCTGCCATTTCTTGGGGAATTCATCGGGTTCCAGTTTTAGGAATGGGCGGATCTGAAATTCGTTGGCCGGTTTGGGCAGATCTTGCGGGAGCAGTTGAATCCTCTCCGCGCTCCCGATTAGCTTGTTCGCGTAGCTGCGGCCGAATCCCCAATGTTCCTGGCAGTACACGTTGAAGTTGCGGTGTGTCTCGCGAAATAACCCATTAATCTTGATTTCCATGAGGGCGCTCCCAACCTCAAAGAAATCGCCCAGTTTTGCGTCAATCACTTTTTCCAACTTGGTGAGGCGCTGCTTTTCCTCGGCGGTGAGGGGATTGGCAAGTTCAACGGTGGTCGATTTTGCCTCCACAGTCTGAGCCGCCGGCACGCCGCCTTGCCCGTCTGCTTCGGCCTTCAATTGGCTTTTGGGATTGTCGCCTTTTTTCATGGTTGCAGCAGTATGCGAAACGGCCGCAAAAATGCAAATCTTATTCGCAAGTCGCTGCTGATAAACAACATGCGACAGAGGTGACGGCCGTCACCTTTTGGATTGGAAACCCGCAAATGCCGTCGGCTTCCCCCTTTCTCATGAAGGGACTCGTCCACCCATACCGAACCGCCGTTGTGTTGGATGAAAAACACGTCCTGGCCGCACTCAGGACAGGTCGTGGAGCGGCAAAGGCTCTCGTTACGCAGTGTCCAGTCGCGAACGCCGCTGGACCTAACTTGCGACGAAGTCGTATCCGAGTCGGACCCCGAGCAGTGCCAACCGCCGCCCTGGTGAATCGGTTTGCAACGCCCGTCAATGTATCGAAACTCTATTTCCTCTCCGCATTTGTTGCACGTTGCCACGTCGTCCTCCCGGAAGGATTACTCTTCGCAACTTTTGGAATTCGCCGGCGCTTTCAATTTGGCAATAATCCGATCCTTCGGCGCTGGTTCTCCTGATCGTGAGGGTCGGTGCAGCAGGCGACCATAATCCCCAATGAGTTGACGAAGTTTGGGGGTGAAGCCAATTTGGCCAATTTTTTCTGATTTCAGAAATCCGTTGAGGTTGCCTGAGAACGTCGATTCCTTCTCCACGGAGTTATCGCCGACGCCTTGGGTAAGATATTCATCGATCAAGTCAGCCGCAGTCTCTGCCAGCTCGCGACCATCGGGCTGGGTTTTGGGGGCAAGCAGGGACAAAACGCTGTCGCTGACATTTTGTTGAAGCGCTGGCAATGGGACATACGCCATCATCTGCTTCAACAACTCCACGAAGACGTAATAAAACAGGAAGCGACTGGTTCCCCTTGCTGGCTTTTCAGCGCCTCGGCCGAAACCTAATTCATCGGCTAACGCGTGCAGGCGGTACGCCGCATAAACGTCCGAGACGGAGAACGGGCGCTCACTGCCATCCACCCGATTGAGGATTTCGTGGAAGACGTCGCCCCCTGGCAGGAAAGGGGGGTTTTTCCCAAAAGCCAGGCCGGGTAACCCCATCCATCCTGCGCCATATACCTTGAGCAGTGCAAATGCATTGGCGGTCTCTTTGAATTGGCGAGTTTCCGGGTTTTGCTTCTGGAAAGCCTTTTGTGAATCCCATCCGCCTCGCTGAATTTCGAGGTAAATGTTGTATTTTTCAGCCATCTGGGCCGCCCACAACTGGAAGTCGTTGTTGAGGGCGACAAAGTCCTTTTCACTGACCGCGTTCTGGCTGTTGGTGTAACGAGTAATCTCGTTGAGGAGCAACGCATCAGCCGCGCCCACCTTGACGATTTTCACAACCACCACTCCACGCGATAGCCGCAACTTCCAAGCCTCCAACCCCACGTCCTGGCCGGTTCCTCCTGCATCAAGCTTGCGGGAAAGGACATCCCAAATTGTCCGAGTTGTCTGGCAACCGTTGACAATGTAGGGAGTGGTCAACCCGAGAGCGCCATCATTGGGTTCGACTTTGTCTGAAACGATAGTGATGCCGTTGTTGAACAAACCAAACCGCTCCGGCTTTTCTTCCAGGGTCACCCTGATCGCGGCATTGACTCGACGCCGGCCCCCAAGGTAGCGCCGGACATTCTTCTCGTATATTCGGTCAAGCTCTCCGGTCTCCCTGCGATATGCACAGAGGAACTTGTAAAGATCCTCCAACCGAACAGTGCCAACCCAAAGACCATCTCCGGAATCCGACACGGAGGCTCGCAGTGGCACGGGGCCGACTTCAACGCCTACCGGCAATTCCGACAGTTGGTCAAAAATGGTGGTTACGGACACCGCCTCCACGCTGAAAATACTTCCAAGGCTGGAGCGCCCCATCGCCAAAACAAATTCCAACGCGCGGCGCTCCGACTCTGTGAGCGGATCGACGGTCGCAAAAACCAAAACAAGCCGGTCACGTTCCGATGCGCCCGTCCGAAAGTTAAGCAATCGCTCCCGTAAACCCTCGGACAACGATGAAAGATTATTCCGGTGCCCGGATAATGTCTCGATTACTTTGCGGCCTTCCTTGAGCAGCGTATCCTCACCTTGAAACGCTGTTCCATACTTGCTTTGCACGACATACCAGGTATTCCCCTCTGGTAATTGGCCTTCCCCAGCATCTTCGCCGCGAATCAGGCAGGCTAAATCAATCCCACCATCGCCGGCCCCGTCGCACAAAATCACCTCTGCGGCTTCGTCATTGAGGTCGAGCCATTGGTTTATGAGCTTGGAGGCAAAGCGGTTACCTTTCTCAGTCGGGCTTGGGTTGTTCGCGGTGACTTCGGACAACCATTCCTGTTTGAAAGCTTCGTAGTTTTGAGCAGGCATAATTAACTTTGGTTAGTTTTTCCGTTTGTTTTGGATTTCTTGGTTTTCGATGTCGTGGCGGAGGCGGCACTTGCTGTCGCAGTTCACAAATATTTGATTTTTTCTGATGCTCATTTTTGGGGATAGTTAATGCTGATGCTGCTAATTTCGCTCCTGAAATATGGGCCGAGAAAGCCAATGAATGCCGAGAGGATTTGCCAGTCGTTCGGTTCGTCGCGCGTTTCAATCTCGACCACCACGACCCCGCTCATGGCTTTGCGAAGCCAGACCCAGCCGTTGTATTTCTTATGATGCCACTTGGTGAATCCGTTGAACCTGCCGGGAACGCGATAAAATGCCCCTTTGGGTCTCAGTTTTTGCTCTTTCTTGAGCAGCAAACCGTAGAGGTTTTCATAGTTCCGTGGGATTACGCTAATGGTCATAGCTGGCTCTCTGGTTGTATAGGGTTATTTATCACTCATTTTTCTCCGATAATGTCAGGAAAAGACTTTTCACGGCGGCCCTTCAGTGACGTGGTCAGGGCATTAACGGCGTCCTGATATTGAGTCAACACAGGGTCATCAGCAGGTGTAGTTTTCCGCAAATCTCGCAAATCCTGCTGCATCGCTTTTAGCGCAGTCTGTTTGTCGTTACGGACATGCTTAGAGGCCGCTAGATGTCGTGTTGGCCTTGGGGGCGGCAGCCGCATCGCCTTCTCCAACTTGTCTGCAATCCGTTCGAGCACACACCTCTCACGCGAACGCGTAACGGCAGCCGCATTTGCTCGCACGCAGTTAATTAGCAACGTCAAATCCACCCGGTTAAATTGAACCGGATGCAACATTTTGATCCTGGCGAGCCAGACCAAATCTGAAGGCACTGTAATCTCCAGAATTTTTACCCATTCAAGCTCCTTGAGATCCACAACCACTTCGCCAGAATTTGTCTGTTTCGTTTTAGGCATAATTTTATCGTCCTTGATGGCGGTGTCGCGCCTGATGCGATATTTGCTGTCGGAGTTCACACTGAACTCCTCCCCGGCACGATATAAGCCAACGCCTCGTTTGTGACCTGGTGTTTGAGCGAATCAGGTAGTTGAAATCGTTCGCAGAGTTGGTTCAGGGCGATGATGTGCGAAAACAGGAACTGCTTTAAGTCGTCGGGTTGTGGGGTCGAAAAGCCGGAGACCTTTACAACGCGGCACACGCAGAGTGCCAACACTTTGAGGGTGTCACCCTGTAGGTTGGCGAAATAGAACCAGTAGGGGAAGGCTTCATCCAGGGCTTTGGCGTAACGGCGGATTTCGGGAATGTCGTAAACGTCCCCGGGGTCATCATCAAAGCCCTCAAACAACAAAGTGATTCTGCCTCGCCCGCCGACAACTGCGTTCCGGTTTTCGAGGAAGCCCTGTAATGGCGTGAGCACCCTTGTGACGTCTCCGGATCGGATGTCGTCGTGAGGCACGCTGAAGATCAGGGGATTATCTGTTTCGTAGATACCGGGGTTCTTGCTCATTCTTCTTCCTCCGTGTCACAGCCGAGGCGGTATTTGATGTCGTAGTTTAGAATGGAATCCAACCCCTTCGAGGTGAGCCCGTAGTGCCCCCGCCATGAGCGGGTCAATTCTCTCGAAAAAGGTCGGGTTCATAGGGGAGGATTAGATTGGCAAAGGTATTCCGAACGAGGAGGCAAATCCTCCTCCGCGGATGTAATGAAAACTTTGCGGTGGACGAAATCCTCGCTTCTCCTCGCGGAGGCAGGCCAGCCGAACGGGCTTCGGAAGCGTCCAGGCCTCCTCGATTATCAGGGCGTGCGCCTGATCCTTCCCAGTAAAATACGTGTCAAATTCCGCGCGGGTTACACCGGTTTTTTTTCCATACTTTTTCCATATTGACGCGGGGCTGCCGGTGACGGTTTGGCTGACTTTAAATGCGCCTTGCAACTCCTTGGTGGGGGAGGTGACGTAAACCAATACGAGATCCCCGGCTTTTATGGTCGGCCGCACGCGCCTGAGTTCAACCGTTTTTGTGCCGGCAAATATCATCTGGGCGAAACGGGGGCGTATTGAAAGCAGGAGGGCGTGTTTACTCATTTTTGATTTATTTTCATTCCACGTTGATAAAGCGTTGCAAATTGGGCATCCGTAATTCGGCGCGGGTTTACTGGCTGAGGAATGCCGAGTTCGCCAAGCCCGCTCATGGGGATTTCGCGAACAAAGCGCTCCGTTCTTTTGAACCGGAATGCCATCAGATTGTTTTCCAGCTTCCCGTTCGCGGCCGCCAACACATGTTTCCATCCAAAAACGCCCAAGTGACGGAATTTTGGAAAAAGCTGCTTCGGGGTGCCGGAAACCACCTCCTCTAAATGGGAGCATGCTTTAATTGTCATTGACCCGTTTTGTTTCGGACCCTTGCTCACATACCAGAGAATCCTGCCCGGCGCTTGGAGGAATGCGTTTCTTGCGGAACAATAGTACACGCCTTCAATTCCGAGATGAAGCTCCTCTTTCAAGTCCATCAACGTCTGGCCGCCAACAGGGATATCAAAGAAATGCGCTGCCCACTCAGGGCGGATGCTGACGACGAAGCAGGGGGTGTCGGGACTGACGATCTTGACAGGACTGAAGGCTTGCTCAAGTTCTGATCTCGCGGTTTCGACATCGGCGACCTCATGGAACCACCCCGCCGTTGAGAGTTTGTCTTTCAAAGGCACCGGGAGCTTGCTGCTGCTGACTTTCGCTGCGAGTTCCTGGCGGGTCAGAATTCCCTCGACGGACAATTTCCACCATTTGTCGCCGTCAGCGAGGAACCCAATGTCCGCGAGGGCGCTTTTGGAAGGGCTGCTCATTTCCGGGTCCGAAACCGAAATGATACGGTTCCCGGTCTGGCCAGAACTGCGGTTTAACGCGTGAAAAATGTGGCGCAGGAGAGTTGGTGCCAGTGGATGGTCCGAATGCCGAACCAGAGGAATTTCAATTTGTTCTGTATCGGCTTTGTACCGGACGAGGTAAACGACGACAGCGCTTTCGTTGTCCACAATGAGGCGGCTGTCCCATTTATCAGGGTGCGCAAGGTAATGCCGAACGGTTCGCTCGAAGTCGTTGGCTCGATCTTTATTGGGATGCTTAAATTCAGCCACGATTTTCTTGACGTCTTCCTTCGTGACCAATCGCTCACGCCAGCGGGAGCCTTCCAGACTAGACGGGCGATATTCCGCCTCGCGTCTGAGGGTGTCCAGGTGATTGATCAAATCTGTAGGGTGAAGAATTCTAAGCCCATATTTCTCAAAAATCTTCTCGCTCCAAGAAAGCACCCCAACATCCCGGGTGACAAAAAAGGGCACTTCAGCCGCAATGGCGTGCGCGACATGACGCATGTCTGAAAGATCATGATCGAGAACAGCATCCTTGAACAGCGGCTTCAGTTCCGCTTCCAGCCGCACGATTGTCTCATCTGCGGTTTTCAGCAGACGGAAACCATCTGCCGCGCCCCTGGCCCGCTTCTTTTTGGCCTCATCGGCCCCGCGGTGAATCTCGTTGTAAATCTCCTGTGTGACACAAAGAACGACGCTGTCTTCCAGCCAATCTGCTTCCAGGACCTTGGTGTCCTCCCCCTGGGTCCGATTATCGCAGGTCAGGTCAAAAAAGACGTTTGCATCCATGGCGACCAGGACAACGCCCGTATCGTCATCCTGCGCCGCCGCGAATGAAAAAAGATCTTCATGACCATGGTCAAACTTTGGCGGCCAGATAAATTGATGACTTCTGGTCAGCTAAATTGATTCCGCCCGGCAGGGCTGGGGGCGGTGGTTCTTCTTTCCAAGTAGTGGCCCCTTTCCAGGTAGTGAAGGCCCGGCGA
>JBEKOF010000112.1:0-13919 GCA_049522055.1 Verrucomicrobiota bacterium | reverse complement strand
GGACGGGTCCAGCGGTTGGGGGAAAAAGCTGTGGACGAAGTAAACGTAGCTGCCGGAGGCGATGCCGCGAAAGAGCGGGCATTGGGGGCGGAGGATGTTGATCTGGTTCCAGCCGATTTGGGGGATTTTGAGGCCGGCCTGGGCGGAGAAGCGAACGACCTTGCCGGCAAAAACCCCCAGCCCGGCGGCGCAACTGTTGAATTCGTCGCTGCGCTCAAAAAGGGCCTGATAGCCGACGCAGATCCCCAGGAAAGGCCGCCCGCCGGCGATGAATTGCTTGAGGGCGGCCAGCAACTCCTGCTGGCGCATGGTGTTGAGGCAATCATCGAACGCGCCGACGCCGGGCAGCACCACGGCGCGGGCGCCGGCCATTTCCTCCGGGCGGCGGGCGATGCGCACGTCGGCGCCGGCTTTGAGGAGCGCTTTCTGAACGCTGCGCAAATTGCCCGAGCCGTAGTCAATGAGAGCGATCATAACGGGGACAGGGTAGCATCGGCGGCACGGGGGTCAACGGGTTCTGGAAATGCGGCTTGCCAGCCGGGGGCGACGCGGGCTATGTTGTGCGCATGAAAAGGATTGTTGTGCTGTGGGCGCTGGCCTTCGGCTTTCTCCCGCTGGCGCGCGCGCAAATCAACGGGGTGACGGCGGAATTGAGCCTGGCGCAAAACCAGTTGCTGGCCGATGAGGACATGGATTTGAAAGTACACATTGAAAACCGGTCGGGACAGGAATTGCATCTGGGCCAGGACGCCGATTGGATCAGCTTCTCGGTGACGGGGGAGAATAACGCGGTGATTGGGCGATTGGGCGAGACTTCGGTGGCGCACGAATTCACGCTGCGCCCGGCGGAGTCGGCCAACTGCAGCTTCAATCTGACCCCTTATTTCAATTTTCGCGCGCCGGGCCATTATACGGTGGGGGCGACGATCAAGATTCCACAATGGAACCAGGAATGCGTGTGCAAACCGGCCACATTTACTATTATCAATGGCACGCGCCTGGCGAAGCTGCCGGACTTGCAATTTGGGGTACCGCCGCTGCCGGGCGCCAGCAACACCGCGCCGGAAGTGCGGAGGTATTTTTTGCAGAGGGTGGATGCAGAATCGGGGATGAAACTTTATTTTCAGTTGACGGATGAAACGGGGGCGCGGACATTGAAGGTCTTTCCGATGGGCCGGATGATCTCCCTGAGCGACCCGGAAGTGCGCATTGACAGTTTCAGCAATTTGCATGTCCTCAACCAGACCGGCGCCCGCGCATTTAGTTATTACGTCGTCAATCCAGATGGGCAGATGATCTACCGGCAAACGTATGAGTACACCGGGACGCGGCCGAAGTTGACCAACGGGGTGGAGGGCCGGGTGGTGGTGGTGGGCGGGGTGCGCCGCGTTGCGGAGACGGATATTCCACCGGGGGTACAACGTCCCAGGGCCGCCCCGGCGCCCTGAGGTTCAGGCGACCAGGAGCGCCGGTTGAAAGCGCGAAATGGTTCTGACGACATCCGCCAGCCTGGGCAGGAAGATATCGCGATGTCCTTTGCCAATCCACGGCGAGGCGATGAGGAGGGAAGTGCAGGCGGCATTGTGGGCGGCTTCGGCATCCTGCCATTTATTACTGATGACGAAGGAGTGGTCCATGTTGACGTGCCATTTGAAGGCTGCTTCCTTGAGGAGGCCGGGATTGGGTTTGCGGCAGGGGCAGTGATCGGAGGCGTTATGCGGGCAGACCAGAATATCGTCCAGGCCGAAGAACAGGCGCAAGGAGGCATTGATGGCGTCGGATTCGCGCCGGGAGAGGGTTCCCCGCGAGAGGCCGGGCTGATTGGTGGTGGCGATGAGCAGGAAGCCCATGGATTTGAGCTGTCGCAACGGTTCGATGGCCTCCGGGTTAAAGGCCAACTGCTCCAGGCAGAGGGGCGGGAAGAATCGGCCGTCATCAGCCTGGTCCAGGTTTAAGATTCCGTCGCGTTCCATGAATATGGCAGCTCTCATGCTATGGTTGATTAGCATTTATAAGAGAGCAAAAAGCAGGCCAATTGCATCCCCGTCGGCGGGGGGACCTAAATTGCGGAATATCAACAACCTGCGGGAGCCGCGCCAAAACCGGTCACGGCGCGGCGGAGGGGGATGCGGCGGGCTTGGCGGCGTTCAGGCGCAGGCTCAGGCGGGACTTTTTGCGGCTGGCCATCAGGCGGTTGACGACGCCGGTCTTGGCGGCTTTGTCGAAAGCGGAACTGAGGAGGCGCAGGGCGGTGGCGGCTTCCTCTTTCTTGCCGGCGCTGAGGAGTTCGGCAAAATGCCTCTCATAATTATGGAGGCGGGTCTTGATGCTGCGATTGTGCAATTGCTTGCGCGCGCTGTTGCGCATGCGGCGTCCGGCGGATTTTGTGTTCGGCATATTTGTTTCTCTTGAGAACGGGCAAGCGTAGCGCAAGAGGCCGTTTTGTCAACGACTGGATTTGAGGCGCCGCGATTTTGTGGCGCGGGCCAGGCAAGGGGCCACGGCGTCCCAGATTTCCGCGCCGACCTCCGCCGCCGGCCTTGTGGCGTCAATGCGCCGGATTCGCCCCGGCTGCGCGGCGGCGGCGGCTTGGTAACCGGCCTCGACCCGCTGAAAGAAGGCACGGCCTTCCTGCTCCATGCGGTCGCGGCGGGGCCGGCGGTTGCGGCGGCGGACCTGGCTGAGGGCGATGGGAAGCATCAGCAGGAGCGTGAGCCGGGGCCTGGTCCGGCCCACCGCCAGGGAAATAATGCGCCGGACCAGCTTGAGATCCAGCCCGCGTCCGTATCCCTGATAAGCCACAGTGGAATCGTAAAAGCGGTCGCACAGAACAACCTGGCCCGCAGCCAAGGCGGGACGGATGATTTCGCGGACCAATTGGGCGCGGCTGGCATTGATGAGGAGCAATTCGGCTTCGGGGGTCATGTTGGCGTTGGCCTGGCTGTGCTGGAGGGTGTGGCGGATTTCTTCGCCGATGGGGGTGCCACCCGGTTCGCGCAAGACGCGCACTGTGAGACCCAGCGCGCGCAAGCGTTCGGCCAGAGCGGCGATTTGCGTTGTTTTTCCGCTTCCCTCGGTTCCCTCAAAGGTGATGAACAAGCCTTTCATGCTATACCGGCTTCAAGCGGGGGCCATTGGGAGTGTCCTCAATGGTCCAGCCTTTGGCTTTGAGCTCGTCCCGAATGGCGTCAGAGCGTTTGAAGTCTTTGGCTTTGCGGGCGGCGGCGCGCTCTTGGAGGAAGTTCTGCAATGCGGGGTCCAATTTTCCGGCGGCATTATTTTCCCGGGTGGTTTGCAACCCGAAGACCTGATTGATTTTTTGCCATGCGGCGAGCAGCGCCGCCGCGCGGGCCGGAGTGAGGCGGTATTCGGCCAGTTCAATGTTGGTTTTGCGAACCCAATCGAAGATCGCCCCCCAGGCCGCGGCGACATTCAAATCGTTATCCATCGCCTCCTCGAACTCGTGGAGGACGGGCGGGACCGGGGGAGCCACCGCCGAGCCGCCGTCAATCTGACGCAGTTTGCCCAGGCATTCATCCAGACGATCCAGCGCGACTTGCGCCCCTTGCAAACCTTCGAGCGTGAAATTGAATGACTCGCGGTAATGGGCCTGCAACAAGAGAAACCGGATTTCCCTTCCGGTGAAACCTTTGCAGAGCAGATCGCGCAGGGTGAAATAATTGCCGAGGGACTTGCTCATTTTCCTGCCTTCGACGAGGAGATGGGCGCCGTGCATCCAATACTTGACAAAAGGGCGCCCGCCGGCCCCTTCGCTCTGGGCGATTTCATCCTCGTGATGAGGAAAGATCAGGTCCTCGCCGCCGAGGTGGAGATCGAAGCTGGGTCCCAGGGCATGCACGCTCATGGCGCTGCATTCGATGTGCCAGCCGGGGCGGCCTTCGCCCCATGGGCTTGGCCAGAAGACGGGGCCGTCATCGGGGACGCGCGCCTTCCAGAGGGCGAAATCGGCCAGGGCATCCTTGGGGTATTCGTCGTTGCTGACGCGGGCGCCGGGGCGCATTTGCTCGAAGTTCAAATGGAGCAACTGGCCATAGCGGCCGCCGCAGTCCTGGTATTTCCGGATGCTGAAATAGACCGAGCCATCCGGCGCGCGATAAGCCACCCCGCGGGCCACCAGCGTTTCGATCAGGGCGACGATCTCCGGGATATGCTGCGAGGCGCGGGGCGTCTGGTCCGGACGCAGGCAGTTCAAGCTCAGAAAATCCTCAAAAAACGCGGCCTCAAATTTCGCGGTGTACTCGGCCAGCGATGTCTTGTTCTCGCACACGCGCTTGATGATTTTGTCCTCAACGTCGGTGATATTCATGACGTGGCGGACGTGGAAGCCCTTGAATTGCAGATACCGGCGCAGCAAGTCGGCAAAAATGAAGGTGCGGAAGTTGCCGATATGGGCGAAGTCATGCACCGTCGGGCCGCAGCAATAGAGTCCCACGTTTTTGCCGTCGGGATGGCACGGGACAAATTCCTGGACCGATCGTGACAAGGTATTAAAAAATTGCAGCGCCATGCTTGGGCGAGTCTAAGGTTTGGAAGATCGAAGTGGGAAGGCTAAAATTTCGGCTGGGTCCTGGTTTTTAATGGAAGAGCTTGACGTCCGGCTTGCGATGGCCTAAGTTTCCACCAGTTCCACTGATAGAACATGAACCGGATGCGCAAAGCCTTCACGTTGATTGAACTGCTGGTGGTGATTGCCATTATCGCCATTCTGGCCGCGCTGCTGCTCCCAGTGCTGGCCAACGCCAAGAAGAAGGCCCAAGCCATCAATTGCCTGAGCAATCTCAAGCAACTCGGAGTGGCGTGGTACAGCTATGCGAACGAAACCAAGGACCAACTGGTGCAGAACTGTTTCACCAGCGACTCAAGTGCTCCCAGTTGGACGGAAGGCACAACCCCAGACTTGACATCGGACATCACGAATGGCTTGCTCTGGTTTTATGTTCAGAGCCTGGGCGCTTACCATTGTCCGACCGACATTTCGACCTACCAGTCGGGCAACACCGCGCTGCCCAGAGCGCGCAGCTATTCCTTGAATGTATGGCTGAATCCGGACCTGGACCCTGCGGGTGGAGCGATTCCAGACGGCAGCGTCGCTGAGGGAAAGATATTTAGGAGATTGAGCGATATCGCCGGGGTGGGAATGGGACCGGCCACATGTTTTTCATTCCTGGATGAAAGTGTCGGCACCATTAATGACGGTAACTTTACTGTTGACCCTGGCTATGCAAGCCCGCCATACGCTTCCCTCGCGGGCAACCAAAACGTCTGGGTGGATGTCCCTGGCGCCCGCCATAACAACGCGTGCAACATCCTTTTCACCGACAACCATGGGGAAAGCAGGAGAATGACCGACCCGGCGCTCCTCCCCCAGACGACCGTGGGCAACTTCACCCCCGCCACCTCGCCCTACACGGATTTGCGCTGGATGCAGATGAGGGCCACGGTCCCGCGATGACGCCGCGGTCGGGTTCGGGTGTCCGCTCCGAATCGAGGCAGTGGTCGGATTTAAACGTTTCTCTGGGCGGATGATTTCGTCCAACTCCTCGCTGGTTGCGCCGCGGCCAAAGGGGAGCGTGCTGGTGAGATGCGTCCAGTGATTCCGTTGGCCCGGCTCCGCGGGCCGCCATTAGTTCCTATTTTGCCGCGGCGGGGGCGGGCGGCTTTTGCTGGAGCGTCCAGTCAAAAATGATGATTATGTCGTCCCCGCATTTCATCAGCCCCAAACCGAAGTTCGGCGCGGGGGGCGTCACGCCGTAGGCGGTCATTTTCAATTTCGCCTGGCCGTGGATTTTGATTTTGTCCGGCTCGACGGGCAGGATGGTGACGGGAAAGGCGACTTTGTTGGTGACGCCGGCAATGGCCAGATCGCCCTGGACGTCGAAGGCGAAAGGCTGGCCCGGGGCGCGGGGAGTTTGCATCACCAATTCGGCGGCGCGGTATTCGATTCTGGCGAAGTTGGTCTCTTTCATGGCCTCCTGCATCAGCCGCTCCATGTATTCGGGCCTGACGTCGGCCTCGCTGCGGATGGTGCGCACGGGAATGGACGCCTTGACGGTGGCGGGAAGTTTGCCGTCCTTGAGGCCGGGAAGGGTGGTTTGGTTGGTGTCGAACCGCACGCCGGGGGGGAATTCAACGGAGCCGGAAATGATCGGCCCTTTCATTTCCCAATCATGCAGCGTGGAGGTGCCTTGGATGAGCACGAGGCTGTCTTTGGGCGTGGCCTGGAAACGGATGGGCGCATCGGCGGAGCGGGACGGGGCGGCGCAGGCCAGAAGGGCCAAGGCGGCCAGCAGGCATGGAACCTGGCGATCAATGGGAGTGTTCATAATTCAAAGAATTCCTTTTTGAGCTCGATTTTTTGGCGGGCGAGAGCCGCTTCGTTGGCTTTGATGGCCAGAACGGTGGCTTCCAGGCCCTCCTTCCACCCTGCCGCCGGCTGCCGTTTGAGCGTGGCCAAGTGGTCGCGCAACGCCTGGGGATCGTCTTCGCCAAAGCTGCTGATAAACTCCTCCACTTCGGCGTTGATGCTGCCGACGTTGTCGGTGAAAGCTTGCAGGGCATAATAAAGCGGGGAGTTTGGATAGGGCGACGCGGCCACGGCATTTTTGCCCTGGGCCGTCTGCTTGCTGGCATTGGCGACCAGCGAAATGCCGGTCTCGGCGCCGAAGGTTTCTTTGCGCGCATAGACTTCCCATTCGAGCAGGGGAGAATCCACTTCCTTGAACTGCCAGGCCTTGCTCTCGCGCACCAGGATGGCGGAGTCGGTTCCGTAATACATTTCGTATTGGGCGTCGAAGGAATTGCACAAGGTGGCGTCGCAAATCAAACGGGCGCCATCGGCGAATTCAAACACCGCCTGAACGGTGTCGGGGACATCCCGGCCATCGTCCCAAAGGAGGAGCGAACTGAAGCCGGTGACGGCGGCGGGCCGCGCGCCCAAAAACCAGGTGACCGCGTCGAGGAGATGAATGCAGTTTTCGCCCATCAGGCCGGTGCTGGTGGCCTGGCGCAGGCGCCAATTGAGTTCTTTTTCTCGGGCGGCCGCGGCCGCGGTGCGCGCCCAACTGGTTTTCTTGTGCCATTGGGCGCGGGCCAGGACGTTCCTGCCCAAAGCGCCGGAGCGGATGAAGGGGCGGAGGAAATGGCGTTGCGGATGGGCGCGCTCCTGCAAGCCGGCTTGAAAAACCAGTTTGAAGGCCGATTGCGCGGCGTGCGCGATGGATTTGGCGTCGGCGATGGAATTGGCCAGGGGCGCTTCACAATAGACGTGTTTGCCGGCGGCCAGGGCGGCCAGGACGATGTCCAAGTGTTGGTGGGTGGGGGTGGCGACGACGACGGCCTGGACTTCCTTTTTGCCCAGCAGCTTCTGGTAATCGTCGAAGCGTTCGGCTTTGGGCGCGGCCTCGCCGGCGCGGAGCAGCCCGGCGGGGAAATGCTCGCAAACGGCGACGACCGGGGTGTTGGGCAATTGGGCCAGGGTGGTCAGGATTTCCCGGCCCCAGGCGCCGGCGCCGATGACGCCGTAGTTGACGGGCGGCCCGGGCGGGGCGGGAGTCAGGGCGTCCGGGGAGTCGGCAGCGCGGGCGGTCGAAGCGGGGCAAAGTTCCACACAGCTGGCCATGGCCCCCAAGGCGGCCAAGGAGGTGTTCTTAAGGAAGTCGCGGCGGTTAAACTCTTCTGGCGATTCTTTTTTGTTCATGGACTGGCGGTCCCCACAATGCCATGAGGGTTCGCGCAATCAAATCCGAATTTTGGTCCGGTTCGGCTGGGCGAGTGTTTATTATTTCTTGGGGGAGTTATCCCAGCGAACGGTGTCGCTAACGAACAGTTGGGCGGGCATGTATTCTGCCGGGGCTGCCGTTAGCTCAAAGCCCTCGGGCATCACGCCTTGAGGCGAGGCCGATTTCGGCAGGCCGTTGAACAGGAAGCGTCCCCAACCGCGTTGGCTATCAAGTATGAGAGAAAGGAATGGGCGGTCGGTGGTTCGCTGGGTCAAATAAATCGCCTGGAGGGGTTGGAGTTTGTTCATCTGCTGGAATGTGCCGGCGTCATCCAGTGTGAGCCAGGCGCATGGCCGCTCGCCATACCACGCCACCGCCCAGGGAATATCGCTCATCATCAACTCGCCGGGCCGCATCATCAATGCGGTTTTCTGAATACGCGACGGCACATAGGGGGAAGGAGCCGCCGGTTCCGGCGGGCTGGCCAAGTCCAGGGCCAGCGGCGCGCACATCAGGACGGCAAAAAGCGCCGCCACGCAGCCGCGGAAGGCTCGATAGGGAGGGGCCATCTGACTGAGCAAGGCAAAGAAGAAGCCTGTTCCAAAGATCAAAACCAGGGGGGCCAGCAGCACGAGCAGGTTCTCGGAGTTGATTTCCGGCGATTCAACGCTGAGATGCGTTTGCCCCAAGGGTTGCACCACAGCCATCAGCGCCAGTGTCCAAAGCAGAAAACACCGCAGTCGCCGCAAGTCTGGACGGCGAAGAGGCAGCACGAGGCTACAAAGAAAAAACGACCATACCCAGTTGCCGCCGAGCTGGGGCAGATCCGTTCTGAGGATTTTTCCCTCGTTGACCAGGAATTTATCCAGCAGGTCGCGCGGTTTGAGGAGCGAAAGGCCGGCGGCGAAGGGATCAAAGGAGCGTTCCACGCGGTCCTCCTGGAAGGGCCGCGTGTTTTCCAACAGCGCGTAGCCCGCCGTGCCAAAGGGGGTGTGACTGAGCGCCAGATTGCGGGAGATCCAGGGCGCCATGAAGGTCAGGAATGCAACGGCCGTGACGAGAAGTAGTTCTCCCCGCTGGCGCCTGAAGAAAACCAGGATGAAGGACAGGACAGGAACGATCAGCCACGCCACGGAATACCGGCTCAATCCTCCGATCCCCACCAGCGCGCCCGCGGCCGCCGCCAGGAGGAGCGAGGCGCCCGGCGCCGGCGTCTCCCGGCGATCGCGCTCTTCCAGCTCCAGCAAACACCAAACGACGGAGAGAAAAATGAGGACCAGCCACATTGTTGACAGGCCGGAAACGCTGAATTTCCAGTAAACCTCGCTCCCGGAAAAGATGAGCGCCGAGACCCAGGCTGCCTTGGGGTGAAACAGCCGCCGCGCCACCTGGAAGAGGAGGAGAACGGCGGCAAAAAAGAGGAGTTCGTTGAAACTAAGAATCAATAATTCGGGCTGGTAGGACCAGAGATGGCTACGATTCGCCGCGAAGTTGAAGGGAAGAATTTTCATCAAGCACGCCAGGACGAAGGGGTAGCCGGGGGCGATGCTCAAATCCGGCACAGGATACCGGAGCACATCGGGCGCGAGCTCAGGGTCGGCTCGCTGGAGCAAGCCGAGGGTTGAAGGACGAATGGAATAGGTGGTGTAGCCTTTCCACGCGGCCAAGTGCCGCGCCAAATGGGCGGACTCCATGGCTTCCCGGTTGGAAAAAGTGTGGTCGGCGCGCAAATTGAACCAGAAGGCCAGCGTGATAAAGCCCAGGGGAACGCAGCACATTCTTAGAATCCTGGCTCCCGCGCCCACCTCGAGTCCCCACATAAATCGTTGAATCAGATCATGCGTGGTTCTTGGCCGCATGATGCGCGGGGGCATTTCCAGTTCTTCGGTGGCCAGCGCATGGGGCGCCTGGTCCTCTTTCGGTGTGCGCATCACAAAGTGTTTTGATCCTGGCTGCAATCCGTCTTCGGCGCCGGGTCCGCGGGGGATGGCTGCGGTTGGTTAACCCAACAAGGTTTTACCTTCATGGCCCTTTAAAATGACAACCGCGTTTTACAATCAACCGACGAATGGGTGACAATTCAGCAACGATTAGTTCACAGAAAGGAAGGGACGAATTAAATCCGTTGCCGCCGGCACCCTCACGCCTCATTGACGAAATAGGGTCTCTGCCGGTCGCGACGACGATCCAATTCGCTGGCATATCGGAGTCCCAGTGTGGCGGCGTTTTTCTTCAACCAGGCCGTCAATGGTGTTTTTCCGGTGGGCGGCGTGTCCACATGGAGCCGTTCGGACATCAAGCCGCGAATTTCCTCGCGTGTGATGAAGATGTCGTGATGGAACCAGCCCACCAGTTTGCCAAGCAAACACCCCATCGCCGGCGGCACATGGACCAATGTTCGCGGCCGGCCAATGGCGCGGCCAACCTCCGTGACCAGCTCGCGGTAAGTGAAAGTTTCCGGTCCGATGGCGTTGAGGATGACATTTTCCGACCGCATCCCTTGGGCGACAGCCAACTCCGCCAGATCATCCACATGAACCGGTTGAAGGCGATACGAGCCGTCGCCGAAAACGGCAAAAAATGGGAAGTGCCGCAGCGCCCAGGCAATGTTGTTGACGAGAATGTCCTCGCGCCCGAACAAAACGGTGGGCCGCAGGATGGCATAAGAAAGTCCGCTTTCCCGCAACGCCCGTTCCAGCCGCGCCTTGCCGGCGAAGTATTCCAGCGGCGAGTCTTCCGCCGGATTGGTGATGCTCACATGCACGACCCGCCGGACCCCCGCGCGCCGCGCGGCGTCAAACAGCACCCGCGTGTTTTCCACGGCCTGCCCATGGGTGAACATCCGATGATTGAAGCGAACCCAGTAGGTATTATACAAGACGTCCACGCCGGACAGCCCCGCCGCCAGTTTGTCCGGCTGGCCAAAGGAAAGCGGCACCACGCGGACTCTGCCGCCGAAGGGATTGGCGCGGTTGCCGGAGTTGGTCAGCGTGAGAACCGTGCGTCCCTGTTCCAGCAAACGGGTGGCGATGTAACGGCCGGAATAACCAAAGGCCCCGGTGACGGCGTGGATTTGGTTTGGATTCATATTCCCGTGTTTTTCCTCTCTTTGGCCGCAAGAAGAAGCATCGCCGTCAGACCAACAACCATGCCGGCATACAATCCGATATGAGTCCACCAGACTTGCCGAAAACATCTGATCCTTCCGGCGTCCAGCGCGGAGTCCAGCTGTGCGGAGAAGCGCGCGGGATCAAATTTGGAAAACCCCAGCGGCAAAGCAATGCCGCAGAGAATCGCGCCTGCGACAGGCATCCAGAGCATGCGAAACAGTTGGGAAAACTGGACGGGTGGATACGCTGATTTTCTCCGGCTGGCATACAAGCAAACAGCCCCTCCAATGACTCCGGCGGAGAATCCAACTCGCAGTCCCAGCAGCCCTGCCTGTATTCGCAAATCCGGGCTTTCCTCCAAACCTTTGCCCAAAGTGAAGTACTCCGGCGAAATCGTGGAGGTAATCAAATCGTTCCCAAATCCGACTGTGGCTCCAACCGCGCCAGTGATGAGGATAAAACCATATTCACGAAACTTAGCCGCCTGGGCGCCTTTTCGATAAAAGTCCACCAATGACACAACCAGCATCAGGCCAAGCAGCAAGCCGATTCGATACGAAAATGGAAAATGGTTGGGCATAGGAAAACCCACGCGAAACCGCAGCGCGGGCGGCGGATCTTCTGGGGCGAACTGTTGTTAGGCGCTTTTCGTGGCATGGAGAAAATTGTGCTCGTGGAGATCGTCATAAAGCGGCGAGATGCCACAGAAGAAAATGTCGTGTAGGCCGCGCTCAAAGCTGCGAGGCAACGCATCCTCCATTTGGTCGTTGGTAAGCAGACGGTCACGAAATAACGAAGGACCTTCGCCGAGCTGAGTCGGGCTTCCACGTCAATTGTAGTGGTTGTGGCCATACACTCGAGGGGACTTATACGGCGGAGAGGACCAAAGGCAATTCCATATTTCTGGTGTCATGCAAATTCAGGATGCAAATAGCTTTGCGGGTGAAAATGGCATTAATCGCCTGGGCGCGCGGAACCTAAAGCATTTGCGAGGTCTTCCACAGTCCAATTAGGGCGGGACTGGGAGAGGGTGTCGGCGGACGCGCCGTGCTGCCACACGGCGAAACGGATGGCGGTCAGAGGGTCGCGCCGGCAGGCGGGTTGGGCCAGCAGGCCGGCCAGATAGCCCGAGAGCAAATCGCCGCTGCCGCCTTGCGCCAGGAGCGGGTTGCCGGAGCTGTTGATGTAAACCGCGCCGGTGGCGCGGCCAACCAGGGTGTGATGGCCTTTGAGAACGACATGGCAATTGCCCAGCCGCCGCGACAGTTGGCGCAACGACCCTAGCCGGTCCGCCTGGATCGCCTCCGCCGAAACGCGCAGCAGGCGGCCCGCTTCGCCGGGATGGGGCGTGATGACGCGCACGGCGCCGGCGGCAATGGCGCCCGGCTGCAACCAGTCCAGCGCGCTGGCGTCCACCAGCATCGGGCCTGGGAAGGTTTTCCACCAGGAGCGCAACTTTTTGGCCAGCGCCGCGGGTAGGTTTGGCTGGGCCAGACCTGGGCCGAACAAAAGGGCGGTGCAATTAGCCGGGAGAGGACGGCCCGCCTGCCAGGGGCGCGCCATCGCGGCTTGGACTTGCGCGGCCACTGGGAAATAAACTGATGGCTGCGGCTCGACTGTCACCAAGCCGGGTTGCGCCCGCAAGGCCCCGCGCGCGGCCAACACCGCCGCGCCATGATACCCGCGACTGCCGGCAATAATGGCCAGGTGGCCAAAGGTTCCTTTGTTGCTCTGGACAGGCCGGCGGAGCGGCCAGGCGGCGAAATCTTCGGGCAAGGTCCAGTTCAGTTCGGTGGAATGAGGGCACGGAATCCACCCGATGTCGTGCGCGACTTCCAGGCGGCCCACCCATTCCGGCGCTTGCAGCAGCCCGCGCTTGGGCGCTCCAATGGTGAGGGTGATGTCGGCCCGGATGGCCGCTCCTTCCACCTGCCCGCTGTCCGCGTTGAGACCGGAGGGCACATCCACGGAGAGCACGGGCAGGCCGGACTGATTGACGGCATCAATCAAAGTCCGCCAAGGTTCGTCCAACGGGCGGTTGAGGCCGATGCCGAACAGGGCGTCAATGATCCAAGGTGGACGATGATGGATTGAGGCGGACTTGGTTTTCTGGAGAAACTCTTTGGCGGCGGCGCGGGGATCCAGGGCCTGCACCAGGGCCGGCTTGCGTCCGGGCAGATGGGGCAGGGCGGCGCGGGCGTCGTCGCCGTTATGGCCGCGTCCGGCCAGGATAAGAATGGTGTCGCCGGGGCGGGTGAGAAGGAGCACGCGGGCGGCGATGAGGCGACCGATCCGCTTGATGACAGCGGCGGCGGTATTGCCCGCCGCCCAGGCGGCCTTTTCCCACTGGCGCATCTGCTCCACGGAAATGACGGGCAATGGCATGGCTGAGTTTAGGGTTTGAAGTTCCCGGTTTGAAGTTTAAAGTTTGGGGATGTTGTCCAGTGATGAAATCCGCCGGGCCGTGAAGGCGGCGCTGGAGGAGGACATCGGAACAGGCGATGTCACGACTCTGGCGGTGGTGCCGGAAGAGACCACTGTCACGGCGGTGATGGTGGCGCGCCAACGGCTGGTGGTGGCGGGACTGGACCTGGCGGAGGCGGCGTTCTTGGAATTATGCCCGCAAGCCAGGATCGAACGGACGGCCTCGGATGGCGATCAGGTGAATGCGGGCCAGCCGCTGTTGAAGATACTCAAGGCGCCGGCGCGCCCGATTTTGTCGGCGGAAAGGGTGGCGCTGAATTTCGCGCAGCGGCTCTCCGGGGTGGCGACGTTGACAGCGAAGTTTGTCGAGGCGGCGGCCGGCACGCGCGCGCGGATACTGGACACGCGCAAGACCACCCCCGGATGGCGCCGCCTGGAGAAATACGCGGTGGTTTGCGGGGGCGGGATGAATCATCGCTTTGGCCTCTTCGACCGCATTTTGATCAAGAACAATCATCTGGCGGCGCTGCGGGGCGAGGCGCCCAGCGCCATCGAGGCGGCGGTGCGGCGGGCTCGGGCGCGCTATCCGCGGCTGGAGGTGGAGGTGGAGGCGGAGACGGCGGAGCAGGTGGAGCAGGCGGGGCGG
>JBEKOF010000111.1:0-14006 GCA_049522055.1 Verrucomicrobiota bacterium | reverse complement strand
GCTCGTTTTACCTTGCTGTCGAAGACCTAAAATAGTATCAAGACCCGGAGACCCAAACATGAGTCCCAAACGACCGGCTTACTCAGACCCCGCCGGTGTCTTTTTCCCGTGAGTCAACGGGACCATTGTTCTGCCACCACCTTCGTCGTCCGTAAAGTGGGAGTATAAAGTTGAGGCATGTGAGGATGACAGTAGTGAAATGCGCGAATACCAAAGAACCCACCCTAATCCTAACGTCACTGGTTCGGATTTTTCCGGCGAGTTTGATTTGATGAGAATTCGCCCCGACGGCGGTACAGGCGACGGCACGACTGCTTGGGAATTATGCGCTTGGTTTCTTGAGCCGAAAGCGCACCCAAAGCTGATTCTTATTTTTAAGCGTCCGGTGGGTTAATTACTTTAACGGCCTGCGCCGCGTCGGACTTGGAATCTGCATTTGCAAACCATATAATCCCGATTGGAAAATGACCAATGGCCCTGCTTTACCACAGGGCGGGGGCGTGGCGCAGCTTGTCTAGGATGCGCGCGTCGGCGGCGGGGAATGGATAGTCGGAAAGTTGGGAGGCGGTAATCCAGGCCAATTGGCCGCATAAGATCGGTTTAGGTTCATGGCGGAGCCAGAGGCAACGGAAGAATTTGAGGCGGACGCAATGCTCCGGGTAATGGTGGAGGATGTCCTCCAGCAAGGCGCCGATTTGGACTTCGATGCCCAGTTCTTCGCGCAGTTCGCGGTGGAGGCATTGTTCAAACGATTCGCCCGGTTCGCGTTTGCCGCCCGGGAATTCCCAAAGGCCGCCCAGCGGCCCGCCGGCCAATCGCCGGGTAATCAACAGTTTTCCACCGCGAAAAACCAGGCCGGCGGCAACTTCGATTGGATCTTCCTTTGATGGCGCCGGTCTCACGGGCAGGAGTTTCAGAGCGGATGGACAAAGGTTGACAAGGCCGCCTTGCATCCTGGTTTGCCAGGGTCACGGTTTGCCGCGGCCGATGCTCTTGTAGAGGAAACCCAGGCGCTCCATTTCGGCCGGATCAAACAGGTTGCGACCGTCGAATATGATCGGATGGGAGAGGTTTTTGCGGGCCCTTTCCAGGTCCAGATTCTTGAAGACGGGCCATTCGGTGGCCACGATCAGGGCGTCGCAGCCGGCCGCCACTTCGTTCATGTCGTCCACGTAGGTGACCTCCTTGAGGATGGCCCTGGCCTTTTCCATGGCCTGGGGGTCATGCACGCGCAGGGTGGCCCCTTCCTTCTGCAGCCGCTGGCAAAGCTCAATGGCGGGGGACATGCGCACGTCATCGGTGTTTTGTTTGAAGGCCAGGCCCAGCACGCCCAGCGTCTTGCCTTTGAGGACCCACAGCGTGTCGTTTATTTTCTTGACAAAGCGGTCCAGTTGTCCGGCGTTGATGCGCTGGACTTCCTTGAGCAGGGCGAAATCGTAACCGAGGGTTTCGGAGATGCGGATGAAGGCGCTGAGGTCCTTGGGAAAGCAACTGCCGCCAAAACCCAGCGACGCATCCAGGAATTTGCGCCCGATGCGCGTGTCCATCCCCATGCCGTTGGCCACCTCCTGCACGTTGCCGCCGGAAAGCTCGCACAGGGCGGAAATGGCGTTGATGTAGGATATTTTCAAGGCGAGGAAGGAATTGGCCGCGTGTTTGATCAGTTCCGCGGAATTGATGTCGGTGATGATGATGGGGGCGCTGAAGGGGGCGTATATTTCCCGCATCGCCGCCACGGGCCGCTGGGAGGAGACCCCCACGACCACGCGGTCGGGCTTCATGAAATCATCCACGGCAAAGCCCTCGCGCAGAAATTCCGGATTGCTGACCACGTCGAAATCCACCTGGGCCTTGCAATAGCGTTTGATGGTTTCGGCGACTTTTTCGCCGGTCTTCACCGGCACCGTGCTTTTGTCCACCACGATGCGGTAGCTGGTCATGGCTGCGGCGATTTCGCGGGAGACCGCCTCAATGAAGCTCAAGTCCACCGAACCATTGGGCAGGGCCGGCGTGGGAACGGCGATGAAAATGACGTCCGAGCGCTGGACCCCTTCCTGGGTGCTGGCGGTGAAATGGAGGCGTCCGGCGGCGGTGTTCTTCTGCACCAATTCTTCCAACCCTGGCTCGTAGATGGGCATGCCGCCCGCTTTGAGCAGTTTGATTTTGTCCGCGTCCTTGTCCACGCAGGTGACTTGGTGGCCGGCTTCGGCGAAACATGTCCCGGTGACAAGGCCCACGTAGCCGGTTCCGATGAGGGTCAACTTCATGTTACAAAATGGCAAGGGGCCAACTTGGGGTCTCAACGGGGGTTGCCGCCGGGGTTGTTGCCCGCGGGAGGGCTGCCCGGGGCCGGGGCGGCTGGAGCTTCCTGGTTGGTTTTTGGCGCGGTGGCCGGCGCCGTTTCGGGGGCGGCGCTTTGGGTTGCAGGCGGGGCCGAAAGTTGGATGTCAGCCGCCGAAGGAGTCAGAGGGCTGGCGACCTCAGCCGCCGCGGGACTCATCAGGCTGGGGGTCTGGTAAGGGTTGACCCCGGAAGACTTGTCCAGTTCAGGATGCTTGGCCAGGAGAAGCCGCAGACGTTCCTTGGCCTCGGCCACCCAGGGATCGTAGGGGTTGTTGAGCCGGGCCAATTCAGTATAATAGGTGACCGCCGCGTCGGGCTTGCCTTGGGCCTCGCTCAGCCGGCCCAGGGTCAATTTGACGGGATAGGTGATGTCGGGCTGGGAGGAATAGATGGCGGCGACCTCCTTGTATTTTTGCACCGCCTCGCTGATCTTGTCCGCCGATTCCAGAGAGGCGGCGACGCCAACCTGGGCCCGGGGGACGAGGGGATTGCCGGGGTTATCGGAGATGAATTTAGAAAAGGCCTCCTGCGCCTCCTTGTATTTGGACTTAAGAAACAAGGCCTTGGCTGCCAGCAACTGGGCGTCGGCTCCCGCAGCCGTGCCCGGGTACTCCTGGCTGATTTTCAACAGCGTTTCCGGATTGGGGAGGTCCGCCGTGCTCAAGCCCAGCGGCTGGGCGAGCAACTCCTGGTCGGCATCGGCTTCATTCTGGTTTTTGTGGATAAGATAAAAACTGACCACTGCCGCAATGAGGGCGGCCGCTACCCCGCCCGCCACAACCCGTTTCCGGTTGGCGCGCAGCCAGCCAAGGACCTTATAAAGAGTGACTGTCGTTTCGACTTCCATATCAGGCGGTGAATAGTCCGCGCCGCCTTAAAAAAGGCAAGCTTAAACATTTGGGGTGCATGGGATGATTATACCGGCGGGGCCGCGCGTGGCAATGTTTCTCAGGGTCTGTTTCCAATATCCGCTCTCAGACCGGGGCGCGGCGGGGGCGCGTCACGCTCACGGAAACGTGCCGGGTTTCGGGCAGGATGAATTTCTTGACCTCCACGGTGACGCGGGCCGGGTGGAACTCGCGCAGGATCATTTCGGCCAATTCCACGGCGAGGGTCTCGATCAATTTCCAGCTTCGCTCCTCGCCAAAGCGCGACAATCTGCGGCTCACTGCCTGATAATCAATCGTGCGGTCCAGGGTGTCGCCCAGGCCGGAGAAATCGTGCTCCATTTCCACGGTCAGCGACAGGCGTTGCGGCTGCGCGCGCTCCTCGTCGGGGACGCCGACGCGCAGGAAGACGGTCAAATCGTGGATGGCAATGCGGTCCATGGCGGCCCTTCAGGAGTTGATCTGGGCGGCGGCCAATTCGCGCCGGTGGAAAAGCAGGATGCCGGCCAGGGTGAAAAATCCCCCCATCAACACCACAATTTGCCCCACCGCCCGGCCCAACTGCCCCCAGGTGATGCTCTGCCCGGTGCTCAAGGAATCCACCGGCGAAAAGGCCTCCACCAGGTTGACCACCTTGAGCGCGGCGTCAAAGAGGGGGACGGTGAGGGCGTCAATAATATTCTTGACTGCAGTCGGGTGCTCGCCGGTGCCAAGGAAGATGCTTTTCTCCTGCTGGACTTCGCTCAACGTCCCGGTGGAAAGGCCGACGATCAAAACCGCCAGCGAACAAAACGCGGCCACCGGGAAGGAAAGAAAGCTGGCCGAGGCCAGGCCAATGGCCGAAAGCAGCGCCAGCCAGCTCAGGATCACCGCCATGCCCCGCGCGAAGTTGACCGCGAAGGGGCTCTCCCGATAGAGCACTTCAAAGCCATCCTCAATGGGGAAGAACAACTGTTCGGTGGGATCAATATTCTGGCACGCCACATACAGGTTCCCGCTGGAATCCAGCAAGGGGGGGAGAGGCAGTTCCTGGAAGGAACTGGGCGGGAGATATTCCTCCAGGTACTGCGCTTGCTGCGAATTGGTCGGCCCCACACGCCAGATCATTCCATACGTCCTTCCATTGGCTGCGGCGGGATCGGGATCGGAAACGGTGAACTTGACGCGCATTTGCATTGGCTGCGCCCGCACCCGGGCGGGCAGGCTGCTCAAGTTGATCACCCACAACTTGTAGTAGCCGGGATCCACCGCCTCCAGGTTCGTTCGGGCCTGGTTGGCAAACAGGGTCTTCAGGATGGCAATTTCCTCGGCGGTGGGCTTTGCCCTGGGATTCTTCTTCGCCCATTGGGCGGCTAGGTTTTCGATTTCCTTTGACAGATCCGGCGGCCTTTCCCTGGCGGCGGCCCGGGCGACAAAGATCTCGTCCTGAAGAACCTTCTGCTGGTCGGCGGGCAGCCGGTGCGAGCGCCACTGGAGCAGCAGATAAATGGCGGAACCGGAGAGGGCCAGCAACATGGCGTTGAGCGCCAGGATGCCGAGCCATTTGCCCAGCCAGATTTGCCAGCGGGCGATCGGTTTGGAGGCGACCATCTGAATCTGGCAGTCCTCCACGTCCCGGGCCAGCGTGCCGCACGAAAGCCAGAGCGTGGCAAAGCCCAGCAGCACGCTCACGGAGCTGAGGGTGTAAGTGAGCACAATTTGCGTCAATCCCTTGGCCGTCCCGTCATCTTTGAGGACCAACGGCAGCCCGACGACCGTCGCGACCAGCGTCGCCGCCATCACCCAAAAAATCCGGTAACGAAACGCCGACTTCCAGGTCAGCCGGGCAATGGTGAGAATCCGGTGCATCTCAATCAGTTACCGCTCGACAGAGTTTCCCCCTGCCATGCCGGCCGGCTTTATTTCCGGGGTTCATCTTTTTTTCCAAGAAGCGTTGATAATTTTTCATTGGCTTTGGCCAGGTCCGCCGGCGGCGCGGGAGCGGGCGCGGCAGGGGCGGCGCGCGGCTCCGCCGCTTTGGCCAACCCCGCCAGTTTGGCTTCGTCCAATTTCGCGGCGGGGGCCGGGGCGGCGGGGGCTGGCACGGGCTTGGGCGCGCCGGCCTGGGTCAGCCGTTGGAGAATCTTTTCGGCGGGCGGGGGCGCGCCGGCGTCGCCCCGGAGATAGGCGGCCACCAGGCTGCCCGAGGTGGCGCCGGAAGTTTCCGAGAGGCCTTCCCTGGCCTTGCGCACCACCTCCAAAAAGTAGCTCTCCAGGTTCTGCGAGGGAGTGTCCACCTCCACCTTCTCGCTGGCCACGTCATGCCGGATGATGTCCAGCACCCTCTGCATGGTTTCGCGCGGCAGAGGGGGCATGGTGATGCGCACCGCGTCGGGCTTGGCGAGAAGCTCCTTCAAAGTGCCCTCCGCCTGGATGCGGCCTCCATAGTAAATCACCACCCGGTCGCAGACATCCTCCACATCGGAAAGCAAATGGCTGCTTAAAAGGACCGTCTTGCCGCGGTGCGCCAGGGTGAGAATCAAATCCTTCACCTCGCGGCAGCCGATGGGGTCCATGCCGGCTGTCGGCTCGTCAAGAATAATCAGTTCCGGGTCGTTGATCAGCGCCTGGGCCAGGCCGATGCGGCGTTGCATCCCCTTGGAAAACTCGCCCACCACGCGCGTCCGCACGCCCCCCAACCCGACCATTTCCAGAAGCTCCTCCGTGCGGCGCCGGCGCTGGGCGGGAGGCAAGTCAAATAGATTTCCAAAAAAGTCCAGCGTCTCGCGCGAGTCCAGGAACCGGTAGAGGTAGGACTCTTCCGGCAGGTAGCCAATCAGGGACTTGGTGGCCACGTGCCGGGGCGAATGCCCGAAGACTTCGATGTGCCCCCCGGTGGGATGAAGCAAGCCCAGCAACATCTTCACGGTGGTTGATTTCCCGGATCCGTTGGGTCCCAGCAGCCCGAAGACTTCGCCCCGCCGGACTTCAAAATCCACGTTGTCCACCGAGCGCGCCTTGGGACGGCCCCAGAAATCCTTGAACACCTTGGTCAAACCCCGCACCGAAATAACCACCTCCGATGACCCGGCGGAGTCGCCGGCGGCAGTCTGGCGGCCCGGATTGTTTTCGAGGGGTGGAGACGTGGGATTTTCCAGCGTGGCAGGCATGGGTCAGAATTATGCGCGGGATGTTATCTACGCCCGATTATGCGGCGGCGGGGGCCAGTTGCCGAGACGGGGCGGGCGCCGGGGGCGGCGGCGGTTCAGCCAGGCCCAACTGGTGCGGCTCCAATTCCTCGCCTTGGCGCACCAGACGGGCGCTGTTGAAGACCACCATCAGCGAACCGGTCACATGCATCAGCGCGGCGATAATCGGATTGATGTAGTTCAATGCGGCCAGGATCAAGCCGCCGATGACAAAGACAATTCCAATCATGAAATTCTGGTTGATCACCGAGCGCGTCTGGCGGGAAAGTTTCACCAGGAAAGGCAGCCGTCGCAGATCGTTGTTCATCAGGGCGATGGTCGCGCTGTGAATGGCCACTTCGCTTCCGGCGGCGCCCATCGCGATCCCCAAATCGCCGGCGGCCAGGGCCGGCGCGTCGTTGACCCCGTCGCCCACCACGGCCACCCGGTAGCCTTTGGCCCTGGTTTGGCGGACGAACTGCACTTTGTTTTCGGGAAGGCATTCGCCCATGACCTCTTGACAGCCAATTTCCCCCGCCACCCGCGCGGCCACGGGCTGCCGGTCGCCGGAGACCATGGCAATGCGGCGAATTCCAATGCTTTTAAGTTCGGCCAGGGCTTCGCGGGCCTCGGCGCGGGTTTGGTCCTGCAAGCCGATCCAGCCGACACATTTGCCGTCCCGCGCCACGAACAGAAGGCTGAATCCTTCCGCCTCGTTCAAATCCACCGTGCCGAGAAAATCTTCCCTCACCCCCTGGTCTTTGAGCCATTGGGCGCGGCCCACCAGGATTTTGGCCCCGTCCACTTCGGCGCTCACCCCGCGTCCGGCCGCCTCGGCAAAGCCGGCGGGTTCGAGCAGCGGCACACCCGCCTCGGCGGCCAACTGGGCCAGAGCCTTGGCCGTGGGATGGTTGCTGTATTTTTCCGCCGAGCCGGCCATGCGCAACAGATCGGCGGGCGCGGTGCCGGCCAGGGGCGCCAGCCGGCTGACCGCCATTTTGCCGGTGGTCAGGGTGCCGGTCTTGTCAAATACAAAAGCGTTGATGCGCGCCGCCAGTTCAATGTCCCCGACATTCTTGATCAGAATGCCCAGGCGCGCCGCCGCCGAGAGCGCGGCCACCATCGCGCTGGGCGTCGCCAATATGAACGCGCAGGGGCAGGCGACGATGAACACCGAAATGACGCGGCTCAAATCCGCCGTGAACGCCCAGACCAGCGCGCCGATCACCAGCACCAGCGGCGTGTAAAATCCCATGTATTGGTCAATGATCCGCATGATGGGCAGCTTGGTCTTTTCCGCCGCCAATATCAGGTCGCGCACCTTGCCCAGTGTCGTGTCCTGGCCCGCCCGCGTCACCCGGATTTCCAACACCCCCGTCAGGTTCTGCGTGCTGGCAAAAACTTCGTCCCCCGGTTTCTTGTCCACCGGCAGCGATTCGCCGGTGATGTTCGCCTGATTGAACGATCCCTGCCCGCTGACGATCAGCCCGTCGGCCGCCACGTTGTCGCCGGGCCGCACCCGGATCACATCCCCCACCCTCAGCAGTTTTGTCTCCACTTCCTCCTCCCCCTGTTTGGTCACCCGGCGGGCTTTGAGCGGCGTGAGTTTGATCAGCGATTCAATGGAAGCCCGCGCCCCTTCGGCCGTGCGCGTCTCGATGATTTGGCCCAGCAACATGAAGAAGGCGACCACGCCCGCTTCCTGGTAATGGCCCGAGCCGAACGCGATCGTCACGGCCAGGGCCACCAGCTCATTGGTGGTCAGCAGGCCCCGGCGCAAATCAGTGAAAGCGGTCAGCAGGATCGGATAACCCAGGATGATCGTTCCGATCATCGCGCTGGCCGCCGCGACCGGCTTGGAGGCGTCCTGGAAGAGCCACGAAAACCAGTCCACCGCGAAGGAATTGATGACAAAAAGCAACCCAATCAGCGTTTGTGCCAGTGGGAGCACCGCGTGGCTGTGATCGTGCTCGTGGTCGCAGTCAGGGCAACAGCCATCGTGATCGGGATGATCGTCTTCGTGCTCGTGGCGGCTCAGCAAAGAGGTAACTTGCATAAATCAGAGCTTATTGATTGGTTGAGGTGCCATAGATCGGCGTCGCCGGCGGGCTGAGGTGAAAGCGCAATTGGCGGCCGTCCAAATCGGGCAGCACCTCGGTCAACTGCGCATTGGCCCACACTTTCTTGAACGTCTCCGCCAGCAGCAGCCGCTTGACCAGTTGCGGGTCCCGCTGGTAGTCCGGCAGCAGCCGCGAAAAATTGGTCTGCTCCGCGCCGATCAGCCCGACCATCCTGGCTCGGGCGGCGTCGGCGGTCTTGATCCGCGTTTCCTTGGCGCCGCGCGCGTTGCCCAGCACATCCGCGCTGTGAATCTCCGCCTTGGTGATGGAATCCGGGCCTTCCTGCCTGGCCTCGGCGACTCTGTTGAAATCGTTCTCCAGTGCCAGCGGCGGATGGGTTTGCGGGCTTACCAGGTCCACGGTAACTCCCAGGTCCTGCTCCTTCACCAACTCGCGCATCCGCCCCATCACCGCGGCGGCGAAGGCCGTTGGTTGGAGCGTCAGCGCGTCATCCACATTGAAGTGGCTGGCGGTCAGCAGCAGCGCGTTGTTCAGGTCATTGGTCACCAGCGTCTTGGCATCGGTAAAATCAAAATGGAATTTGATCGGGTCGCTTATCCGGTAGGTCACTGTGGCCATCACATGGATGATGTTCGTGTCCCCGGTCAACACGTAGCTGATGGCTGCGGGGTCCATCCGCGGTTGCGGCGCGGGTTTGGCCGCTCCCTTGGCCCGTTCTTCTGCCGTCAAATACCACCCCACCGTCGAATCGGCCGTCTGCGATGAAGTAAATGGGATCTTCACCACCTCGTCTATCGGCCGGGGAAACGCAAAATGCAGGCCGGGGCCGAGCAACGCCGCCTCCCCTTCCCCGACCGGCTTGCCCATTCGCAAAATGATCGCCTTGTGCTGCGCATCCACCATGAAAAACCCCGACCCGAAAAACAGCGCCACCAAACCTATCATGATCACCCGCACGATGATAAAGCTGCTGCGCAACGCCTCCGACAGCGCCTGTGTGCCCGCATCATCGGCGGGGGTCGCGTCCGGCGCGGGGTTGCCGCCCGGCGTCTGCAACTGCTTGGATTCCTCTTCGCTCATCGGTGCGTTATTTGGATGCGTTGGTCTCGCCCGGCGCGGGCTTGGCGGCTTGCAGCAATTCCAGTCCAGGCGTCGAGTGGTCAAGTATCCAGGTCGTCTTGTCCTTGCTCAGCTCATCCAGCATGTCCAAATCCATGATGAAACTGGCAAAGGCCGGGTCCTGCCGCAAAACCTGAAGCGAGCTGACCATCGCCGCTTCCCCCTGCCCGCGAATTTGCTTGGCCTGCGCATCGGCGTCCGCCAGCAGCTTGGCCGCGTCGCTGTCCGCCTGCGCGGTGATGGTGTTGGACCTCACCAGAGCATCAGCCCGGATGTCGGCAATCACCTTCCCGCGCTCGTCCTTCATCCGTTCAAAGACGCTCGGCGTGTCGCTCTCCGGCAGCTCGATGCTGCGGATTTGGACGAATTTGACTTCAATCCCGCAGTCGTTCGTCCGCACGTTATCGCGGACTTTGGCCAGCATTTCATTTTCGATCTCGGGCAGCTTCATCTCTCTTTCGTCCGCCGAGAGGAAATCCGAAAAATTATGCTTTCCCGCCACCTCCAGTTTGGCCGAGCGTATCATCACGGCTAGGATGTCTTCCGCCTTGCTCACCGAACCTTCCTCAAATTTTGGGTAAAACTTGTAGGGGTCGGCAATGCGCCAGCCGGCGTATGTTTGCAAAAGTATGATGTTCTGATCCGGCAACGCCAGCGAATCCAATTTGTCCGTGTCTTCCAGAGTATGGACCTTCTGATCCAGATGATGGACCTGTTCAATCGGCCAGGGCCATTGCAGGTAGGCCCCCGGCTGCGTCTTGATGCGGCTCTGCTCCATCTTCCCGAAGAGCGTCACCACCGCCACTTCGGACTTGCGGACCTGGAAGACAAAGAGCATCAGGCCGAATATAATAATCAGCAGGAACGCGATGGTAATTGTCAGGGGGCTTCGTTTCATATTCCTAGTTGGCTTTTGGGATGGTCAAACCGGTTCCCAAATCGTGGATTTTTTCCTCGAGATTGAACTCGAATATCTGGTTGCTGTTCCCCGCGGTGGCCAGGATGATTTTTCTTTGCGCATCGCGCGTGCTGCCCGTCAGCACGTCCAGATAAGCGCGGTGTTCATAGACTCCGTCCGGGCCTGGGGCGGCCGCGTAGGCCAGCGCCTGGTTGGTGAACAGGATCGCGCGCGCGGCGGCGTTGGTCTCGGCGCGGGCCTTCTCGGCCCCGGCTTGCGCCAGCCGCGTGAACGCCACCGCCGCGGCCTGGGCGTTGGTCATTTTGGCGTGCGATTCGGCTTCCAGGATTTTCGCTTCCCGCTTCTCCCGCTCGCTCACCACGTTCTCGTAGGCCTCGGCCACCTTCTGCGGCGGATGAATGTCCTGCATTCCGACGAACGTAATGTTCACCCCAAGCTCCCGCTCGTTGGCCGCTCTCTGAATCGAGGCCCGCAACGTCTCCGCCGCCTTGCCTCTGCCGCGCGACATCAGGTCTCCCAGGTCCACGCTGGCCAGAAAGCGCACCACTTCGCGCCGGGCCACCATTTGCAGCAAATTCGTCGGCTCGTTGTTCACATAGGTCCACTGCTCCAGGTTGGTGATCTGAAACTGCACCGGGATGCTCACCGCCAGCAAATTGACCGGCGGAATCTGATGCGCCCCCGGCTGGCTGGCCGCCTCGGGCGCTTCGTTCGTCTCCGGCATCGAAGCTCCGGCCCGATACGCCACCAGGAAATTGTCCTCCTTGGCATGGGGCCGCGTCCATTGGATCACTTTGGAGGTTTCCGGTTCCGCGCCCACAATGAAGCCCTGTATCTGTTCCGTGCGCGTTCGGTAAACCTGGTCAATCGGCCACGGCAGTTTGAAATGCAGTCCGGGCCCGATGACTCCCCGGCCCGCCACCGGCGCGCCAAATCGCTCCAGCAGCGCCTGCTGGCCCGGCTCAATGACCACCACGCAGGAGGACAGCGCCAATATGCCCACTTGTGCCAGCAGCAGCCACGCCAGCGCCTTCTCCAGGAAACGATAAAACCACGTCTCCGAAACTTTGAATCCAAATTGGTAATCCAGCGCGTGCGCCGCCGTCGTGATGATTGCCTCCGGCTCCCCCAGCAACCCCACCAGCCGGCTCTCGTACAGCAGCCGCGAATCCTTCCCCTTCACCCGCACCCGGTAAATCTCCAGAACCAGCCCTACCAGCGTTTCCAGCGCGATCAACCCCACCACCACGCACAGCCCGCGCGCGGCGATCAAATCCGCCTTCCCGAAGCCAGCCAGGCTGGCCGCCATCGTGGCCGTCACAATAAAACACGCGTAAGCGCTCAGCAGCAGATACGCCGCCCCGGGCCGCAGCAGCCTCTCCTTTTGCAGACGCGCCAGCCCGCTGGAATACTTGCCCAGCAAAAACAGGATCAGGCCCATCAAACCCGTCAACGCCATCGCCAGCGTCGCGCGGTCCTTCACCAGCCCCGCCGCCGGGGCGCTTTTCCACGGAAACCAGGCCGCCGCCCCTTCCAGCAGCAGTAACAACACCGCCAGCGCCGGAATGAAATACCGTTCAAACTGTTGCCGCGAACGCCGGGCCGGAAATGTGTCGTCCGCCGCCGCCGCAAAAATGGACGCCCCGCCCCGGGTTTTGCTCAACTCCTCCAGTTCCAGCTTCTCCAACTCCTCCCGGGCCTCCAGGCTCATCTGGCAATAGCTCAGCAGCGCCACCAGCGCTCCTATCCCCGCCACGATCGCCCCCATCAATCCCGCCGCCGAGCCGGAAAAGCGGGTCGTGAGCAACATTCCCGCCGCCGTCGCCAGCAGCGCGACCCAATTCATCAAACCCACTCTCTTGATGTTTTGCTCCATGCAATTCCTCAACTCAATTCACGATCTTCAAAAAGCGCCAGCCCCAGCGCCAGCACCGCACCGACATATCCCGCCGCGTAACCCCCGGCCTTGGCCAGGTAGCTCGCCGGTATCGGCTTCGTCCCCTCCAGCAAATCGGCCACCCAGAACAATTGCCAATTGGGCGTCACCGTGTAAAGCACCGACGCCCACAAGTGACCCTGCGCCGCCGGCTTCCCAAAAAAATAATCCGACACCAGCCCCAATAAAAACAAAGCCGAACAAATGCACAAGGTTGGAATCAACTCCAGCCGCGTCGAGCACGCCAGCGCCAGCGCTGCCAGGATCAGCAGCGCCATCAGGATCAACCCCGACGCCGGCACCACCCGCCAATCCATCCCCGCAAATTCATTGAACGCCCTCATCGCCGCCCGCGGGATGAATTCCAGCACCCCAAAGGCCAGCGTCACCATCACCACCAGCGCCAGCGCCGCGTCCGACACAAAGGACCGCCTCAAAAAATAATTCGTCACCCCGCCAATCAGGTAGGCCAGCGCGATGGACCCGGCAAAAATCAGCAGCCCCGGATAATCAATGTCCCCGTACGCGTCGAACGCCATCCGCGTCGCCAGCAGCGCCGCCACGCAATTGACATACGTGAGCACCAGCAGCGACAGCGCCAGCCCCACGTACTTGGCCAGCAGAAATTGCGCCCGGCTCACCGGCTTGGCCAGCACCGCCAGAGCCGTCCCGCTGCGGATCTCCCGCGCCAACGATGCGGACGCGCTCGTCACCGCGCTGAAAAGCCCCGCCAGCAGCATCACCGCCAGCGCGCTGTTTTTCACCAGCTTGGGCTCATCCCCAAAGCCAAAATAATTCACACACGCCAGTCCCACCTCGAAGAGCGCCGAAACCGTCATCAGCAGCAAAAAAATCGGCTGCCGGATCAGTTCCATGAAGGCATTCCCGGCTATGGCAATGAACTGTCTCATGTCAAATTTTGGCGTATCATGGATATTTCCCCGCCTAGCTTACGAATCCGCCGCGCAATTGCAACGGCTTATTCTCCCTTGAAAATGGCGCCGGGCACACCTCCCGAATTAAACACCCGCAAGTCCTTGATGTCCAACTAGTTGAACCGAGCGCAAGCCAAAACATCGTGCCACAGGCAAAAAGCCAAAAGCGAGCCGCCGTCGCGCTTTTTGCCCCCGCTCCTAACTATTCCGGGTAATGACCCCTCGCCGGGGCGTCCGAGGGCGCAGGGGGCAGGGTCACCCATAGTTTGGTGCGTTTTGTCTGCAATCCTGGGGAAAAATGAACCAAATTATGGGTTGCCCCCTGTTCTTTCGTTCATGAAAAGAGCGTAATTGGAGCGTGACATTCAAATCAGTTTCGGGTTTCATTTAATCGTGAGCGCATATCAAGATTTCACCACGCGGTTAAAACTGCTGATTAGCAAGAATCCGCAACTCATCACCACCACCCTGAGCAACATCTTCACGATTTGAGGGTACCTCGAATTGACGGACAGAGAATCGGGTGAATAATGAAAGAAAAGACCCATGAAACAAACATCTGTCCAAGAGCGCCGGAAATTCGACGAAACCTTTAAACGCGAAGCGGTTCTGAACTGGC
>JBEKOF010000110.1:0-14143 GCA_049522055.1 Verrucomicrobiota bacterium | reverse complement strand
TGCCGGAGCGATGAAATGAGGCTTAAGTTTTTTCGCCGGCGGCCGATGATAAGAATACAGAGATGAGACCGGGCGCAGGGATGGGACGATTGAATGAGTATATGGAAGTAAATACCAGTTACAGCACAAGTGGCGTCGGGGGAGTCCCCCCCGCGATCCGTTCGACACCGGCGGCCAAACGGTCCGCGGGGCCGGAATCCTTTGCCAGTTCCTCGGCGCTGGAAGAGGCGCTGGCAGATTTGCCGGCCAGCCGGCCGGAAGCCGTGGCGCAGGCCAAAGCGCTCATTGCCGATCCGAACTATCCCTCCTCCAGCACGATGCGGCAGATTTCCAATTTGCTGGCCGAGAACCTGATGTCCGCCGGCGAGTAACCGCCCTTTTTGATCATGAACATGCAACGTCCCAAGCCCTGGGAGGCCTATCGCAAAGTGGCGACGCAAACGGCCACTCCCGCGCACTTGGTGCTCATGCTCTATGACGGAGCCATCGGGTTTCTGGAGCGGGCGCTGGCCGGGTTTGAATGCGCGGACGCCCGCCAGCTGAACCAGACAGTAAATAATAATATTGTGCGGGCGCAGGCCATCATCGTGGAGATGAACGCCACGCTGAACATGGAGGCGGGGGGGGAAATCTCGGCCAATTTCCGGCGGCTTTACAATTATTTGAACACGCGCCTGCGGGAGGCCAACCACCGGAAGAAAAAAGAGCCGCTGCAGGAGGCGATCATGCGGCTGCGCGTCCTGCGGGACAGTTGGGCGGAAATGCTGCGCAACGGGCCGGACACGCCCGGCCGGTTGGCTGGCGAGGCCGAGGCCGGGTCCTTGGCGCAGAGTGCCGCCGCCTGAGCCATGAGCGCGCAAGAGCAGATGGCGCGGCTTCTGCAACAATGGCTGCGGATGACGCGGGCCGAATCCGCGGCGATCCGGGCCGAGGCCTGGCCCAAAGTTGAGGCGATTCAAACCGACAAGGCCCGGTTGCAGCAGCCTTTGAACGAGGCGAGGAGAGCATGGAAAGCGGAGGCGGGAACGGGGCTTCAAAGCGCCTTGGCGGAGAAGCCATTTCGCGCCGCCATCGGCCGGCTTATTGCGTTGGAGGAGCACAATGCGCGACTTGTGGCCGCGCACCAGCAAAAGGCGCGCGCGCGACAACTTCATTTGGGACGGGCGGCGCGCAACTTGCTCATGGTCAAGAAGTCCTACGCGCCTGAAGCGCCGGTGGCTTGGAATTTGGTGGTGTGACGCCAAGGGCGGGCTGGGAAGAAAAGAAGCGCCAGGCGGCCTGGCGCTTTAATTTCTGATTTCGGGCTTCTGCTTTCAACAGGGATCGGTTATTGGTTCTCCGGAATATGAGATTACGATGGTTTCTCTCCAGCAAGGTGCGGCAGACGTGCGACTTGTGCGGGCATGTGCGCAAATTGCGCAACGGGCAATGTGACGTGCTCTCCCCCCAGGCGCTCAAGGCCATAGATGAGGCCTTGCGAGAAACCCAGGGGGCGGTGGAGGCCAACGCCGACGCGGAAACGCTCGCCAAAAGGGCCGACGAATTGGAGAAGGCAGCCCAAAAGTGGATCAGGCCATACCCGAATGCCGAGTGGCGCGAGAACATCGAGGTTTTTCTGGTGGCCATTGTTGTGGCGATGGCCATTCGGACGTTTTTTCTGCAACCTTTTAAAATCCCGACCAGTTCGATGCAGCCGACGTTGTTTGGGGTGACGGTGGAACCGCTTTACGATCCGGGGTTTAAAATGCCGGGGCTCCTGGCGCGCATTTGGGATGTGGCGGCCCGAGGCGCCATTTATCACGAAGTGATTGCGCCGCAGGATGGCAGGGTGGTGGACTACGGGACGCCGGAACATTTTCTGCGGTTTTTCAACAAGGAAACCGTCGGGGTCCAATACCAGGATGGCTCCAAGGATGACTTTACCCTTTGGTTCACGCCGGACCAGGGGCCGAACGACTCGCGCGAGCAGCGTTTTGAACACCGCACCGGATTGGAAGACCACACGCAATTCCACAAGGGCGAACCGATCATCCGGTTTGTGGAAACAACGGGGGATCATTTGTTTGTGGACCGGCTGAGCTACAATTTCCGAAGGCCGGAGCGTGGAGAGATCGTCGTTTTCAAGACGGCGGGGCTGCCCATGCGGGATACGAACCAATTCTACATCAAGCGGCTGGTGGGCTTGCCGGGTGAAGCGGTGAGCATCGGCAAGGACCGTCACGCGCGGATCAACGGCAAGCGACTGGACGCCTCGACGCCCCACTTTGAAAACGTCTATGGATTCAACCCAAAAATTCCGCCGCGGGCCGATGTCTATCTTGAAGATACCAACTACAATGGCCATGTGTTGATACCGCATACCGACAACCTGCCCGACTCTTATCTCCAGACGGAAAGGGACTCGATCATGGTTCGAGACAAGCATTATCTGGTTTTTGGCGATAACACGGTGAGCAGCTACGATTCGCGTTACTGGCGCGATGTGCCCGAGGAAAACTTCATTGGCAAGGCGTTTTTTGTCTATTGGCCGATCACCAGCGCGGCGCCGGCCGCCGGCCGTTTTGGGTGGGGCCAGCGGTAAGGAGCCGGTAATAAATCAAGGTGTCAACCTGACTTGGTCTTTTGGCGTCTGGCGGCGTTGCTCGCTCGTTGCAGATCCATGCGGATATGGGCCTCGTTCGCGCCTTGCCAGCCGCCAAAATCCCGGCGTCATCTTGCTACCTTAATCTATTACCGACTCCCAAGGGCTGTTGGGCGCACAGATTTTGCTGTTGTGTTATTCAGCACGGCGGGTAGTGTGGGGAAAGTTCACCGCATATTCTGTGCAAGCCGACGTTCAAAAACAGGAACCGGGCCGAATTGGCCCGGGAGCAGCCGCGCCTCCGTCGTTGCCGCGCAGTTGGCTGGAAGGCGGCATGGCGCTGCTGCATCCGCCCGGGCGCATCGTGGAAGCCAACGAGCCGTTGTCCAACTGGCTGGAAAGGCCGCCGGAAGATCTGGCCGGCCATTCGTTTTGGGAAATCCTCAGCGGGTTGTGCCCCGAGTGGAGTCCCGCGCTGGACCGGATGCTGGGGCGGGCCGGGACCTTTAACTCTCTGGAGTTGGAATTGCCGGGCAGCGGCGACCGGCGGACGCAGTGGTTCGAGCTGGAAGTGGCGCGCGGGGCGGCGGGCTGGTTTGCGAGGCTCAATTCCACGCTGCCGCCGCTGACGGAACTGGGGGAGGCGGCGTGGGACGAATATATGCACACCGATTCGGCGCGGCGCGAGATGTTCATGCGGCTGCTCCGGTCCGAAGCGCGTCTGGAAGGGCTGACGCGCCGGTGGCCGTGCGTGATCTTCAGCCAGCGGCCAGATTTCAGCGTGCAATTTGCCAGCCCGAATATTGAGGAGCTGACGGGCGTGTCGCCGGAGGAGTGGGCGGGGCGTCCGCAGCATTTCTGGCAGTTGGTGCATGAGGCCGACGCGGCGGAATTGGAGCAGCAATGCCAGCGGGCCGCCCAAAGCGGCAAGGCGGTCACCCATACCTACCGCATCCGCCACGCCCTGACCGGACGGGTGGCTTACATCCTGGAAGGGCGGCAGCCGGCGCTGAGCCAGAACGGATTGTTGCTGGGGTATGAAGTCGTCTGGCTGGATGTCACGCGCCAGACGATTGCCGAGAGGCGGCTGTCCACAGCGGCCTGGAAGGAAACGCTGGCGGTGCTCACGCTGGGCATGGCGCATGACTTCACCAATATCATCGCGGGAGTGCTTTCCTTGAGCGAATCGTTTTTGGAGCAGACCGACGAGCAGCACCCGTTCCACGAAGGATTGTCATTGATCAAAAAGAGCACGATGCAAGCCAGCCAACTGGTGCAGCGGATGACCAACCTGCACCTGGGCCAGACGGGCGAGCGCAATTATCATGATCTGAACGAGATCACGACGGATTTGGTGGAGTTGATCAGGAAAATACTTTCGCGGCGCATCCAGGTGGATGTGGACCTGGCCGCCTGCCGGCTGCCCGTCCACCTGGATGTGGTGGAATTCCGCCAGGTGGCGATCAATTTGCTCTTGAACGCGGCCGACGCCATGCCCAAGGGAGGGCTTCTCACCGTATCCACTTCCCGTCACTCAGAGCTGCCGCCGATGGAAAACATGAAAGGGGTCGCCCCGAGTCTGCCGTGTGTTTGTATGACGATTGAAGACACCGGATGCGGCATCAAGCAGCGCCATTTGGGTTCGATTTTTGATCCGTTTTTCACCACCAAGTCCAAAGGATCCGGGCTGGGCCTCTATAATGCCCGGCTGGCCGTTGAAAAGCAGCAGGGGGCCATCTCCGTCAATTCGGTGGAAGGGCTTGGGACGACGTTCCAAATCTGGCTGCCGGAGGCCGACTTGTCCGCGCCGCCGGCGGAAAGGGCGGCGCGGCACGGGGCGGTGACCCACCGCAGCCTGCTGTTGCTGGGACAGGGCGGGGAAATGCTGGACAAGGCGGCGGAGTTGCTGCGTTCGCACAATTTCCATATCGTGGTGGCCGAGGCGTCGGAGAGCCTGCGGGATTTGCTCCAATCCAACGATTACCATTTTGCGGGGGCCGTGTTGTTCGCCGGACCGAACGATCCCGGGCTCAGATCGCTGCTGGATGAAGTGCGCCAGCAAGACCGGAGCCTCAAGGTGGCCTTGAGGCTGGCGGGCTGCAATCAGGACGACCTGGATACCCAGTTGCTGAGCCGGATTGATTTGGTGCTGACCTCGGATTTGTCGGAGGGGGATTTTCTGGGGCGGATCAACGCATTTTTCGGGCAGACTTCTTGACAATCCACCATGTCGCCGGAAAGCCCGACACCTCAACCCGCCGCCTGCCCGATCCTGATCGTGGACGACGAGGAAATCGTGCTGGTGGCGTTGCGGGACACGCTGGAGCGGGAGGGGTATCATGTGGTGGCCTCCCCGCACGCCATCCATGCGTTGACGGTGCTCAAGGACCAGCAGTTTTCGGTGGTGATCACCGACCAGCAAATGCCGCTGATTTCGGGCCTGGAGTTTTTGACGCAGGTGCGCGAGGTTCAGCCCAACGCCACGCGCATCCTCATCACCGCCGTGCTCAGTCTGGCGACGGTGATTGACGCGATCAACAAAGGGGAGATTTACCGGTTTGTGGTCAAGCCTTGGTTGCGCGAGGAGTTGCTCGCCACGGTCAAGTCCGCCGTGCAGCGTTTTGAATTGATTTCCAACAACGCCCGCCTTCAGGCCGAGACCCAGGCGATGAATGCGCGGCTGACCGCGTTGAATCAAGAGCTGGCGGCACAGGTGGCGCAGGCGGCGCACCAGAACAACGCGCTGCAGCGGGCCCTGCAGGAGCAGGACGAAAACCTCCGCCAATGCGTCGAGCTTTGCCTCCAGACGATGCAGACCTTCTATCCCACGTTGGGCAACCGCGCCCGGCGCACGCAGGCGCTCTGCCAGGCCATGGGCAGGGCGGCGGAATTGTCGCCCAAACAGCAGCAAATCCTGGAAATCAGCGCCTCCATCCACGACATCGGGCTGGTGGGCATTCCGCGGCAGTTGATCAAGAAGTGGAATGAGTCGCCGGAAAGTCTGACTGAGGCCGAGCAGGCGCTGGTGCGGCATCACCCGGTTTTTGCCCAGGAATTGGCCGGGTTTGTCCATCGGCTTCAGAGTGTCGGAACCACCATCCGCTCCCATCATGAACGCTTTGACGGCGGCGGGTATCCCGATGGATTAAAGGGGGCGGCCATCCCGTGGCTGGCCCGGCTGCTGGGCGTGGCGGTGGCTTTCGTGGAGAGCGACCTGGACATCAAGGGAGCCACCGCGCTGATCAGCCAGGGCAGCGGATCGGCCTTCGATCCGGACGCCGTGCGGGTTTTCCTGCGGGCCGTGCCCAAGGCGGTGGTGCCGGGAAAACAACGCGAGGTTTTGCTTTCGGAGCTGGCCCCCGGCATGGTGCTGGCGCAGGGGGTTTACAGCGAAAACGGCGTGCTCCTCATTCCCGACGGCCAGCGGCTGACCGCGACCTATATTGACAAGCTGATCAACTACAACCGCATCAACCCGATTTCGCAGTCGCTGTTGGTTTATTGTTGACGACGAACCGTGGCCAACTTCGCTTCCGGGGCCTTTGGCCGGACGACGGTGACGCAAAAGGCCAGCACCAGCAGGGCCTCCACCACAAGGGACGATGAGTCGGGAACCGAGGTTGCCAGGGAGTACGTGACTGAGGCAGATCCTGAGAAGCCATAGACCGGGTCAATGCCTGCTGGGACGAACACACTCAGCGACAGATCGGCGTTGGCATAGGTGAAAGCACCGCTGGACCCGGTTAGCGACGAGCCATCGCCGAGTTGGAAATTCGCATCACCATTGAAGTAGGCGAACTGGGGCCCGTTATCGCCGACATAGAATCCGCCGGTTGGATATCCCTCGGTGTCGGCAACATCACCTGCGTAGTTGGCGGCTAATTCCAGAGGTGCAGGAGATAAATCAACCAAGTTGGCGGTATATTCAGGAGCCGTCAATGTGATGCCACCATCGGCGATGTCGAAGGTTGGAATCGTGCTATTGGCGCCGGTGATAGCGACGAGCATCGAGGAAATGTCAAACACGCTCGTAACAGAGTATTCGCCCGAACCCACGGGGGTAACCGTTGTAACGCCTGTTCCTGTCACTGTTACGGTGGTGGGCAGAGCAGTAGCTCCAGGAGGCGAACTATATATGTCACCCGAACCGGTAAATGAGATAGTGGAATTCCAAGTCTGCGCCCAAACCGAAGGCAGTGAGCCAAACATCGCCAAGGAAACGGCCAGAACGCACGCGATACGCTGAAACCGAGGACGAACCAAACGCTGAACTATCGGTACATTCATATATATGTCATTATAGCTCAACTATCAAGCATTTAAGCAGATTCCACGCCACAAAACGGACCGGCGCCGTTTAACATCTTAACATGTTGATGTTAAATTGATTGTGGATCTAAGAACATTTTAATACATTTTTGTATTTCTTGGGATTTGTTAGGTTTTTCGACGGAATGGGGCGATATTCGGCGCTTGGCGGACTTTTCAATATATGTAACACATTGGTTTATAAACTTTTATATCTTTGGATTGGGGGATTCTTCAAAAGTGTAAAGTTTGCCGTCGGTTTTACGGCTGTGGCGGGCCTAAAAAGAAGGAACCGGTCATGTTGGCGCCGAGGAAGAAGCCGCCGCCATTGGTCTGTTGTTGAAAGAGGATGCCTTTGATGGAGGCAGGCCGATCTGTCACTGGATCGGAGAAGCTGCCGCTGACGAGGCCGGTGGCGGGAACCACGGACAACGCGAGCTTTGAAATGCCTTTGCCGCTGGCCGCGCCGTTGGTCAGGAATTTGCCGCTCAGGGTGAGGGTGAGGTTGTTGGTGAGCGGGACGGGCAGGCCGGAGCCGCTGAGGGTGATTTGCAGGTTGGTCAGGTCAAGCGATGGGACGCGGGCGCTGCCGGGGGCAAAAGTTGAACCGGTTATTGACAGATCGTTGGTGAAGCCGCGCGGGTAAAGTTTGCCGGAGGAGTTGGTGCGGAACCAGCCGGCGCTGCCCGCGAAGCTCAGGCCGGCCTCATCGGTGAAATTGACCCAGCCGGAGAGCGAACCCTCCTTCCCGTAAAGGGGGATGTAGAGCGGCCATTGGCCGTACTTGGAAACGCTCACTGCGGCGGGGGCGACGGCGGTGTTGTCGGAGAGGAGGCCGTCGCGGAGGGAGATCATTCCCGCGGGGCTGACGGTGACTTTGGCGAAGCCATTGCCGCCAGGGCTGGCGCTGCCGTCGCTGCCGGTGGCCAGGAGCATGGTGTAGTTGCCTGACTGGGGAGCGGGATGGGCGGCGCTGTAGCTGGCGCGGTCGGCCTGGAGCGAGGCAAGCCAGTTTGCGTTGGAGACAACGCCAAGGATTTGTTCGGTGTCATTGGTCAGGTCCAGGATGAGCGTGAGCGGGGCCAGGGTCTTGCCGCGGGAGACGGGTTGCACGGTATGGCCGGTGTAGGGAAAGGCCCCGGCAAAGCTGAAGCTGCCGCCGGCGTTGAGGATTTTGCCCGTGAAGGCGCCCAGGCTCGTCAAGTCAAGGGTGAAAAGGCCGGAGCTTGGAAACCGCGGCGGGGTTTCGGAGAAGAGGCCGGCGTAATTGCCAGTGAGGTTGGTAAATGGATTCGGAACCAGGATGAATGCGGCGTTGCTGCTGGTGGCCGAGCCATATTTGTTGGTGGCGACCATCCTGTAAGAGGCGACGCTGGCGGCGGTGATGTTGTGCAGGGTCAGGGATGGGCTGTCGGCTCCCGCGATTTTTACGCCATTCTTCTCCCAGTAATACTTGAGCGGCGACGCGCCTGTGGCGCCGGAGAGGAAGGTGACACTGGCTTTGAGGAAGTTGGTTTGATTTTGCGGTTGCACCGAAATGACCGGCGTCAGGGTCAACGTCACCAAGACCGCCGGACTGCTGGGCAGGCTGGGCACGCCATCCTGGGTTTGGATGGCCGTCAGGCTGTGCGCGCCGTTGCCGAGCTTGAAGGTGGAGGAGAACTTGCCCGCGCTGTTGACGGTGGCATTGGTGATGAAGACCACGCCGTCATAAATGGACACCCTGGCCGCCGCGAGGCCGGCGCCGACAACGGTCAGGGAAGGGTTGTTGCTGATGAACCCGGAGACGGGCGAAAGGATCGTCGGCGGCGGGACGGTGATGACATCCACGTTGTAGGCGACCAGGGCGAAATCCTGTTGCAGGGCATTGGCGCTGTTGGGCACGCCGACGGAATTGATGTTGGCCGCAGTGACAAGGATGGTGAAAGGCCCCGAAGTTCCGGCGGGCAAGAAAACGCTTTCCACGTTGTTCAGGGTGTCGGGCGCGCCGCCCGGCACGGAGTACGCGCCGTTGAAGACATTGCCGATGTAAGCGACCCCGCCGACGGTCACGGTAAGATCCAGGTCGTTGTTGGCGGCGCTGGCGGCGGTGGTGCTGCCCGGCGCGTCAGTCCAGGCCAGGGTGACGCGGAAGGGCTTGTTGGTGTCGGCGATGCTGCCGCTAAAAGTGCGAGTCTGGCCGGTGGCGGTGAAGATGTTTGCAGCCGATTCATCTTCCTGGATGCGCGGGGCGCCGTCAAAGGTGACGCCGAGGTCCATTTCGCCCATGCCCTGAACGTCCGACCAGAGAGTGTCGTCGGCGCCGCTGCCGGTGAGGTAGCGGGCAGAGTTCATCAGGTATGCCTTGGTCATGGCCGGGCTGGGCGGAGGCAAGCCCTCATTAATGAAGTACTGGCGCAGCAGGGCGCATCCACCGGAGACGCACGGGGTGGAATGGCTGGTGCCGGTGGAGGTGGTGTAAAACTGCTGTCCCGCCGGGAAGAACAGATCGGGGGCGACGCCGCCGCAGACCCCGAATTCCTCACCGGGAAAGTCGTTGGTAAAGTCGGTAAAACAAGAGTCCGCCGTGCCGTCCGGGCCGGGATCATCGGCTTGAATCACCCCGCCGCTGATGTGGGTTCCGGGGGCCATGATGTCGGGTTTGTGACGGCCATCGTCGCAAGGCCCCTCGCCCGAGAAAAAGGGGACCTGATTGGCGTCGTCGGCGTAGGCGTCCGGCCATCCGCAGCCGTCCGTTCCGCCCAAGGCCTGAACCCCTTCGGTCGCGCCGACAGTAATGACGTTCTTGGCCGTGCCTGGAGTGGTCACCGTGTTGGGCTGGGGACCACGCCTGGCAGGATACGGATCGTTGCCAACCGCAAAGACGATGACCATCTCATGGTTGCCGGATTTGGAGGGGTCGGCGTCGCGCACCAGGGCGTCGTATTCCTGGGCTTGGGAATCATAGATTCCGGTCTCGCCGCCCCAACTGTTGTTGTCAATGCGCGCGCCGCTCTGGTAGGCGGCGGATTCCAGCGTGGTGTAGTTGGGGTACGTAAAATCGGCCGGGTCAAAAACAACGGAAGAACCGAGGCGCACAAAGGGGCAGACTCCCAGGCCATAATGATAGCCGGAACTGTCCTCGAAGGGAAAATTGGTTCCGTTGTCGTAGCCGGCGATGATGTGGGCGTTGAGGTTGCCATGGCCATCGCAGCCTTTGAGCGTGCTGGGAGGGTTTGGAGTGCCTTCGAGGCGATTGTAAGCGACGCGGCTGTTGGTCTTGGCGATTTGGCCGTTGATGTAGAGGCCGAAATGGTTGGGCGAGGTGGTGCCGTTATCAATCCCGCTGTCCGCCAAATCCACGATAAAATCCGAGGCGTCGAATTGCGCCTGGGTGAAGCCCTTGCTTTGCAGCCAGGCCAGATACCCCGGTCCGCTGGGAACATCGCCGGAAATGCTCCCCGCGACAATCTGATCCTGGCGCTCGTCCATTTTCCTTGGGGTGAAGTACGGCAGGATGGAAACCACCTCCGGCTGGCCGGAGATGAGGGCCAAATCCTCCGCGCGGAACCGGCCCACGATATTGAGATAGTTGAGCACAAAATAGCTGGGCCGCAACGGTTCCAGCTTGAGGCGGTCGAGCAATTGCAACGTCTGGGCATTGGCCCCGGCGTCGGCCACCATCTGAACGGCAAACCATTCGGTGCCGATCTGGCGCGGGTTGCCTTTGGCATCGAGGCTCCTGGCGGCGGGATGAATTTTGTAATCATCGCGGTAGGCGGCGTCCCACTGGATGTGCGGCGATTGGGCGGCCAGGGACTGGAGGCGGGCGATGGCGGCGGAGTCGCCATAGACGAGGCAGGCGTTGAGAGGAATGTAGCTCACGATCTGCGCGCCAGCCTGGAGCAGGTCTTCGCGCCAGGCGGGCAGCGGCGGGCCGGCAAATTGAATGAGGTGCAATCGCTTTCCGGCGAAAGCACCCACGGCTTTGCGCAGGGACTGGATTTCGGGCAGGGAGGTGTCGAGCCGGGCGGCGTTGAGGAGGATGAGGTTATAGTTGTCGCGCGCGGCGGCCTGACCGGCCAGCGCGGCGGCCGCCTGGTCGGCGTCATAGATCTGGAAAGCGCCGTAATCGGCGATGAGCCGGGCGCCGCCGGCCACCAGGCGGCCCGCCAGGGCGGGATCGCTGACCTGGATTTTGTGGCGCGGCAGGACGGGAGACTGGGAAGCGGTTTGGGCGTGGCAGAAAAAAGCCGGCGAAAGCAGCCAGAGCAAAGTGAGGCAAACTGCGAGATAATTTTTAATGCGGCGGCGCGGTCTGATCATTTTGCTCCATGTAAAGTTCTATAAGAGAATCTACCACGGATGGCGAGGATGAAATCCGGGAGGTCCGCAAAGGTGGCAAATCCGTGAAATCCGTGAGATGCAAAAAACGGAGAAATTGGAGAAATCGGAGGTTCAATACTTTTGGCGGCGGCTCCGCCGCGCTGTGTCTGCGTTGGAAAACCTCGCGCATGCGGCATGGAACGGCTCGGGCATTTTCATGGCAAGCGCAGCCGCAGAAGTCTTTTGAAGATTGCATTAAAGCGTTGATTCACAACGACATCCGACGAGATATTGCGGCTGTATTATTGGTTAAACCGCTCTAAGTTCTTTTTTCGTCGGCGTCAATGCAGTCCACGAAGGTTCGAATGTCGTCGCGATGGGCGACGCCGGCTTCTGCCTTGCGCATTTGCAGGCGGGCCACGGCGTTGGCATCCTCGGCTTTGGGACGGCTCAACATGTCGGCGCGATGGGCGGCTTTATCGGCGGGGGATTTTTTGACGCGCTGCCGGACCCAATCGCAGACCTGGCCGTCGGTGATGGAGTCTTTGACCACGGCGAGCATCTGGTCGTGGGTGAGGCCAGCGTATTTGAGCCAGAGGGCGTCGAAGCCCTTGCCGAGGTTTTCGGTGTAATCGGAGTGGAGTTTGCCGGCCAGGTGCAGGCGGATTTTATCAATGTAACGAGGCAGGTACATCCAGCCGTCCATCGTTTCGTAACAGCTGCGGGGATAGATGATGGTATCCATGGTTTCAGAGTGGCACAGGGGCGCGGGGATGTCAATTCGCCCATTGCGGATTCTCCCATTGCGGATTGGGGCTGTGCGGTTAGGATGAGCGGGTGTTGCCGGCTGGCCGCAAATCTCCCGAATATGATGTCGCCGTTTTGGGCGGCGGCAGCGCCGGGTACGCGGCGGCGCGGACGGCGGCGGCGGCGGGGCTGCGGGCGGTGGTGATAGAGGGTGGCGCGGAGGCGGGAGGGCTGTGCATCCTGCGCGGCTGCATGCCCAGCAAGGCGCTGCTCTACGCGGCGGAGGTGCTGCATCTGGCGCGGCAGGGGGCGACGTGGGGGCTGCGGATTCCCAAAGCGGGCTTTGATTTTGCGAAGGTGATGGCGCGGAAAAGGGCGATGGTGAAGGAGTTCGCCGAGGACCGCCGGCGGCAGTTGAGCGGAGGGGCGTTCGCTTTTCTGCGGGCGCGCGCCCGTTTCCTGGACCGGAACCGCGTGGGGCTGGAAGGGGCGCCGGGCGGACGGCGAGTATTGACAGCCCGGCATTTCATCATCAGCACCGGTTCAACGGCGGCGGCGGCGCCGTGCCCGGGTTTGGCGGAGGCGGGTTTTTTGACGAGCGACGAGGCGCTTAGTCTCGAAGCACTGCCGCGCTCGCTGGCGGTGTTGGGGGGCGGGGCGGTGGCGGTGGAGCTGGCGCAGTTTTTTTGCCGGATGGACGTGAAGGTGACGCTCGTGCAACGGAGCGCGCAGTTGTTGCGGGAGTCCGACGCGGACGCGGCGGCGGCGCTGGAGCAGGTGTTGCGGCGGGAAGGGGTGGCGGTTTTCGCGCCGACGCGGCTGGCGGGCGCGTTCCGGCAGGGAGGCAGCAAGGGGGTGGCCTTCGAGCACCAGGGACGGAGGCGGCGGGTGGTGGCGGAGGAGATTCTGGTGGCGACGGGGCGGAGGGCCAACACGGCGGGGCTGGGGCTGGAGAAGACCGGGGTGAGGACGGAGCAGGGCCGGATAGTGACCGACGCGGAGATGCGGACCAGCGCGCCGAATATTTACGCGGCGGGGGATTGCACGGGGCCGCATGAGATGGTGCATCTGGCGGTGGAGCAAGGGGAGATCGCGGCGCACAATATCGCGCATCCGCGGAAGAAGCGGCGGATGGATTACCGGCTGCTGACGAGGGTGGTTTTTACAGACCCGCAGGTGGCGGCAGTTGGGCTGACGGAAAAGGAGGCGCGGGAGCAGGGCGCGCCGTTCCTGGCGGCCAGTCATCCATTCGCGGACCACGGGAAATCGTTGATCATGGAGGCGAAGGACGGGTTTGTGAAATTGCTGGCGGACCCGGGAAGCGGGGAAATCATCGGCGGGGCGTGCGTGGGGCCGATGGGCGGGGAGCTGATCCACGAGATCGTGGCCGGGATGCGCAAGGGAATGACGGTGGAGGAGCTGGCCGGGATGCCGCATTATCATCCGACTCTGGCGGAGATCTGGACGTATCCGGCAGAGGAGCTGGCGGCGCGACGGGCCGCAACCGAAGGAGATGGACCACGGATTTCACGGAATTCACGGATATGAAAGACATTTCAACGCAAAGTCGCAAAGCCGCAAAGCCGCAAGCAAAGGGATGAGTCTGAATTGAGAATTTGTCATTGAGCATTTGTCATTTGTCATTCGGGGAGGTGATTCGGAAAATCTTGTTGGAATGCGCGATTTTTTCATATAGTGGTACGGATAGCACGGATAAGATCCGACGGATTTCCCATCCGTGAAATCGGTGAAATTGGTGGTCAGAAATCCTTCCAAAAAATGAATGGTTTTGAATCAGTGACCCCTGCTACGGTCGCCTGAACTCGCTCGGCCAGAATCATGGCTCCTGTCAAGCAGTTTAAAAAGAGACACTTGTGCCGAATGGCGCCTTTCTGCAATAAGTTTTCCGGGGTTCGCTGCTTGGTTGGCGACGCCGTTTGGCCAGCCGGATATATTGCATCAAATCTATACAACTCACTCGTTACCAACCCGAACACCAAGAACAGATGCTGGCGCTTCATCGCAGCGCCATCGTGGGATTTACCTTGGGCATGAGTCAGCAGGATGACGAGGCCGACCTCATGGCAATCGAGTGGGTTTATCTCGTCAATGGCGGCGAGTTTCTTATCGGCTTCATCGGCAAGAGGCTTGTCGCGATGGGCGGCTGCAAGCGGCTCTCGGAGAACTCGGCGGAGTTGCGAC
>JBEKOF010000109.1:0-14252 GCA_049522055.1 Verrucomicrobiota bacterium | reverse complement strand
GGCGCCGGCCGGCGGAGCGGCGACCGAGCAGGCCAGGATAGAGGGCTTGTCCGCCAATGCCCCGGATATTTTTAACATCGGGCCGTTCCCGGTGACCAGTTCGATGCTGGTGACATGGATCGTGGCGGCAGGGGTCATTATTTTCGCCCGGATCGCCTGTCGGAATGTGAAAGCGGTTCCCGACGGGGCGCAGAATTACTGGGAATGGATGGTGGAAAGCCTTCACGATTTTTTGGAAGGGGTGCTGGGGCCTGAGCTGGTGGAGAAAACGTTTTGGTTTTTTGCCACGATTTTTATCTTCATTTTATTCACCAACTGGTTTGGGCTGCTGCCCGGTGTGGGAACGATCGGATGGGATATGGACACGGCCAACCCGCGCCCGTGGTTGCGGGGCGGGAACGCGGACTTGAACATGACCTCGGCGATGGCGGCGATGTTCATGGTATGCTGGCTGGTTTGGGCGCTGCAGTCCGATGGCGTGTGGGGATTCGCGCTGCACATTTTCGGCCCCAAAGGGGAGAACAGCGGGTTCATCAAGTACATGATGATCGTGGTGTTTTTCCTGGTGGGTTTTCTGGAGTTGCTCTCGATCGCGTTTCGGCCGATTTCGCTGAGCTTCCGTCTTTATGGAAACATATTTGCGGGGGAGAACCTGCTGGACGCGTTGTCCAACACGGTGCAGCATCCGGCGTGGGCCAAGGCGGTGTTCAGCGCGCTGCTGCCGGTACCGTTTTATTTTCTGGAACTGCTGGTGGGGATAGTGCAGGCGCTGGTGTTCATGCTGTTGACGGCCGTGTTCACGGCGCTGATCTGCCAGCACGACGAGGAGCAGGAGAAGGCGGCGCGCACTAGGAATTGACAATTTCGACGGGCTGACCGTGTTCAATCGCGGGGACCGTTGAAGAAACAAAGCAAAGAAAGGCAGAAATATGGTAACGCCTATGTTGGGAGAAATGAGCGGGAGCATCCACGTTGGATTGGCCGGACTGGGTTCGGCCATCGGCGTGGGACTGGTCGGCATGAAGGCATCGGAAGCGGTGGGACGCAATCCCGGCGCATTCGGAAAAGTGATCACCCTGGCCGTGCTCGGCATGGCCTTGTCTGAAGCCATCGTGTTCTACGCGATCTTCCTTCTCCCTCACTGATTGCCGGGCGCGGAGTCCACCGGCTCCGCGCCCGCTCCATCGCGATTTATGAATCAATTGATGATATTTGCCAGCGTCGGAAGCGACCTGGCCCAAACGGGCGAGGAGATCGCGCACAAATTTGCATGGGATTTGCCGCACTTTATCGCGCAGGTGGTGAGTTTCAGCGTGGTGGCGATCCTCCTGCGGATGTTCGCCTACAAACCGATCCTCAAAGTTCTGGCGGATCGCCGCCAGACCATCGCCGAGAGCCTGGCGGAGGCGGGAAAAATCAAAGAGGAGCTCGCCCGCTCGGAAGCCCTGCAGAGAGAGGCGCTGGACAAGGCGAATGAGCAGGCGACCAAGTTGATCGAAGAAGCGCGGGAGGCGGCGGGCCGGGTGCGCGAACAGGAGACGCAAAAGGCCATCGCGCAAGCGGAGCAAATCATCGCCAAGGCGCGGGAGGCGACGGCGCTGGAACGGGACCGGATGCTGGTGGAATTGAAGCGGGACGTGGGCCTGCTGGTGGTGCGAACGACCAGCGCGGTGACCGGAAAAGTGCTGACGGCCGAGGACCAGCAGCGGCTGGCCGAGGAAACCCGGCGGCAGTTGGCGGCCTGAATTCACCCCGGCGCAGATGAAGATTACCAAACAAGCCCGCCATGAGGCCCGCCAACTGTTTCGCAGTTGCCAGGTCAACGGGCTGCTGGAGGACAACCGGGTGCGGGAGGCGGTGCGGCTGGTGATCGAACAGAAGCCGCGCGGCTTTCTGCCTGTCTTGTCGCAGTTCGAGCGGCTGGTGAAGCTGGAGGTGGCGCGGCGCACGGCCCGGATCGAAAGCGCCACGGCGCTGCCGGCCGCGTTCCAGGCGCAGTTGCAGGCGGACCTGGCGCGGACTTATGGGGGGGGGTTGAATTTTATTTTCACGCAAAATCCCGCCCTGCTCGGCGGCGTGCGCATCCAGGTGGGGGGGGATGTTTATGACGGGAGCGTGCAGGCGCGGTTGACCGCGTTGCAGGAAAGTTTTAGCAAGAATTTATGAGCACATCGTTGCAAGAAATTGAGGCCCAAATCTCGGGTGTCAAAACCGGTGTTACCAAACAAAACGTCGGCACGGTGCGGGAAATCGGCGACGGCGTGGCGAAGATCGAGGGTCTCTCCGACGCGATGCTCAACGAGATGCTGGATTTCGGAGACGGCATTGTGGGGCTGGCGCTGAACCTGGAGGAAACAGAAGTCGGGGCGATTATTCTGGGCGACTACACGGCCATCAAGGAGGGGCGCGAGGTGCGCACGACCGGCAATCTTTTGCAGGTTCCCGTCGGCAAGGGCCTGCTGGGCCGGGTGGTCAATTCGCTGGGCTTGCCGATAGACGGCAAAGGGCCGATCGCGGCGGAGACGAATTATCCCGTGGAAAAAATTGCGCCGGGCATCATCCGCCGCAAACCGGTGAGCCAGCCGGTGCAGACGGGGATCATGGCCATTGACGCGATGATTCCCATAGGCCGCGGGCAGCGGGAATTGATCATCGGGGACCGTTCGACGGGCAAGACGACGATTGGGATAGACACGATCATCAGCCAGGCGCGGTTGAATCGCGCGGCGGCTGAGGCCAAGGACACGAGCTACCGTCCGCTTTATTGCATCTACGTGGCGGTGGGCCAGAAGCAATCCAACGTGGCCCGAGTGGTGGCGGTGTTGGAGGAGGCCGGGGCGATGCCGTACACGATCATCATCAGCGCGTGCGCCTCGGATTCGGCCACCAACCAGTATCTGGCCCCCTTCGCCGGGGCGGCGATGGGAGAATGGTTCATGGACAACGGCATGGACGCGCTGATCATTTACGACGATCTATCCAAGCACGCGGTGGCGTATCGCCAGGTATCGCTGGTGCTCAAGCGCCCCTCGGGGCGGGAAGCGTATCCAGGGGACGTTTTCTATTTGCACAGCCGTTTGCTGGAACGGTCGGCGCGCGTGGGGGAGAAATACGGGAACGGCTCGCTGACGGCGCTGCCGATCATCGAAACGCAGGCGGGCGACGTTTCGGCCTATATTCCCACCAACGTGATTTCGATCACCGACGGCCAGATTTACCTGGAAACGGATTTGTTTTATCAGGGGATTCGGCCGGCGATTTCGGTGGGGCTTTCCGTATCGCGGGTCGGCTCGGCCGCGCAGGTCAAGGCGATGAAACAGGTGGCGGGGCGGGTGAAGCTGGACCTGGCGCAATTCCGGGAACTGGCGGCCTTTGCCCAATTCGGCTCGGACCTGGACGCCAAGACGCAGGCGCAACTGGAGCGCGGCAAGCGGATTGTGGAAGTTTTCAAACAGCAGCAATACAATCCCATCGCCATGGAAGCGCAGGTGGCGGTGTTGTGGACGGTGCAAAATTCCCTCATGGACGATGTGGCAGTGGACAAGATCAAGGATTTTCAGGGCAAGCTGAGTGATTATCTGGTGAGCCGCAAGCCGGGTTTGATGGAGAAGATCCGCAACGAGAAGGCGCTGAGCGACGCGCTGGTCGCCGAATTGAAGGCGGCGGCGGGGGAATTCAAACAGACTTACCGATAAACCATGCCCAGCACGCGCGACATCCGGCGGCGGATCAAGTCGGTCAAGAACACCGCCCAGATCACCAAGGCGATGCAAATGGTGGCGGCGTCCAAGATGCGCAAGGCGCAGTTGGCGGCGCTGGCCGGGCGGCCTTATGCGCAACTGATGAACAAGGTGCTGGCGGCCGTGGCGGCGGAGACCCAGGAGGCCCGGCATCCCTTTTTGGAGCAGCGGGAGGGGACGGCCCGCTGCGTGATCCTGGTGAGCACGGACAAGGGATTGTGCGGGGGGCTGAACAGCAATCTGATGCGCGAGGCGGCCAAGTTTGAGGCTGAGGCGGTGTTTGTGGCGGCCGGGCGCAAAGGCTCGCAATACCTGGCGCGCACCAAACGCAAGGTGCTGGCCGAATTCACCTACAAGGACGCGCCGCTGTTCGCGGAGGCCCGGGCGATTTCAAAATTTGCGCAGGGCCTCTTCCTCCAGAGGGAGGTGGACCGGATTGATATAGTGTTCACCAATTTTATCTCCACCCTGGCCCAGAAGCCGCAGGTCCGCCAGCTTTTGCCGGTCGGGGAAGTCGCGCCGGTGCACTCGGGCATGGGCGCGGAAAAGGCGGGGTCGTTGCCGGAGCAGAGGGGCGAATTTCTCTTTGAGCCGGATCAGGAGCACGTGCTGGCGGCGCTGCTGCCGCACAGCCTGAATTTTCAGATTTATCAAATCCTGCTGGAAGCCAAGGCGAGCGAACACAGCGCGCGCATGGTGGCGATGAAAAGCGCCACCGACAACGCCAATCAATTCATCAAGGACCTCACCCTGGAGTACAACAAGCTGCGCCAGGCCAACATCACCAAAGAGCTTCTGGAAATCAGCAGCGCGGCCATGGCGATGGGTTGAACTGCCGCCAGGGTCTCCCGGAAGGGGGGCCAGCCTCAGCCGGCATCCAGGGCATCGTCAACTTTCTCATGGAAAGGGCGGCGCCCTGTGGAGTGAGAAAAAGGAGTGGCAATTCGGGGCAAAGGGTGTATAAGGTATAAAACAAATATGAATGAGAAAGCGCAATTGAATTTGGATGGACGCGTTTACGAGTTGCCGACAACAATCGGGAGCGAAGGAGAGAAGGCCGTGGATATTTCGACGCTGAGGGATATGACGGGATACATCACGCTGGATGACGGCTACGCGAACACCGGGGCGTGCCGGAGCGCGGTGACTTTTATTGACGGAGAGAAGGGGATTTTGCGCTATCGCGGCATCCCGATCGAGGAACTGGCGGTGAAGTCCACGTTCATTGAAACGGCCTATTTGCTGATTTACGGGAAGCTGCCGGCGGGGGGGCAGTTGGCGCGGTTATCGGACTTGTTGACACAACATGAGAATTTGCATGAAGGAATGAAGCATCATTTCGAGGGGTTTCCCCCGTCCGCGCCCCCGATGGCGATGCTCTCGGCCATGATCAATGCCAGCAGTTGTTTTTATCCAGGGTTGATGAACCCGTCGGATGCGCAGCATTTCGATGTGCAGGCGGCGCGGCTGTTGTCCCAGGTGCGGACCATCGCGGCGTTTTCGTACCGGAAGTCGCGGGGGCTGCCGTTTGTGTATCCGAAGCCCAGCTACAAGTACACGGCCAACTTTCTGCACATGATGTTTTCGGACCCGTACGAGAGTTATGAGCTGAAGCCGGAAGTGGTGAAGGCGCTGGATTTGATTTTTCTGCTGCACGCCGACCACGAGCAGAATTGCTCGACCTCCACGGTGCGGATGGTGGCGTCAAGCGAGGCGAATCTGTTCGCCAGCGCGGCGGCGGGGGTTTGCGCGCTGTGGGGGCCCCTGCACGGAGGGGCCAACCAGGCGGTGATCACGATGCTGGAGGAAATCCACAGCGGGGGCGACGATGGGCGGAAATTCATCACGGCGGCAAAGGACAAGCAGAGCGGGAAGCGGCTGATGGGATTCGGGCACCGGGTTTACAAGAATTACGATCCGCGGGCCAAGATCATCAAGGCGGCGTCGGACTTGCTGCTGCACACGCTGCACCGGGAGGATCCGTTGCTGGACATCGCCCGGAAGCTGGAGGAGGCGGCGCTGCATGACTCGTATTTCGTGGAGCGCAAGTTGTATCCCAACGTGGATTTTTACAGCGGGATCATGATGCGGGCGATTGGGATTCCGACGGAGATGTTCACGGTGATGTTTGCCATCGGGCGGATGCCGGGGTGGATCGCCAATTTCAAGGAGCTGATGGACGATCCCCGAAGGCGGATTTGCCGGCCCCGCCAGATTTATACCGGGCCGACGGAAACTCATTACGTTCCGATGGACAAGAGGCGTTAGGCCGGCTCCGGGTTCGAGATGTGAAGTCACGCATTGTCGAATCCATGGGCGATGAGTTCCAAAGGGCGATTATTTCTCGCCCCCCGCCAGAATGGTCTGGAAATGGGGAGGCTGCTCTTCGCGGGCCACGACCGTCACCTCGATTTTTCTAAAGCCGGCGCTTTCGAGCCATTTCTGCAAATCGCTTTCGGCAAAACCGAGCCAGCGGTCGCCGTAAAGTTGGCGGGCCTGCTCGAAGTTGTGGAGCAATAAATCCAGAATCATGATCTGGCCGCGCGGCCGCAAAATGGCGTGGGCGCTGCGGATGGATTGTTCGGGGCTGGCGGCGTGGTGCAAGGCTTGGCTTAAAATGACCACATCCACACTGGCCGGCTCAATGGGGGGATTCTCCAAATCGCCGAGGCGGAATTCCAGGTTCTTGATCTTGTTCTTTTTGGCTTTGCCGGCCCCGAAAGCCACCATCCGCTCGGAGTTGTCCACGGCGATGACGTGGCGGGCCCGGCGGGCCAGCAATTCGCTGAGCAGCCCTTCGCCCGCGCCCAAATCGGCGACGACGATCGGGGGCAGAATGCGCAGCAGCAACTGGCCAAAGGCCTGCCAGGACCGGCCCGGCCCATAGCTGCGATCAAACCGCCCGGCGACCTGGTTGAAATAGAGCTGGGCCTGCTGCGAGCGGCGCAGGAGGACGCGCTTGAGATTGAGCTGGTCGGCCGCCTGGTCGGGCAACTCGCCGGCGCCCCGCACCGCCAAACGGATGAATTCCCCCGCCACGCCCTCCGCCGGGGAGGTGATTTTGTAAAACGTCCGCTTGCCTTCCCGCCGCGATTCCAGCAGGCCCGATTCCTGCAACAACCCCAGGTGGGTCGAAATGCGGGACTGCCCCAGGCGGGTGATCTCCTGCAATTCGTTGACCGACAATTCATGCCGCACCAGCAACGCCATGATGCGCAGCCGCGTGGGGTCGGACAGCGCCCGCAGGGATTTTAAAATGGCCGACATGCAAAAAAAGGTTGACGCATTAGGAAAACATTATATCTTCCTATCAAGATACGTCAATATGTAAACTAATTATGAATTAAAGCATGAACAAGTCCTTTATCTTTTCTTCCGAATCGGTGGGCGAGGGCCATCCTGACAAAGTGTGCGACACCATTTCCGACGCGGTGCTGGACGCCTACCTGGCGGGCGACCCGCGCAGCCGCGTGGCTTGCGAGGCTTACGCCAAAAGCAACATCGTGGTGGTGGGCGGGGAAATCACCAGCAAAGCGGGGGTCCACATCAATGAACTGGTGCGGGAGGCGATTCGCCAGATCGGCTACGTCAACGAGGAGGACGTTTTTCACGCCGACAAGGTCTTCATCACCAATCTGGTCACGCGGCAAAGCCCGGATATCTCCCAGGGCGTTGACGCGCGGGCGGCGGAGGGCAAGGAGACGGCCGAGCAGGGGGCGGGGGACCAGGGATTGATGTTCGGCTACGCCTGCGATGAGACGCCGGAGTTGATGCCCGCGCCCATCATGTTCGCCCACCGGCTGAGCCGCGAACTCAACCGGGTGCGCAAGAGCGGCAAGGTGGCCTGGCTGCGGCCGGACTCCAAAACCCAGGTCTCCGTCAAGTATGAAAACGGGCGGCCGGTGCGGGTCGTCAACGTGGTGGTCTCCACCCAGCACGCCGCCGATGTGAAGCACAAGGAGATCAAGGATTTCATCATCCGGGAAATTGTCCGCAAAGTGCTGCCGGCGGAAATGCTCGACAAAAGCACCCGGTTTCTGATCAACCCGACCGGACGTTTCGTGGTGGGCGGCCCGCAGGGGGACACGGGCCTGACCGGGCGCAAGATTATTGTGGATAGCTATGGCGGCATGGGACGTCACGGCGGGGGCGCCTTCAGCGGCAAGGACCCGTCGAAGGTGGACCGGAGCGCCTCCTACATGGGCCGTTACGTGGCCAAGAACATCGTGGCGTCGGGCCTGGCGACCCGCGCGGAAATCCAATTCGCCTACGCCATCGGTTACCCCGACCCGGTGTCGGTCTGTGTGGACACTTTTGGCACCGGGCAGGTGAGCGACGAGAAAATTGAGGAGGCCGTAAGGGCCGTGTTCAGCTTCAAGCCCGCCGCGATTATCAAGCAGCTCAACCTCCTGCGCCCGATCTACTCCAAGACAACCAACTACGGCCACTTCGGAAAAATTGACGACCTGGCCAGCATCACTTGGGAAAAAACCGACAAGGTTGCCGAACTCAAAAAGGCCGCGAAATAATCCAGCTTAAAAATCTGATGAAACCCATGCCTGCCGTCAAATTATCGTCTGCGCGCCGCGCCCAACAGGCCCGCCCTGCCGCCGCGAAGGGCGGCAACGGCCAACCCGATTTCAAGGTCAAAGACTTGAGCCTGGCCGAATACGGGCGCAAAGCCATTGATATTGCGGAGCACGAAATGCCGGGTCTGATGTCCATCCGGCGCAAATACGCGGCCCGCAAGCCGCTGGCGGGGGTGCGCATCACCGGTTCGCTGCACATGACCATTGAAACGGCCGTGCTGATTGAGAGTTTGGCGGCGCTTGGCGCCTCGGTGCGCTGGGCCAGTTGCAATATATTTTCCACCCAGGACCATGCCGCCGCCGCCATGGCCGCGACGGGTGTGCCGGTCTTCGCCTGGAAGGGCGAGACGCTGGAAGAATACTGGGATTGCACGCTGGAGGCCCTCTCCCATCCCGGCGGATTAGGCCCGGAGTTGATCGTGGACGACGGCGGCGACGCGACGCTGCTGATTCATAAAGGCTACGAATTGGAAAACGGCGACGGGTGGGTCAAGACCGCCAGCGCCTCGCGCGAGGAGGATGTGATCAAGAAGCTGTTGCGACGCGTGCTCCAGGAGCGTCCCGGCTTCTGGCATCGCGTCGCCCAAGACTGGAAAGGCGTGAGCGAAGAAACCACCACCGGCGTCCATCGTCTTTACCAGATGAAGGAGGCGGGAAAACTTCTCGTGCCGGCCATCAACGTCAATGACTCGGTGACCAAATCCAAGTTCGACAATCTTTACGGCTGCCGCGAATCGCTGGCCGACGGCATCAAACGCGCCACGGACGTGATGGTCGCCGGCAAGGTGGCGGTGGTATGCGGTTACGGTGACGTGGGCAAAGGTTCGGCCCATTCCTTGCGCGGTTTTGGCGCGCGGGTCATTGTCACGGAAATTGATCCCATTAACGCTTTGCAGGCGGCCATGGAAGGATTTGAGGTGACCACTGTGGAGGAGACGCTCGGCCGGGCCGATATTTACGTCACCTGCACCGGGAACACCGAGGTCATCACGCTGGCCCACCTGGAAAAGATGAAAGACCAGGCGATCGTCTGCAACATCGGCCATTTCGACAACGAGATTCAAGTGGACCGCCTGACCGCGCGCCCCGGGATCCAGCGTCTCAACATCAAGCCGCAGGTGGACAAGTACACTTTCCCGGACGGCCACAGCATTTATCTGCTGGCGGAAGGGCGGCTGGTCAACCTGGGCTGCGCCACCGGGCATCCCAGCTTTGTGATGTCTAATTCCTTTTCCAACCAGGTGCTCGCCCAACTGGACTTGTGGAGGAACCGGGAATCTTATCAGCCCGCCGTTTATCGTCTCCCCAAGAAGCTCGATGAAGAAGTGGCGCGCCTGCACCTGGAAAAGATCGGCGTCAAACTGACGCGCCTTTCCCGCAAACAAGCCGAGTATTTGGGCGTCTCCCCCGACGGCCCCTACAAGCCGGAACATTACCGTTACTGATCACAACTTGGCGACAAAATCGGGATAAAGCGACTGGGCGCAAGTTGGGCAGATGGAGTGGGAAAACTCCGCCTCGGAATGCCCCGAGATATACGACTCCAGCGCCTGCCAGTTTCCCTTTTCGTCGCGGATTTTTTTGCAGGAGGCGCAAATGGGGAGCAGGCCGTGCAATTGGCGCACTTGGGCCAGCGTTTCCTTCAGCTCGGCGATCATTTTCCTGTGTTCCCTCTCCGCCTCTTTGCGTTCCGTGATGTCGCTGGCCACAATGGCGATGCCAATGACCTGCCCGGTTTGGTCCTTCACTGCGGAAACCGCCGAGGCAACATCCACCGGCGTCCCATCGCGGCGGGTCAGGATGGTTGTTTCAAAATCAGCCACCGGCTCTCCTTTGCGGATGGCTTCCAACATCTGCCGTGTCTCGGCTTGCAATGCCGGCGGGGCCAGCGTCACCAGCGCGCTCCCAATGGCCTCTGGCGCCGGGACACCGTAAAGGGTCTCCGCCCCGGCGTTCCAACTGGTGATCTTGCCGTCCAAATCCGCGCCGATGACGGCTTCGGCCATGGAATCAACGATGGCCGCCAGCCAGGCTGCTTTGCGGAGCAGGCGGTCATGATCGCGTCGAGTTTGCGCCCGGGCAATTTCACGCTCGATGGCGGGCGCCAGGCGCGTGAGCCTGTCTTTCATGATGTAGTCGTGGGCGCCAGCCTTGATGGTTTCCACCGCCACGTCCTCCCCAACCTCGCCTGAGACGACGAGGAACGGAAGGTCCAATTGGCGCCGCGCGAGCAGTTCCATGGCGGGGAAAACGCCAAACGCCGGCAGCCCATAATCGCAGAGCACCACATCCCAGGCCTCCTGGCGCAGCGCCTCCTCCATCCCGGCGGCATCTTGCACGCGCCGGAAGTGGACCTGGTAGCTTTGTTCCAGGGAGCGGACGACCAAAGCCGCGTCCGTTTCCGAGTCTTCCACCAACAAGGCCCGGAGGGCTTTGGTGGCTGGAGGCGCCGATTCTTTGGATTGACTGAGTTCAGGCTCTTGCATGAGCACGCTTGGGCCGCATCACTTGAAATGGCATGACCCATGCCATCCCGGCTTGGACAATCCTCTTGGACAGCGGGTCTTGTCAACGGCGAATTCTCTCCGCCGCCGCGCCGGCGTCAAGCCCGGTCTTTCCTTATTTTTTGCCGGCTTGAAAGAGCCTTCCGACCTTCATTTTTTCTTGAGGCGGACTTCAAAAACCTTGGGCCAGTTCTTGCCGGTGACGAACAAACGATCCCCCGCCGGGTCGTAGGCAATGCCGTTGAGGACATCTGTGTGCTCCGGGTCGCGGTCGGCGAGCGGGAGTAAATTGCTGAAATCAATCATCCCCACAATCTTCCCCGTGAGCGGATCAATGCGCGCGACCCAGTCGGTGTTCCAGATGTTGGCAAAGATCTCGCCTTTGACGTACTCCAATTCGTTCAAGTTGGGCTGGGGATCGCCGCGCCGGGTGACATTGATGGAATGGTCCATGTGGAAGGTCGCCGGATCGAAAAAGCGAAGCACGCTTGTGCCGTCGCTCATGATAAGCCAATGGCCGTCGGTGGTCAGGCCCCAGCCCTCCCCCGCGTAGGAGAATTCCTTCTCCTTGTCAAAGGTTTTGAGGTCATAGACGAACGCTTTTCCCCCCCGCCAGGTGAGTTGATAGAGTTTGCCGTCCAGCAGAGCCAGTCCTTCGGCAAACTGGCCCGGCACGGGAATTCGCCGCAATACTTTGCCGGTGGCCAGATCGGCCTCGCGGAGGCTGGATTGATTGGTCAAGCCGGTGCTTTCCAGCAATTTGCCATCCAGGAAAAGCAAACCCTGGGTGAACGCGCGCGGGTCGTGAGGAAAAGTATTGACAACCGTATACGTATAATTGACAACATCGGCCGGCGGCGCCGGCGCCGCGGCACCGGCCTGCCCCCCTTCGCCGGCGCAGGCCTCAAATCCCCGCCATCCGGCCGCCAGGAGCAGCCCAAGCGCCAGCGCCAGCGTCCGCGGTTTAATCCGCCGAAAATCGCGCATATAAAGGAATCCTCTCATTTTGCCTTCATGCTTTAGGATAAGAACCCCGGCAAAGAGAAGTCGAGCTTCTTGCTGGGGGGGCGGGTCATGCCGGAGAACAGGAATCGGCAAATCGCGCGGCGGCCATGTGGGGATGCGCGCCCGGAACAACGCCATGCAACTATACAGTCGCCAATTCGCTTCCCTGATGCTAGACTCTCCCCGATGCCTGAATCGCTGACCATCAACGAGATTTATTTGAGCCTGCAAGGCGAAAGCACTTTTGCGGGGTGGCCGTGTGTCTTCATCCGCCTGACGGCGTGCAATCTGCGCTGCTCCTATTGTGACAGCGCTTTTGCCTTCACCGAGGGGCGCGAGATGACGCTGGCGGAGATCACGGGCCGCGTGGATGAACTGGCGGAGCCATTTCGCAAAACCGAGACGGGAATGCGACTGCCCTTGATGGAATTGACCGGCGGGGAACCGCTCCTCCAAAAGAACTCGCTGCCTTTGATGAAATCATTGTGCGACGGCGGTTACACGGTCCTTTTGGAAACCAGCGGCGCGCTGGACATCGGCGGGGTGGATCCGCGCGTCCGGCGCATCATGGACTTGAAATGCCCTTCCAGCGGTGAAGTGGAGCGCAATCGCTGGGAGAATTTGGCGCATTTAAAAGGCTCCGACGAAATCAAATTCGTCATCGGGACAGTGGAGGATTATGAATGGGCCAGGCAAAATCTCGCCGCGCACGACCTGGACAAAATCTGTCCCGTCCTTTTTTCGTGGGTGTCGCCGCTGCGGCCGCATCAGCAGGATAAGTCGTTGCGCCTGGTTCCCGCCGGCCAGACGGCGATCACGCGACTGCAACTGGTCCAAAGGCTCATCGCCGACGCGCTGCCGGTGCGCTTCCAACCGCAAATGCAAAAATTCATCTGGCCGCCGGACCAGCGGGGTGTTTGACGTTGACATGACCCGCACGCGAAGAATCCTGGGCCTGCTGCGGGACTACGAATCGCCGAACATCCTGGCCATCGAGCCGGACCTCTCCGCGCCCATGATCTGGGAGAGGGCCAGGGGCGCGCATGTGTGGGACGGGTCCGGCAGGAAATATCTCGACTTGACTGCGGCCTTTGGAGTGGCGGCCGCAGGGCACGCCAATCCGCGGGTGGTGGCGGCGGGGCGGCGGCAGATGGGGTTGCTGCTCCACGCCATGGGCGACGTTTATCCCCACGCCCGCAAGGCGGAACTGGCGCGCGAGCTGAGCCGCATCACCTTTGAACGGTGGAGCGCCAGCCGCCCTAAAAAAGCGCGCCTGACCGGCAAAACCATCTTCACCAATTCCGGTTTTGAAGCGGTGGAAGCGGCGCTGAAAACGGCCGTGCTGGCGACCGGGCGGCATCGGATTGTGACGTTCACCGGCGCGTATCACGGCCTGGGTTACGGGGCGCTCAATGCCACGCACCGGGAACATTTTCGCGGCCCGTTTCGACGGCAGTTGGGCGGATTCAGTTCCGTGGCGCGTTTCCCCAAGAGCGGCGCGGAGCTGGCCGGCCTGGAGCGGCACATCCGCAAACTCTCGGCGGCCCTGCCCTTGGGCGCGGTGTTGGCGGAGCCGATCCAGGCGCGGGGCGGCATCCGCGTTCCGCCCGCCGGGTTTCTGCCGCTGTTGCGGGGGCTGTGCGACGAGTTTGGGGCGCTTTTGATACTTGACGAGATTTACACCGGCTTTGGGCGCACCGGCCAATGGTTCGCCTGCGAGCACAGCGCCACCGTTCCCGACCTGATCTGCCTGGGCAAGGCGCTGACGGGGGGATTTCCGCTCTCGGCCTGCGTGGGCCGCGCCGGCCTGATGGATGCCGCCTGGCCGCGCTCCACGGGCGAAGCCATCCACACGAGCACCTTTCTGGGCCATCCGGTTGGCTGCGCCATGGCGCTGGCGCAAATCAGGGAGATCGCGGAAAAGAACCTCCCGGAACGCAGCGCCGCTCTGGGCGCATTCCTGCTCCAAGAACTTCGCGCGGCGATTGGGGCGTCGAAATACAAGATCGAAATCCGCGGGGCCGGTTTGATGGCAGGGGTGGAAATCCGGAGGCCCGACGGCTCGTTGGCGTCCGCCGCGGCGCTGGGCATTGTCCGCGCAATGTTGCGCGCCGGTTTCATCGTCCTGGCGGAGGGCCAGTCGGCCAACGTGATAAGCTTCACGCCGCCCCTGACCGTCACCCGGTCCCAACTCGCCGCCGCCACGCGGGCCTTGCGAAAGGCCATCGCGGCCTTGCCCGCGACATGAAATTATCCCAGATGCGCGAAATCCTCTCCGAGCGGGATTGGCAACTGTCCAAATCGCTTGGGCAGAGTTTTCTGCACGACCAGAACCAGGTTCGGCGGATCGTGGCCGCCGCGGAAGTGGCGGCGGGGGAGAGGATTCTGGAAATCGGACCGGGACTTGGCCCTTT
>JBEKOF010000108.1:0-14343 GCA_049522055.1 Verrucomicrobiota bacterium | reverse complement strand
CGCCTTGGAGATGGCGCGAATCCTGGGCATCAGTGACGAGGCTGCGCAAAAGCGCACCAGTCGCGCCGTGGAAAGGCTGCGCGAATTCTTCGTCAGGCGCGGCGTCACCGTTGGCGCCAGCGCGCTCGCCTTGCTCCTTTCTACTAATGCCGTCCAGAGTGCGCCGGTAGGACTGGCAGCCACGACCTGTTCCGCGGTCCTGGCTGGAACCGCCGCCAAAACCTCAACCGTTATTGCCGCAACCAAAATCTTTATTATGACTACAATCCAAAAAGTTATTATCGCCACAACCGTCGTCGCTGCCGCCGCCATAGGAGGATATGTCGTGCTTGAACGCCAGCGGGCTGAAAAAACACCAACGGCAGTCGTCGCAACGGGCAAAATTTCCAAACAGTCCTGCGTCTTTGCGGGGTATGCCACGCCAGAAGCCGCCTTTCAGACCATGCTCTGGGCTGCAGCCAGGCGCGACACCAACACGCTCTTGTCCAGTTTCGACCCCGCAAGCAAGGCGATTATTGAAGGTCAAAAAAATGGACTAAACGGACAACTCCTATTGTTCGATATTTTGACAGCGTTCCAGGTCACGTCAAAGGAGGCAACGTCCCCGGACGTTACGGCTCTGACTATTAATGCGGAAGCCAGCGCCAGAGGCAGGGCCAGAGGCTCTGACTCCTTGATCGTTACCATGATTCATCGCGAGGACGGTTGGAAATTTATGTCCTGGCATCCAAATGACGGGGTCACCCATTAGCCATTCATCTGGCATACGCCGTTTGGAGGGCGTCAATTACCAACACCTTCTGAACTTCTGTTCCAAATCCGTGCCATCCGTGCAATCCGTTCGCACTTCTAGTGCGCTTCCCGTTATTGTGCTGACGGTTAAACTCGTCCCCTTGCGGCTTTGCATTGCCATTCCAGAGAATTGCGCATTTTTGGCAAAACTTCCCGAACGATGTGCCCCAATGACAAATGACAAATCCTCAATTCGCACCCGTGGTGCGCTTCCTTCTGTTGTTCTAACTACTAATTTTCAATTCAGATCCAGCACTTTGGTTGCGGCTTTGCGGCCTTGCGACTTTGCGTTGAAATGTCTTTCATAGCCGTGAAATCCGTTAAATCCGTTTAAACTTCAACAGCCCCAACCTCTGGCTTCGCCTCCTCCGGGCCTTCTGTAGGAGTTGTCGCGATCGTCGAATCGGGCTACGCCGCGGCCTCTTGCGCCGCGGCATGAGTGCTTCCATCTCCGACCGCGGGATATACCGCCGAAATGCCTCCCCAAAGTCCTCCTTCACATACCCTTTCGCCGCGATCTTCTCGATCCATATCGTTTTGGGCCGGATGGCATACGGACGCAATTGCTGGGCCAGCCACAATTCGGTGATCTCCTTCCCTTTCCTCAGTTCCATCCAGGGCCGGTCCCGCCCGCCGTTCAAACCCGCCACCAGCTTCCGGCTGTGGATGCGCTCCGAGCCTTCCTTGACGAGCAAAATCAGAATATCCAGAAGCAACGACCCGATCGGACTGTTCTCCTGCGCGCTGCCCGTCAATCCCGTGGCCGCTTGCCGCGCCTTTTCCGGCCAGGCGCCCCCGGCCAAATCCGCCAGCGCCAGCAATGGTTCCCAGATGTCCCCCGCCCGGTCGTTCAAGTTCCCTGGAACTTCCGGTCGCGCCCCGGCAATCCCTTCCGCGTGATCCAGGACAAACCGCGCGCACTGCCGTCGCAGCTTCGCCGCCTCCAGGTTTCTCAACCGCTCACATTCCTCATTCGTCGTCTTGCGCTGCATTCGGATCACAATGCAACGGTCGGCCAGCGTGTCCGGCAGCCTCCCAATTGCCGCCATCACCTTCGGACACCAGCAGGAATACCGCACCAACCGGGTCGCCCCCTGGCTGACCGCCTCCGCCTCCTCGCTTGGCGGGGCCTCCCCCCGATCCGTCCTGGCCGTTCGCCGGGCCATGACATCTGCCTCCTCCTTTTGGCGCCAGGGCCGCCTCCCGGCGCCCTGCCCTGGCAAATTGTAATGCGTCAATTGATTGGCCACTCGTACCACGTACGCCGTCTTGCGGGTATAACCGGAGTTTAATATCCCCCGCAGTTCATCGTTGCCCTGCAATAGCGTGTCCGCTTCGTCTATCAGAAGCGTCGGGCGCGTTTCCTCTATCACCCGAAAGAGCGCCGACGGACTGATGTTGGCGGCGACCACCGGGCGGTTGACCAGCTCGCTGAGCACCGTCAGCAGCGTCGTTTTGCCACAGCACTTTTCCGGCGACTCCACCCCCAAATACGTGCTCACATCGCGCAACGGGAATGCGTAGGTATGCACGATCCACAAGGCCAAAGTCTCCGCCGCCCATTTTGGCAGCACGACAAACCGCCCCAGCACCTGCTCCAACTCATCCAGAAGAGCCGGGCCGCTGACCGCCTCTGGCCACGGCTCAACCTCCGGCAGCTCCAAAACCCAGTGGTGCGTCCCGGACAATCCCTCCCTTGTCAACGTCGTCTTCGTTTTCATATTTGATTTTCTGTTTTTACCCTGATCCTGCCAAACCCACCTGGACAAAGGCTGTCCAACCCACGCACAAATCTTACAACAAATTCACAGCATCCTAACGGCTCCCTAACGCCTCCTGACGGCTATCCTAACGGGTCCAACCTCAAAAAAGACCAATGTTTGCAAGGGTCCTAACGGGTTAACGGCTCCAGACCCCCAAGGACCCTGCCCGCAACGGCGTCCGTGCGGCCTCTGCCGCCACCACCTTCTCTTCGAGCTGGAGGCCGACGCCTGGACCGCGGACCCGCCCATTGATTGCCAATCTGTCGCGCTTTGACATTGTTTCCCCCACCGCATGGACGTTAATGTTCTCAGGGTGCCGCGATGAAATTTGATCGTTCCCGATATGTTTTGGCCTTGCCGCTGCTCGCGGCGGTTCTCGCCGTCGCCGCGTTGGTTTTCTGGTGGGCGCGGCAGAGCCGGGACATCATTTCCGAGCGCCTTCCCGGCGCCGATCAACCTCCCGGCGCCGAGGGCGCCGCGGCAGTCAATCCAATTTTGGCCGGCAAACTCATCCAGGGGTCTGCCCAGCCCGCGAATCTCCCCGGTTCCTGGCCCCAGTTCCGCGGGCCAAATCGCGATGGCATCAGCCCGGAAACCACGCCGCTGGCCCGCGCCTGGGAACCCGCCGGGCCGCGCCAGTTGTGGGCGGTGGATTGCGGGGAGGGTTACGCGGGAGTCGTCGTTCGCCAGGGACGCGTCTTCCTCATGGATTACGACTACGACAAAAAACAGAACGCGCTACGCTGTCTCTCGCTGGCCGACGGCGGCGAAATCTGGCGTTACGCCTACACCATGCCCGTCAAGCGCAACCACGGCATGACCCGCACCGTGCCGGCGCTTTCGGACAAATTCATCGTGGCGATGGACCCCAAGTGCCATGTCCTCTGTCTGGACGCCGACACGGGGGCCTTGCGCTGGGGAATCAACCTGGTCAGCGAATTTGGTGCGACCGTCCCGCCGTGGTACGCCGGCCAATGCCCGCTCCTGGAATCCAATGCCGCCATTCTGGCCCCCGGCGGTCGCGATGCCCTGCTGGTGGCCGTGGAACTGGACACCGGAAAAATCCTCTGGCGCGCGCCCAATCCGCACGGCTGGAAAATGACCCATTCTTCCGTGATGCCGATGGAATTCGCCGGCCGGCGGTTTTATGTCTATTGCGGCAGCGGCGGCGTGGCGGGCGTCTCCGCCAAAGACGGGACGCTGCTGTGGGAGACCGCCGCATGGAAGATCAGCATCGCCACCGTGCCATCGCCGCTGGTCCTGGATGGCGGGAAAATTCTGCTCGCCGGCGGCTACAACGCCGGAAGCATGCTCCTCCAACTCCAGGACCAGGGCGGCCAGCTTGTGCCGGAGACTCTCTGGAAGCTTGGTCCGGAAGTGTTCGGCGCGACCCAGCACACGCCCATTTTCCACGATGGCTGCATCTTTGGCACACGGCCTGATGGAAAATTCGTCTGCTTGGGTCTTGACGGCAAAATCGCCTGGGCCAGCCCGGCGGTGGATTCTTTTGGGCGGTCTCCCTTCCTGCTGGCGGACGGCCTTTTTTTCGTGATGAATGAAGATGGCCAACTCAGTTTGATAGAAGACTCCTCCACCCGCTTCAAGCTCCTGGCTCAGGCGCAAGTGCTCAAAGGCGGCCAGGCCTGGGGGCCGATGGCCCTGGCCGGTGGCCGCCTGCTGGCGCGCGACCTCACGCGCCTGGTCTGCCTGGATGTTTCCCCGCCCTCTCAACCCAAATGATGTTGGGCGGCCACTCCCAATCTTGATCCTAATCCCTGTCTTGCGCTCTGTATCCTGTTCCTCCGTGCAAAACATTGGAATCTCGCCTTGACACCCAGCCGTCGCTGGTCAATCTTTGTCATGCCATATGAGTCAGCTTCACAACCTTACTGTTGACCAGTTACGCCAAGCAGTGGCCATCAAAGAACAAATCGAAAAACTGCAAGACGAGATCAACTCCATTGTCGGCGCAAGTGACGCGCTGGTGAACTTCATGGAAACAAAAGGCGTTGACCTCCGGGCGCACGGAATTGACAGGGCTCAAGCTGCCAAACTTCGCGGGCGATTGAAGACGTTCGCCGCAGATTGGGAACGACCGGAGGCCGACATCTATGACCAAGACCCGGCGCGGCGAGGTTGTCCTGGTGCTTTTCCCGAATTCCGATCTGCGCACGGCCAAACGCCGCCCCGTGCTGGTGATTCAGCGAAACAATCTTGACGGCGGGTTGGAACAAACCATCGTCGCCATGATTTCGAGCAACCTTGCCCGGCGCGGTCATCCAAGTCGCATTTTTGTTGGCGTCAATTCTTCGGATGGCAAAACTGCCGGCCTGCGATTGGATTCAGTCATCATGACAGACAGCCTTACGACGGTGCTGGATGATGAAATTGATTCCGTGCTCGGGAACTTCCCGCAGATGAAAGCCGTGGATGCGGCGTTGAAACACACTTTGGCCTTGGATTGAGGTTCTCCCAACCCAGATGAAGCAAGCCAACGAATGTTAAGGCTTGCGCAAAAAAAGTTTAGCAGATTGCCGCAACATGGCGCATGTTCTTGAAACGGTCGAGACATGAGCAAACGGTCCCCAAATCCCGGTGCCAGCCGCCGCCAGTTTCTGCGCGACGGACTGCGCTACGCCATTCTTGGCGGGCTGGCCGCCATTACCGGCAAACTGGTCGCGCGCCATCCCGTGCGGCCCGCCGGCCAGGTCTGCATCAGCGCCGGGATTTGCCGGGGTTGTGCGGCCTATGAAGATTGCGGGCTTCCCCAAGCCTTGTCCGCCAAGGAGGTTCTCGGCCATTCCTCAGCGAGGCAATTATGAAACCAGAATTTGAACTTGTTGACCGGCGGGAATTCCTTGGGGTCGTCACCAAGACCGCCGCCCTTCTCGGACTCGCCGGCGCCACTGGAGCCAACGCGCAGGACAAGGGAACGACAAACCCGTTTGCCTACGATGTTTCCCGTTTCCAGAAGACCGACCCCAAACTCATCGCCTACGAGGAAGTCACGCGCTGGCCGGCGCCGCGCAAGCAGGCCCGGCGGCTGGCCATCGGGCCGGATGACCAACTCTATCTGTGCGCGGGCAACTCCATTGATCGCCTGACTCGCGAAGGCCGGCGGGGATTGGAATTGGCGCTGGCGGGGCCGGCCTCCTGCGTCGCCGTGGCCCGGGATGGAACCATTTTCGCCGGACTGCGCGACCACATCGAGGTGTTCGACGCCACGGGCGGGCGCGTGGCCAGGTGGGAGTCGCCGGACCCCAAAACGTGGTTCACCGGCCTGGCGGCGGGCGAGAAGGATGTTTTTGCGGCCGATGCCGGCAAACTCATCGTGCTGCGCTATGACCGGAACGGAAAAATCGCCGCCCGGATCGGCGGGAAGGATGCCGACCGCAATGTGCCGGGGTTCATCGTGCCCAGTCCGTTCCTGGACGTGATCATTCATCGGGACGGCTTGCTGCGTGTCAACAATCCCGGACGGCACCAGGTGGAAGCCTACACCTTTGAGGGCGATCTGGAGGGCGCCTGGGGCAAGCCCACCGCTGCCATCGAGGGTTTCTGCGGCTGCTGCAACCCCATCGCCCTGGCCGCCTTGCCCGACGGGCGGGTCGTCACCTGCGAGAAGGGCCTTCCGCGCGTGAAGATTTACAGCGCCGCGGGCGAGTTCGAGTCGGTGGTGGCGGGGACGGAATCGTTCCCGGAAAACGCCCACGCCTGCACGGACCTCAACGACTGCATGCACGGCGGTATTGATGCGGCGGTAGATTCCGACGGGCGCATCTACATCCTGGACATCGTCACCAGCGACGTGAGGGTCATGCGGCGCAAAGGATGAGACGGCCGCAGCCTGCAAACCCATGGACCCCAAACCTCCAGAAAACGCCCCGGTGACGCGGCGGCAATTTCTCCGCAACGGCGCGCGGTTCTTGACGATGACCGGCTTGGGCGTGGCGGCGGGGGCGCTGGCCACCCGAAGCACCGCCGCGGCGTGGGTGTGGCAAATTGATCCCGCGCGCTGCCTGCACTGCGGCAATTGTGCCACGCAGTGCGTGTTGGAGCAATCGGCCGTCAAATGCGTCCACGCCTATGCCCTCTGCGGCTACTGCCAGCTTTGCACCGGGTTTTTCACGCCGGAACCCAACGAGTTAACCACCGCCGCGGAAAACCAGCTTTGCCCGACTGCGGCTCTCAAGCGCGCCTACGTGGAGGACCCGTATTACCAATATACTATTGACGAACAACTCTGTATCGGCTGCGCCAAATGCGTCGAGGGCTGCAACCGCTTCGGCAACGGCTCCCTCTTCCTGCAAATCCGCCACGACCGCTGCCTCAATTGCAACGAATGCGCCATCGCCCGCTCCTGCCCCGGCGCGGCCTTCCGCCGCGTGCCGGTGAAGCAACCCTACCTGCTCAAAACCGCCAACCGCTAACCTTATGCTGCGCCGTCTGAAATTCATCGCTGCCCTGGGAGTGATGTCGCTCCTGGCGTTGCTGGTTTCCGCCGAGCAGCGTTTCCCGCCCCCGGATTTTGATAACGGCTATCGCGTGCCCTCCGCCTCCACTCCCGCCGCGCGCCAGCTTTGGCTGCAATATGCCGATGCCGGAGTCTTTCTCGCCGCGCTGGGAGTCGCGGTCTGGCTGATTTACAAAAGGCGCTCCCGGCGCGGGCTTTTCTGGCTCTCGCTCTTCTCCCTGGCCTATTTCGGCTTTTACCGCAAAGGCTGCATCTGCCCCATCGGCTCGCCGCAAAACATCGTTTACGGGCTGTTCAACCCGGATTACGCCGTGCCGACGACGGTGCTCATTTTCTGCTTCGCGCCCATCGTGGTGGCTTTGTTTGCGGGGCGGGCCTTTTGCGCGGGCGTCTGCCCGCAAGGGGCGCTCCAGGATTTCATGCTCATCAAGCCCCTCGCCGTCCCGCTCTGGCTGGAGCACGCGCTGAGCGTTGTCCCTTATATGTTTCTGGGCGCAGGACTCATCTACGCCGGCACAGGAACCGGATTTGTGATTTGCCGCTATGACCCGTTCGTCCCGCTCTTTCGCCTGTCTGGAAGCATATTCATCTTGACTTTTGGCGCGGCTTTTCTCCTGGCCGGGATGTTTGTGGGCCGGCCCTATTGCCGGTTTCTTTGTCCTTACGGAGGACTGCTCCGTCTGGCGTCGCTGGCTTCCAAATGGCGCGTCCGCGTCACGCCCGATTCCTGCACCCAATGCCGCCTTTGCGAGCAGTCCTGTCCCTTCGGCGCAATGCGCGAACCCGCTCCGGCCGGAACAAATCCTGACCGGCTCGGCGCGGAGCGAAAACGCCTGGCCTGGCTCCTCGCTCTGCTGCCGGCCTTGGTGCTCGGCGGTGCCTGGGCAGGCTCCAAACTCGGCCCGGCGGCGGCTCAATTAGATCCCGCCGTGGCTCTGGCCGAACGCTACACGCGCCAGCAAAGCTTTCCGGTGCAATACGGTCTGATGACTCCGGAGGCCCTTTCGCTCCAGCGCGCGTCCGGAAATCCGGCGGAAATCCTCGCCGCGGCGGCGGATTTGCGGCGCCGCTTTGATCTCGCCGCTTTGCTCTTCGGCGGCTGGGTCGGACTGGTCATCGGCCTCAAATTGCTGGCGTTGTCGGTGCGCCAGAGCCGGACTGATTTTGAGCCGGACCGCGGCGCGTGTGTCGCCTGCGCCCGGTGCTTCACCGCCTGCCCCAACGAACGCGTTCGTCTCGGCTGGATGCCTGCGGCCGATGAACCCGCTCCGCCATGAAACCCTCGCCTCTTTATCGCGCTCTTTGCCTCACCGCGTGGATTGCGGGCGGGTTCTGCCTGCTGGTTTGCGCGGGCATGCTCTATGAGCATTTTGCCGCCGCCACCAACGACCCGTGGAAATCGCCGCAACTCCTCGCGCTCAAAGAGAATCTGGCCGACACGCCGAGAAACGAGCCGCTGCAAAAGGATATCCGCCAACTCGACCTGGAATTTCGCCAGAAGTTTCGCCATCGGCTCGCGTTGGATAAAACCGGCGCCTGGCTGCTGCTGGGAGGGATGCTGGTCCTGGTGCTGGCGGCCGGCAAAGCGGCGGCTCTCCAGAAAACACTCCCGCTCCCTGAACCCAAGACCGATGCCGGCGAACTTTCCGTCAAACTAGCCTCTCGCGCCCGTTGGTCCCTAGCCGGCGTGGGTCTGGCGGTCGCGGGATCATTGCTGATAATTCGACTGGGCAACAGTTCCGTTTTGCCCGCCAATCAGGCCGCGTGGCAAAAACTCCTCAACCAACCCGGCGCGGACCAGGCCCCCACCGAGGTTGCCCCCTCTCTGGCGGAAGCCCAGGCGAACTGGCCGCGCTTTCGCGGATGGGACGGCGGCGGGGTTGCCGCGGCGGGGAGCGCGGCGCTCTCCTGGAACCCAACAAACGGGGCCGGCGTTCTATGGCGTTCGGCCATCCCGGCGCCGGGGCACAGTTCGCCGGTCGTCTGGGGCGGCCATGTTTTCATCTCCGGCGGCACGGCGGATCGGCGCGAAGTTTTTTGTTACAACGCCTCCACCGGCGCGTTGCTCTGGCGGCGAGCGGTTGAAAATGTTCCCGGCAGCCCGCCGAAAATCTCAGACATGCTCGAGGACACCGGTTGCGCCGCTCCGACGATGGCGGCGGATGGCCGGCGCGTTTATGCCATCTTCGCCAATGGCGACCTCGCCGCCCTCAATTTCGACGGCTCCGCCGTGTGGACCAAATACCTCGGCCCGATAAAAAACTCCTACGGCTACGCCACTTCGCTCGCCGTCTGGGGGAACAATTTGCTCATCCAACTGGATCAGGGCGAGACCGATGCGGCGGGGTCGAAGCTGCTTTCCTTGCAGGGCGCCAGCGGCCAGGTCCTGTGGGAGCGCGCACGCCCCGTGCCCGCGTCGTGGGCCACGCCGATCGTCATCGAGGCGGCGGGGAAAATGCAGATCATCACACTGGCCAATCCCTGGGTCATCGCCTACACACTGGCCGACGGCAACGAGCTTTGGCGCGCGCAATTGCTCGAAAGCGAAGTGGTCCCCTCGCCTGTCTTCGCCGGCGGACTTGTCTTCCTGCTCAATCCGGGAACCAGGCTGCTGGCGTTGCGGCCCGATGGCGCGGGCGATGTCACCAAGACCCACGTCGCCTGGTCCACGGACGAAAATGTCCCGGACATCGCCAGCCCGGTGAGCAACGGCGAACTCGTTTTCACCGTTACCAGCATGGGAATCGTGACCTGCTTTGACGCCAGCGACGGGAAAAAAATCTGGGGAAAGGATCTGGCCATGGAAGTCCAGGCCTCGCCGGCCATAAGGGGCGGCCAACTTTTCATCCTGGGTGAAAGTGGAGCCTTGGTGGCGTTGCAAGCCGCGCGCGCGTTTCAGGAAATTGGGCGAAGCCAACTGCCGGATAAATTCCTCGCCAGCCCCGCCTTTGCCGGCGGGCATGTTTTCCTCCGTGGAGTGACGAACCTCTACAGCCTGGGGTCGGCCGACGCCAAACTGGCGCAACAACCTTGACCTATGCCAGGCGCCGATCTTGAATTTGTCGAGCAAACGGTGGAGCGGATCGGGCGCGAACCCGCGGCGCTGATCCCGATTCTGCAGGCGCTCCAGGAACATCATGGCTACCTGCCCAAGGAGGCCCTGGTGCGCCTGAGCGAGCTGACCGTCATTCGACCCTCCGCCATCTCGGGTGTTTCGACCTTCTACGATATGTTTCGCCACAAGCCGGCCGGCAAACATATCATCCGGGTCTGCCACGGCACGGCCTGCCATGTCGCGGGCGCCGAAAGGGTGGAGGATGCCTTGCGGCGGCACCTGGGCATTCCCGCGGGCGCGGACACCGACGCCGCGCAAGAGTTCACCATCGAACACGTCGCCTGCCTCGGATGTTGCACGCTCGCCCCGGTGGTGAAAATGGGCGACCAGACGCTGGGATTCGCGTCGGCGGAGAAAGCTGCGGACCAAGTCCGCGCCCATCTCGCCCGGCACACCGCTGCAGCAGTCGTCAAATCCACCGAGGAAATAGTCCATGCGCCCGCCAATGGTTTTCCCCAAATCCACGTCGGCCTCGGTTCCTGCTGCATGGCCAAGGGCAGCGATCAATTATTTCATGCCTTGCGCGAGAGCGCGGGCCAATGCGGCGGCCATGTCACCATCAAGCGCGTGGGGTGCATGGGCATGTGCCATCGCACGCCCATGATTGAAGTCGCCTTGCCGGGCAAGGCGGCCGCGTTCTACTCGGACCTGACACCGGCCCAGGCCGGCGCCCTCATTGGCCGCCATTTTCCCGCCCGCGGTCTGCTGCGCGGGGCCGGCCGGCTCTGGACACGTCTGCTGGACAGCCTGTTGCTGGAGGAGGCCGCGCCGCAACTACAGCTCGCCCGCTTCTCCATGAGCAAACGCGATCCCGATGTCCGCGCCTTCCTCCAAAACCAGGTGCATATCGCCACCGAACATTTCGGCAAACTCGATCCGCTGGACCTGGATGAATACCTCGCCCACGACGGTTTCGCCGCGCTCCGGCGGTGCCTGGATGCGCCGCGGGAGAACACCAGCCCCGGCCTCTCTCCGGAAGAACTCGTCGCCACCATCGAAAAGTCCGGCTTGCGCGGTCGCGGCGGGGCGGGATTTCCCAGCGGACAAAAATGGCGCGTCGTCCGCCGGCAGCCGGGTGATGTCAAGTATGCGATCTGCAACGGCGACGAAGGCGACCCAGGGGCTTTCATGGACCGGATGATTCTCGAATCCTTCCCGTTCCGCGTCATCGAGGGCCTGGCCCTGGCGGCGGTGGCCGTCGGCGCGCACGAGGGTCTTTTCTATGTCCGCCACGAATATCCGCTGGCGGTCAGCCGCGTGCGGGCGGCCATCGCGGAATTGGAAAAGCGCGGCTGGCTGGGCACCAGATTGCTGGGCGCCTCCTTCCCCTTGCGCCTGAGCGTGGTCGAGGGCGCCGGGGCCTTTGTCTGCGGCGAAGAGACGGCGTTGATCGCCTCGGTCGAAGGCCGGCGCGGGATGCCGCGGCTCCGGCCCCCCTTCCCCGCCGAGTCGGGCCTCTGGGGCAAACCAACGCTGATCAACAACGTGGAAACACTGGCGCTGGTCCCATGGATCGTACGCCACGGGGCGGAGAAATTCGCCGCCCTCGGCACGGCCCAAAGCAAGGGCACCAAGGTCTTCGCCCTCGCCGGGAAAATCCGCCGGGGGGGATTGATCGAAGTGCCGATGGGGACGACGCTGCGCGAGATCATCGAAAAAATCGGCGGCGGCGCCACGGAAAACCGGCGGATCAAGGCGGTGCAAATCGGTGGGCCTTCCGGCGGCTGCGTGCCCGCCAGCCTGATGGACACTCCGGTGGATTATGAGTCCTTGCGCCAGGTCGGCGCCATCATGGGTTCGGGCGGGATGGTCGTCCTGGACGACTCCACCTGCATGGTGGATATCGCGCGGTATTTTCTTCAGTTCACCCAAAACCAATCCTGCGGCAAATGCACTTTCTGCCGCATCGGCGCCAAGAGGATGCTCGACATCCTGGACAAGCTTTGCGCGGGCAAGGCGCGGCCCGCGCACCTGGAGGAACTCGAACGGCTGGCCCGCCAGGTCAGCGCCGGCAGTCTCTGCGGCCTGGGCAAAACGGCCCCCAATCCGGTGCTCTCAACCTTGCGCTACTTCCGCGGCGAATACGAGGCCCACTTGCAAGGCCGTTGCCCGGCGGGCCGATGCGCCGCCCTCGTCAAGTACCACGTCACCGCCGCCTGCACCGGCTGCACTCTCTGCGCCCAGCTTTGCCCGGTCCGCGCCATCCCCATGACGCCCTACGCCAGACACGAAATCAACCTGGAGACCTGCACCCGTTGCGACACCTGCCGCAAAATCTGCCCGCAAAACGCCATCGAGGTCACATGAGCTCATTTCACATCACCATTGACGGAAAACCGGTGGAGGCGGCCCCCGGACAGACGGTTTTGGAGGCCGCGCGGCGGATCGGCCTGGACATCCCAACCCTTTGTCATCTGGAAAAGTGCGGACCCCTGACCTCTTGCCAGGTGTGCCTGGTCAAAGTGGTGGCTAACGGCCAGAGCCGGCTGACCCCCTCGTGCGCCACCCAGGTCGCGCCGGACATGGTCATCGAAAGCGAAACCGAGGAAGTTCATCAGGCGCGCCGCACCGCCCTGGAATTGCTCTTCAGCGACCACGTGGGGGATTGTCTTTCGCCGTGCCATCGCCTGTGCCCGCTGCAACTCAATATTCCCGTGATGATTCGGCAGATCAAAGCCGGCCGTCTGGACGAGGCGGTCGCCACCCTCCGCCAGGCACTGCCGTTGGCGGGAGTCCTCGGCCACCTTTGCCACCATCCCTGCGAACAAGGCTGCCGCCGCGGCGATTTCGATGAACCGGCGGCCGTCCGCGAAATGGAACGCTTCTTGACAGAGCACGATTCCAGGCAGGGTTCCACGCAGGCCAGGGCAACCCTGTCCCAACACCTCCCCCCCGGCAACCAGTCGGTGGTCGTCGTCGGGGCCGGGCCGGCTGGCCTGGCGGCCGCGCATGACCTCGCCCGGCGCGGCCATGCCGTCACGGTCATTGATCGCAACCCCAAACCCGGCGGGCGCCTGCGCGACGTGCCGGAAGGCCAGTTGCCCGCCGCCGTCCTCGAAAGGGAAGTTGCCTTGCTCGGGGAAATGGGAATTCATTTCAAAACCGGCATCGAGCTGGGCAATCAGGTGACGTTGGATGGTTTGCGGCGCGGGTTTGATGCCATCCTGATCACCGTCGGGGAATTGGCCGAAGGCGACGGCGGAAAAACTGGTCTGCCGCTGGCGGGCGGCGCGCTCAGGGCCGCCCCCTCCTCGTGTGGCGTCGGCCCGCCCAATGTTTTTGCCGCCGGGGCCTGCGTCAAGCCTGTCAAGCAAGTTGTCCGGGCCATGGCCGAGGGCCGGGCGGCCGCGGAGTGCGTTCATCTCTATTTGTGCGGCCAGCCGCCGCGCCGTCCCGGCAAACCCTTCTCCAGCATCATGGGCCGGTTGGAGCCTGGGGAGCTGCGCGAATTCCTGCGCGCCGCCAGCCAGGAACACAGCGTGGCGCCGTGCGCTCGCTGCTCGGCCATTACCCGCGGCCAAGCCGCGCAGGAAGCGGCCCGATGCCTGCATTGCGACTGCCGGTCGTCAGGCAACTGCCTGCTCCAACACTACGCGCAAGTCTATGGCGCCGACGCCAACCGGTTCCGCTCCGAGCGCCGGCCCTTCGATCAGCAACTCCAGCTTGGCGGCGTCATTTTCGAGCCGGGCAAGTGCATTCTCTGCGGCATCTGCGTCAAATTGGCCGAGATGGCCGCCGAACCGCTGGGCCTGACTTTTATTGGACGCGGCTTCGACGTGCGCCTGGCGGCGCCCTTCGACCGCGCCATTGAGGCCGGCATGATGACCGTGGCGGAGGAATGCGTCCGCCACTGCCCGACCGGCGCGCTGGCTCTTGCCGACAACACCGGCAGCGTCTGACGCGAGGGCAGACCGTTTCATAACCAAAGGGCTCCTGCCAATCCATGCAGCAGGGTTTAACCGTATCAGACGCAAAGGCGCCAATACGCGAGACCAGGAAGAGAAATCGGCTGATTGCGGGCGACGGCTGGAGGAAGAGTCAACTTTGCACTTTGAACTTCGGGGTCAAGCGTTAGGCTTTCTCGGTGATTCGGAATATCATTTTTGATTGGTCCGGGACCCTGGTGGATGATCTGCCCGCGGTGTTGGCCGCGACCAATCATGTCTGCAAAGCCCATGGGGTGCCACAGTTCACCCTCG
>JBEKOF010000107.1:0-14374 GCA_049522055.1 Verrucomicrobiota bacterium | reverse complement strand
GCTGGAAAAGGCCGCCTCCCCTCTTTTGAAGTCCGGCGAAAACGACCCCGAATTTCGCTTTCTCCCTTCCCCCGATGTCTCCCGCGGCGGATGCGTGGTGGAAACCGATTTCGGCACGATTGACGCCCGCCGTGAAACCAAGTTCGACCTCATCAAAAGGAGCCTCATGGCATGATGGCGGAAACGGACATCGCACCGGCCAACCGGATCGAATTCTTGCAACAGCGCGTGGCCCGCACTCCTGTGCTGCGCAATCACGGGCGCGTCGTGCAGTTGATCGGCCTGGTCATCGAATCGGAAGGCCCCCTGGTCGCGGTCGGCGAAATCTGCAGCATTGAATCCGCCCGGCGCGATGGCGCCACCCTGGCCGAAGTGGTCGGATTTCGCAACCACCATGTCCTGCTCATGCCCCTTGGAGAGATTCACGGTATTCATCCCGGCAGCGAAGTCATCGCCCTGGGGACCTCCTTGCGCGTGCCGGTGGGCGAGGCCTTGAAGGGCCGGGTGATTGACGGCCTGGGACATCCCCTCGATGAGCGCGGACCCATAGATGCCGCCGAACACGTCAGTTTAAACTTTCAACCGCCCCACCCGCTCAAACGCCTGCGCATCCGCCACCCCTTTCAGACCGGCATCAAAGCCATTGACACTTTTGTTCCCTGCGGACGCGGGCAGCGGCTGGGCATCTTCGCCGGCAGCGGCGTGGGCAAATCCACCCTCTTGGGCATGATCGCCAGCCGGGCGGAGGCCGATGTCAACGTCATCGCTCTCATTGGCGAACGCGGCCGCGAAGTGCGCGAGTTTATCGAGAAGGACCTGGATGAGGCCGGCCGCCGCAAATCGGTCGTCGTGGTCGCCACTTCCAACCAGCCCGCTCTGGCGCGGCTCAAGGGCGCTTTCGTGGCCATGTCCATCGCCGAGCATTTCCGCGACCACGGGCAGAATGTCCTCTTGATGATGGATTCAGTCACCCGCTTTGCCATGGCCCAAAGGGAAATCGGCCTCGCCGTCGGCGAACCGCCCACCACCCGCGGCTACACCCCTTCGGTCTTTTCGCTTCTCCCGCAATTGCTCGAACGCGCCGGATCGGGGGAGAAAGGCTCCATCACGGGGCTTTTTGCCGTCCTGGTCGAGGCCGACGACATGAACGATCCCATCGCCGACGCCGTGCGTTCCATCCTCGACGGCCACATCGTGCTCACGCGCGAACTGGCCACCCAGAACCATTATCCGGCCATTGATGTCCTGGAGAGCGTGAGCCGGCTGACGCGCGATTTGACGTCGGCCGATCAGCAAAAACTCTCCGCGCAGGCGCGGGAGGCGCTGGCCACCCACCGCCGCAACCAGGATTTGATCAACATCGGGGCCTATCCCCCCGGCACCAATGCCGCCATTGATCTAAGCATCCAGTTGCATGAGCCGCTGAAAGATTTCTTGCGGCAACCAGTCGGCCAGGGCTTCGGCGCCGCGCAAAGCTGGTCGCTGCTGGACCAGGTCATGGCCGCGCCGCCGCCTGCCAAGCCCTCTTCTGCTGGCGCAAGGAAAGGAGCCTAAGCCATCATGAAAGCATTCCGATTCAGCCTCGAAGCCGTCCAAACCCTTCGCCACCGCCAGGAGCAACACGCCATGGAGCAATACGTCCGCGCCCTGCTCGCCCGCCAGCAGGCCCTGGACCACTTGGAAATCATCCGCGAGCGCATCCGGCAAAACCAGCAGGAATTGAGCCGCCTCCTGGCCGCCGGCTGTACCGCCTCGGTCGCGGCCCAAGTCCAGCTTTTCGAGCGTTCCCTGGAAAAACAGCAGGCCGACCGCGTGACCGGCTTGGCCCTCGCGGAGCGGCGCGTCAACGCCACTTTCCAGACCATGATCCAGGCGCGCCAGAAGCGCCAGGTGGTGGAAAGCTTCCGCAAAAGGCAAATCACCCGCCACCAGCGCGCCGAGGCCCGCGAAGAGCAAAAACTGCTCGATGACTTGGCCGCCCGCCGCGAGCGCTCCATTCTTTCCTGGAACCCAACCCGGATGGCGTCATGACAAAATTATTGACAACTCCCTGGATGGCCGCGCCGGTCGGCGCGATCGTTTATCTGGTCTCCACCCTCCTGTTTTGGAAAACCCCGGTGCTGCCTCCGCCGCCCAAAAGCGGGGAACACGCCGTCGTCATGGGTGCCTCCTGGGAGTTCACCAATCCGGAAGCCGACCAACTGATCAGCCAGTTGCGGGATGAGCAGAAAGCGATGGAGGCCCGCCAACGCAAGCTGGACGAATGGGAACAAAGCCTCCAGGCCCGGCGCATGGAATTGAACTCCGTCACCCAGTCGGTCTGGCAGTTGCAGTCCGACTTTGACAAGGCGGTGGTGCGCGTCACCGAGGAAGAAACCTCCAACTTGAAAAAACTGGCCAAAGTCTATGCGGACATGACTCCCGACACCGCCGCCAACGTCATGGCCCAATTGGACGACGTGGTGATTGTTAAAATCATGCTCTTTATGAAGGAGAACGAAACGGCGGCCATCCTGGAAACCCTCGCCAAACAAGGACCCGCCCAAGCCAAGCGCGCCGCGCAAATTTCCGAACACGTCCGTCTTTCCATCTCCCACAACGGCCCCGCCAAATGATGACCGTCTCTTTGTTGCTTCCCTCCGAGACCACGCCGCCGGGCGACGCCCCGGCCCACGGTTCCCCTGCTTTTGCCGCCACGCCGGCGCCTCTCGGAGGCGATTTTCTCAAGTTCATGGGCCTGGCCGGACAAACGGCCGGCGATGGCGCGGCAGCCACACCCTTGCCGGTCGCGGATGCCCGGAGTCGAGTGGTCGCCTCTGCCGCACCCAGCGCGGACGAACCCGCCAAAATCCCAGGCCGGACTTCGCTGGCGGGCGGAAATCAGTCGGCGCCGTCAAACCAGCCGACAATCACCGATTCGGTTGGCGCGAGCGTCGCGAGCCTGCGTCTGGCGCTGCGGGCCTCCCCGGCCATGCCGCTGTCCAAACCGGTCAAGCCGGGGGATAAAGGCGTGGCGGCTCCAACTGATTTGAAGACTGCCCAACTGGTGGATTTGGCACAGGTCAAAGCAATTGTTGGACAAAATGGTCCGGGCAGCTCATCCACAATCCGTCTTCCACAATGGCCCCGCCAAATGACGACCCCTTCATTGGCCCTCCCGTCCGAGGGCAAGCCGCCGGGTCGCATCCCGGCGCTTGGTTCTCTTGGTTATGCCGCCATTCCTGCCCTTGCCGGCGGCGATTCTCTCAAGCTCATGGCGCTGCCCGGCAAAATGGGCGGGAAAGAAAGCAAAGCAACACCCTTGGCGGCGGCGCCGGGGGATGATCCTGTTGATGCCTGCGCGGAGAATCCCGCCAAAACGCCAGCCGGCACTTCGCAACCCAGCGGCGTTCAGACGGCGCCGTCGAGCCATGGCGCGACCGCCACTGCCGTTGACGCGAGCGTCCCAACCCCGTTGTCGGCGTTGCTGGCGGCTCCAACCATGCCACTGCCCGATCCCGTCAAGCCGGCGGAAAAACCGGTGGAGGCTGAAACTGATGTCAAGACTGCTCAATCGGCGGATATGGGACAGTTGCCAGGAACGGTTGGACAGAGTGGCCGAAGCAAGTCACCCCCAATCGTTCGTCCCGCCCCGGGATCGCCGGTCGCCAATCCTCCTCCTGCCATTCAAAACAAGGGCGCGATCCTCGACTCGGCGAAAACTTCCCTCTCGGACAAATGGACTCCCCAAGCCGCGCCCACCCCTCCGCAAGCCCCGGTGCTCTCCGGCACGCCGGCTGTCACAAAAGAGGCTGGGCCATCCATTTCACTGCCGGCCGCGCCAAGTGGCACAACCAACGCCCTGGTTGGCGCCACCGTCTCTAACCCGTTGCCCGCGTCCTCGATCATCCCGCCGCCAAAGCCGCTGCAGCCGGCGGAAAACGAGGCTGAGCCCGAAACTGATCTAAAGACTGCTGAACCGTTGGATAAGGTGCAATTGACAGCGGCTGCTGGACAGAATGGTCGCGGTGAATCACCCGCAATCGTTCGTCCCGCCCCGGGATCGCCGGTCGCCAATCCTCCTCCTGCCATTCAAAACAAGGGCGTGATCCTCGACTCGGCGAAAACTTCCCTCTCGGACAAATGGACTCCCCAAGCCGCGCCCACTCCTCCGCAAGCCCCGGCGCTCTCCGGCGCGCTGGCTGTCACAAAAGAGGCTGGGCCATCCATTTCACTGCCAGCCGCGCCAAATGGCGCCAACGTTGCAGCCAATCTCCTTCCGTCCGAGGGCAAGCCGCCGGGCGACGGCCCGGTGCCCGCTTCTCCTGGTGATCCCGTCATACCCGCGCCTGTCGGCGCCGATTCTCTCAAATTCATGGGTCTGTCAGGGAAAATGGGCGTGGAGCCAGGAAGCGAAACACGGTTGCCGGCGGAGGAAGGCTGGCATGTGGCGGCGGATCCTGCTCAAGCCAGCGCTCAGGCACCCGCCAAAACGCCGGTCGGCGATCCGCAATCGGACGGCAATCAGACAGCGCCGCCGAACGATGGCACAACCGCCGATGCGGTTGACACAAGCCTGGCAAACCCGTTGCCCGCATCCTCGACCATCCCGCCGCCAAAACCGCTGCAGCCGGCGGAAAACGAGGTTGGGACCGAAACTGAACTCAAAATTGCTGAATTGGTGGAGGTGGGACAGGTGACGGGAACTGGTGGACAGATTAGTCGGAGCGGGGCACCCACAGTCGCGCGTCCTGCCTCGGGCCAGCAGGTGGATGCCCAGTCTGGCCATGCGCAATCGTCCGTGGCCAATCCCGCCAGTGCCAGCAAGGGCGCAATCCCGGATTCGGCAAAGATTTCCGCGTGGGACAAATTAATGGCGGAACCCGCCCCCTCTCCCCAAGCCCCGGCGCGCCCCGAACAACCGACTGTCACAAAAGAGGCTGCGCTTTCCATCTCACCATCAGCCGCGCCAGGTGGCACGACCGTTGCTACTAATCAGGAGCGCATGAAATCTGCCGTAAAAGAGAACGAAATTGCCGGGTCCACGGTGCAAGACTTGCCGTCTGCCAGCCCGATTGCGCCCTCCGCGGGCGGGGCGGACAGCGGAAGCCTGGCCGCAAGAGCCAGCCTGCCAATTGAAATTGACTTTTCCACCGGCCAGGACACCGCCCCGCAGTGGATGGTGCTTGACATGACTCCTGGCGGAGCCCCCAGCTCGACCCTCACAACCAATGCCGCATGCGCCGCCACACCCGCCGCCCCCCTCGCCGAGGTGGAGCGGATGATCAGCCGGGAAGTGACCATGGTGCGGCAATCCGGGGCCGAGGCGCTGGCGGTCACGCTGAAGGTGGACTCGCGCACGAGCTTGTTTTTGCAGCTCACAAATCATAACGGCCAGATCGAGGCCTCGGTCCGCTGTGAAAAGGGCGGCTCGGCCGGTCTGGACACCCACTGGGGCGAGTTGCAGGAATCCCTCGCCCGCCAAAATGTGCAGTTGCTCCCCTTGCAGGACAATTCCAGGGAACAATCCAAATTCCAGCCGCAGACCGCCGGCGATTTTGATGACTATCCCCCTTCGCAAAAGCACCCGCGGCCGGCAGACGATACCGAAACTCCTCCGTCCGACAAGGCCATGAACGCCGCGATTGGCGTGGCCAAATCCAAACACCATCCCCACCCGCGACATGGTTGGGAAAAATGGGCCTGATATTATGAGCACAGCCATCTCTTCCTCCTCCTCCACCAATCCCAACCAGACTTTGAGTCAGGCCAACTTCTTGCAATTGCTCACCACCCAGATGGCCGACCAGGACCCGTTGGACCCTCAGAGCGACACCGCATTCGCCGCCCAACTGGCCCAGTTCAGCGCCTTGCAACAATCCCAGGACATGGCCCAGGACCTCTCCATCCTCCAAGCCAATTCCATGATCGGCGAAACCGTCAACGTGAATTCCGCCGACGGCAGCACCTCCTCCAGCGGCACCGTCAGCTCCGTGCTCATGAATTCGGGCGTCCCGGAGGTCATGGTCAACGGCCAGGCCTACAATTTGAGTCAGGTGACGGCCATTTCGCCGCCAACCACGCCAGCCAGCACAAGCACAACGCAAACCTCAAGTTAAAAAACGCAAACCTCAAACCAGAAATACACTATGTTATCATCCCTATCAGCAGCAGTCAGCGGGCTGGATAATTTCCAGCAGGACATGGACGTGATTGGCAACAACATCGCCAACATCAATACCACCGGCTACAAGGACGCCTCCGTTCAATTCGCCACTTCCTTTAGCAACACCCTGGCCTCCGCCACCGCCAATCCCATCCAAGTGGGCACCGGCGTCTATGATGAAGCCATTAGCAATAATTGGTCCACGGGCGCCCTTAATTCCACCGGCATTACCACCGACCTGGCCATCAACGGAAACGGCTTCTTCGAAGTCAAGGACGCCCTCGGCAACACCTACGTCACCCAGGACGGCTCTTTCAGCCTGGACCCAAATGGCAACCTCGTCACTGCCGGCGGTCAGTTCGTCCAAGGGCTTAACACGCAGGGACAACCCGGCAACATCCAGATCGCGGCGCCGACGGGCTCCACCTTGGACTCCTACACCATCAATGCTCAGGGCGTGATCACCATGAACTTGACCAACAACACGACCGGGGCAACCTCCACAGCCACGGCTCAAATCTACCTGCAAAACTTCGAGGATCCCCAGGCGCTCATCAGCCAGGGCAGCAACCTTTACAACAACCAGGCCAACGCCGGTCCCTCGGCTCTTGGCTTGCCGGGGGCCAACGGCACCGGCACCATCGTCTGCGGCTCCTTGGAGCTTTCCAACGTGGACCTCTCCAGCGAGATGGCCAACTTGATCACCGCCCAACAGGGATTTGAGGCCAACTCCAAAGTCGTCACCACCAGCGACCAGATGCTGCAAACCGTCGTCAGCATGGTCCAGATCTAATTAGAGGAGCGCTGCCGTGGCCAATCGTTCCACAACTCCCGCCGCCCGCCAGGCGGAGCCAGAACTTCAGCCCGAAGATGCCGCCGAGGCGACCGAGGCGCCCGCGCCCAAGCCCTCCTCCGCGCGCAACTTCAAACCCTGGCTCCCCTTGCTCGCGACCATCCTGGCGATGCCCGCCTTGGCCTATGCCACTACCCAGTTCCTCCTTCTGCCAAAAATCAAGCACGCCATGATGACGCAGGCCGCCTCCGAAAACACCGCCAGTCCGGCCCCCGCGCTCTCCAAGACCGCCCCTCCCGGCGCCAAGTCCGGCAAGGACAAAGTGCTCGCGCCCTTGCCGAAAATCCTCGTCAACGTGGAGGGGACCATGATGACCCGCTACCTGATGACCAGCATGACGCTGGTGGGCAACACCCCGGATTTCAAAGAAAAAATTGACGCCGACAAGGACCAACTCCTCGACGCCGCCCGCGGCGCCTTGGAAATCAAAACCATCGGCGACCTGGAAAAGCCGGGCGCGCGCAATCAAATGCGTTCCGAATTGATGACCGTCTTTAACAACGTCCTGGGCGGGCCGGTCGTGCAGGACATTTACATCACCGAACAAGCCGTCCAGTAAGCCAACTCACATGGCCACCAACACCAATAAAACAGGAGCCGCCGGGACGCTGCTCTCCGGCCCGCCGGAAAATCGCGGAAAAAAACCCTTCAAGGACGCCGCGCCCTCCCGGGACCCGGAGACCCTTTCCCCGCGGCACCTGCGCAAACTGCGCTCCCACCACGAGGCCTTCGCCGCGGACCTGGCGGCGCGGCTGTCGCTTTTTTTGCGCGCGGAACTCGCCGTCACTCTGGCGGCCGTCCACACCGCCCCTTATCAGCGCATGACCGAAAGCTGGCCGGAACCGGCGCATTTGACCTTGTTCAAGACCGAGCCGTTGCGGGGCGTGTCCATTCTGGAAATCCCCACCTGCCTGGGCATGTGCATCGTGGACCGCCTGATGGGCGGCCCCGGCGAGGCGGCCGCGGACAGGCCCGAACTCAGCGCCATCGAAAGCGCCCTGCTCGAGCAGGTGGCGCAAATCGTCACCCAGGAATGGTGCGGCCATTGCGCCCCCCTCCAGGAACTCAAGCCCGTCGTGCTGGGCTACGAAAACAACGCCCGCTTCCTCCAAACCGCTCCCCCTCAGTCCACCATGCTCGTGGTCGCCCTGGACACCGCCCTGGGCGATTGCCGCGAGCAAATCCAACTCGGCTTTCCCTTCCTCGCCCTGGAGCCTTTGCTCCGCCAGCTCTGCCAAAACTCCGCCTTGGAACCCGAAGCACCCCAGACTCCTCCCGTCGCCTCGCCCCGCCGCTGGAACCCCTGTTTTGACGATCTTTGCGTCGAAGTCACCGCGGAATGGCAGGGCTTGGAAGTCGCCGCGCGGGATGTGCTCAAATTGAAGGTCGGCGATGTCCTGCGGATTAACCCCCCATCCTCCCAGCGCGTCAACGTGCGCCTGGGCGAAAATGGAAGATTTCACGGACGGCTCGGCGCGATGGCCGGCCATTGGGCGGTCGAGTTGACCGAAGTTGTCAAACATTAAATCTCATTTCTATGGACGAAAAAACTGCCGCCCCCCCGAATTTGGAGATGCTGCTCGATGTGCGCGTGCAATTGAGCATCGAACTGGGCTCCTGCCAGATGCGCATGCGCGACGTCCTCCAACTCAACCCGGGCGCCATCGTCAAGCTCGACCAGCCCGCCCAGGCCCCGGTGGACCTGTTTGCCAACCATAAACGCATCGCCCGTGGCGAGGTCGTCGTGGCCGATGATTGTTACGGCATCAAAATCACCGAGTTGTTTGGAGCCGGCTCGTGAACAGCCCCGCCTCCATTTCCTCCGCCCCGGACATGGCGACTTCGGTGCTGCGCATGGCCGGCGCTCTGGGGCTGGTCATCGCCCTGTTTCTGGCCGCCGTCTGGCTCTTCAAAAACTGGCGCCGCTTGGGCTTCCACCGCGGCCCCGCCCCAAAATTAAATGTCCTGGAAGTCAAATCTTTGGGGCAGCGCCACGCCATTTACGTCGTCGGCTACGAGCAGCAACGCCTCTTGCTCGCCTCCTCCCCGGCCGGCATCGCCCTCTTAAGCCATTTGCCCGAGGCGGCCGAAGAAATGGCCGCGCCGGTCACGCGCTTGAGTTTTGCCGACGCTTTCCAACAAGTCCTGGCCCGCAAACAATCATGAACCATGCCCCTTGCCAGGCTCCCAGCGCCACGGGCCTCCCCACCCGGCGGCCGCAAGGCGGGCGGTTGGCGCCGGCCTTGCTCTTCCTTCTTCTGTTCCTGGGCGCCGCTTCCCAGGTCCACGCCCAAAACAGCCCCGGCTCCTTCAATTTGAACATCGGCCTCAGCGGCTTGGACCAGCCCTCGGACGTGGATGGCGCCATCAAGGTGGTCGCGGTCATGACCATGCTCACCCTGGCCCCGTCCATCATCTTGTTGATGACCTGCTTCACCCGCATTGTCATCGTCCTTTCCTTTGTCCGCTCTGCCCTCTCTCTCCAGGGGGCGCCGTCCAACCAGATCATCATCGGCCTCTCCCTCTTCTTGACTTTTTTTATCATGGCCCCGGTCTGGCAGAGAATTGACCAGGAGGCCCTCGAACCCTACCGCGCCAAACAGATCACCAGCGACGTCGCCCTGGACCGCGCCGCCGTCCCCATCCGCGCCTTCATGCTCAAGCAGGCCCGGCCCAAGGACGTCGAATTGTTTGTCGCCCTGGCCAAGATCGGCCCGACGCCCGTGGACCAGCTGCCCCTCAAGGTCGTCGTCCCGGGGTTCATCATCAGCGAGCTGCGCACCGCCTTCCAGATGGGCTTCTTGCTTTTTCTCCCTTTTATTCTTATTGACCTCGTCGTGGCCACCGTCCTCATGAGCATGGGCATGATGATGATGCCCCCGATGGCCATTTCCCTCCCCCTCAAAATCCTCCTCTTCGTCCTGGTGGATGGCTGGCATTTGATCGTCAGCTCCATCGTCCAGAGTTTTGTCACCTGATTTATGAACCCCCAATTTGCTGCCGAACTCCTCAAAGACCTCATGGTGCAGGCCGTGGCCCTGGCCACCCCCATCCTCCTCACCGCCATGGTCGTGGGCCTAGCCATCAGCCTCTTTCAGTCCGTCACTTCCATTCAGGAACAGACCCTCTCCTTCGTCCCCAAGGCCCTGGCCATTGTTGCCCTGCTCATCGTCCTCATGCCCTGGATGCTCCGCACCATGATCGAGTTCGCCACGGCCATGATCGAAAAAATGCCGCAAATGGTGAGGTGAACATTGACGCCGGACCTCGCCAACTGGTTGATGGTTTTTTTGCGCGTCAGCGCCATGCTGGCGGTCTTCCCCGTCTTTTCCGCAACCAATTTCCCCGTCCAGATGCGCCTGGCCCTGGGGGCTTTGCTGGCGCTGATGGTCGCCGCCACCCTCCCTGCCGCCGTCCCGCCTCGGGACTTGTGGGGATTGACCGGCCAAATGGCCATGGAGGTCTGCGTCGGCCTGGCCCTCGGCTTTGCCAGCCGCATGGTTTTCTACGGCCTCGAAATCGCTGGCGCCATCCTGGGAGTCGAAATCGGCCTCGCCATGCCTGCCGGCCTCAATCCCGTGGACGACACCTCCATGACCGCGCCGGGGACCATCTTATACTATCTGGCCGTCATGCTCTGGCTCACGCTGGACATGCACCACTGGATGCTCGTCGGATTCCAGCGAACCTATGCCTTTCTGCCCGTGGGCGGCGCCCATCTGTCCCAGGCCTTTATGGTGGACATCGTCACCCGCACCAGCGGCATCTTTGCCGTCGCCCTGCAATTGGCCGCCCCGCTGATGATGATCTCCTTCATCATTTCCCTCGTCTTTTCCGTCCTCGGCCGCGCCGTCCCGCAGATGAACGTCTTCAGCGAGAGCTTCGCCCTGCGGCCCCTGGTCGGATTGACCGTCTTCGGCCTCACCATGGAACTCATGTCCGAGCACATCATCAACTACCTGCGCCACCTGCCCCAGGATGTCCTCCGGGTGTCGCAACTCTTGGGAGCCTCTTAGTCCCTACCCCTGACTCATGAGCGAACAAGTTGGAGAAAAGACAGAGCAACCGACCGCCAAGCACTTGGAAGACGCGCTGAAAAAAGGCCAGATCGCCCGCAGCCGCGAGGTCCAGACCGCCTTCGTCTTGCTGGCTGCCTTGCTCGCCTTTAAGTTCGCCGGCGGAGAAACCTGGCGCCTCATGGGCAACGCCCTCGTCTCCTCCTTCAGCCATTTGCACGACACCCCACTGAGCCTCAATGCCATGCAGGGTTACGCCATCACCGCCTCCTTGTTGCTGGGCAAATGCGTCTGGCCCATCCTCGCCGCCACCATGCTCGGCGGGTTGCTGGCCGGCGGCATTCAGACCCGCTTTCGCACCACCTCCGAAGTCCTCCAGATCAATTGGGAAAGAATCAGCCCCATCGAAGGCTTCAAACGGGTCTTCTCTCGCAGCGCCGCCGTCAGCACCGGCCTGGGCATCGCCAAACTTTCCCTCGTCATCCTCCTTTGTCTTGATGTCGTCAAAAAGGTCCTCAATGACCCCATTTTTCACGCCTCCGTCAGCTTGGCAAGGATTGCCCAGTTCATGGCAGATTCTTCCTTCAAAATCGTCCTCCAAGCCGCCTTGGCCCTGGCGGTTTTGGCCGCCCTGGATTACGCCTACCAGTTCTGGAAAAACACTCAGGACCTCAAAATGACCAAGCAGGAACTCAAGGACGAAAGCAAAAACACCGAGGGCAACCCGCTGATCAAAGCCCAACTCCGCCGCCGCCGCATCGCCTTGACCAAACGCAAAATGCTCGCCGAAGTCCCTAAGGCCGATGTGGTTGTAACCAACCCAACCCACCTCGCCGTCGCCTTGCGCTACGACAAAAAGACCATGAAAGCCCCCGTCATTGTCGCCAAAGGCACCCGCTTAAACGCCTTGCGCATCCGCGAAATCGCCCAGCAACATCAGATCCCCATCGTCGAAAACAAGCCCCTCGCCCGCCTCATGTTCAAATATGGCCGCGTGGGTGGCGAAATTCCTGCTCAGTTCTATGCCGTGGTGGCCGAAGTCTTGGCGTGGGTCTATCGCGTCAACGCCTACCGCTACTACCGAGAACAAACTCAAACCAGCTAACTGCCATCTACCATGACACCAGCCAAAGGTAAATCCAATATGTCCCGGCTCTTCAAAGCCGGCGATGTTCTCATGGTCATGGGGCTTTTCGGCACCGTCCTCCTCCTGATCCTGCCGATCCGTCCCTTTTTCCTCGACGGCTTCCTGGCCGTCAGCATCGCCCTTTCCCTCCTCATCCTCCTTTCCATCCTTTATGTCAAGGAGCCGGCCGAATTCACCAGCTTCCCCACACTCCTGCTCTTCATCACTCTCTACCGGCTTTCCCTCAACATCGCCTCCACCCGCCTCATTCTCCTCAACGGCTACGCCGGCCACATCATCGAAACCTTCGGCAATTTTGTCGTCCGGGGCAATTACGTCGTCGGCCTGGTCATCTTCCTGATCCTGGCCCTCATCAATTTCATCGTCATCACCAAGGGCGCCGGCCGCATCGCCGAAGTCGCCGCCCGTTTCACCCTCGACGCCATGCCCGGCAAACAAATGGCCATTGACGCCGAACTCAACGCCGGCATCATCAACGAGGCCGAGGCCCGCCAACGCCGCCGCAAAGTCGAGCAGGAAGCTGATTTCTACGGCGCCATGGACGGCGCCAGCAAATTTGTCCGCGGCGACGCCATCGCTGCCATCCTCATCACCCTCATCAACATCCTCGGCGGCTTTGCCATCGGCATCGCCCAAAAGGGCATGACCGTCAACGAAGCCCTCCAACGCTTCACCCTCCTTTCTATCGGCGACGGCCTGGTCTCCCAGATTCCCGCCCTCATCACTTCCACTGCCGCCGGCATCCTGGTCACCCGCGCCGCCGCCAAGGAGGAACTGGGCCGCGAACTCACCCGCCAGCTCCTCGCCTATCCCAAAGTCCTCGCCATTCTCACCGCAATGCTCGTCGTCTTCTCCATCGTGCCCGGGCTGCCCATGTTTCCCTTCCTTTCCCTGGCCGCCGTCACCGGCGTTTTGGCTTACCAACTCAACAACCAGGAAAGTCTGCTCCTTTTCGCCAAAACCAGCGATTCCGGCGCCGATGCCCCGGGCGCCCCGGCCGCCAAAAATGCCGCCACCTCCAAATCCGCCGAAAAACTCGAATCCCTCCTCGCCGTGGACGCCCTCCAAATCGAGCTGGGCTACGGCCTGGTCAGCCTGGCCGACATCCGCAAGGGCGGCGATCTGCTCGAACGCGTCACCGGTGTGCGCAAGACCTTCGCCCAGGAAATGGGCGTCATCATCCCTCCCATCCGCCTCCGCGACAATTTGCAATTGGAAGCCAACCAGTACCGCTTCCTCCTCAAGGGTAACCCCATCGTCCAGGGCGAGTTGATGCCCGGCCACTGGCTGGCCATGAACGCCTCCAACAGCAAAACCGTTCTCAAGGGCCTCCCTACCGTCGAGCCGGTCTTCAAGCTCCCCGCCACCTGGATCAGCGACTCCGAGCGCAAAAACGCCGAACTCAGCGGCTACACCGTCGTGGATGCCTCCTCCGTCCTCGTCACCCATCTCTCCGAAAGCGTCAAGCGCAACTGCCACGAAATCCTCAGCCGCCAGGACGTCCAAACCTTGCTCGACAACCTCAAGCTCACCCATGCCACCGTCGTCTCCGAACTCATCCCCGCCCAATTGAACGTCGGCCAGGTCCAGCGCATTCTGCAAAACCTCCTCGCCGAGGGCGTCTCCATCCGCAACCTCGCCGGCATCCTGGAGAAAGTCAGCGATTACGCCGCCGCCACCAAAAACCCCGACGAACTCTCCGAGCACGCCCGCCGCGCCCTCGGCCCTCAGATCGTCAAGCCCTTTCAGGGCGACAAAGGCGGCTTGCAGGCCATCACCCTCGACCCCAAGCTCGAACAGCAGATCGCACAAGGCGTGCGCCAGACCGCCACCGAAATCAGCCTCATGCTCGACCCCAAGCTCGCCCGTCACGTCGTGGATTCCCTCTCCCAGCGCATCCAGCAATTATTGACAGGCGGCCTGCCCCCGGTCATCCTCTGCGCCCCGCAAATCCGCCTCGCTTTCCGCCGCTTCTTCGAAACCGCCTTCTCCGAGCTGACCGTCCTTTCCTACTCCGAAATCCCCCCCCGCGTCGAAATCCAAAACGCCGGCATCATCGCCTGCCCGGAATAACTCCCAAGTCTCCCCCTCCTAACCCAAGTTCGTCAGTCAGGGGGGCGATTCACTAATTTTGCAGAGGCGGTTTTTGTAAGCCGTTGATTTGCCGCAGTTGATTTTGGAGGGGGCCGCGTTTTTGCCATGTAGTCCCGAAG
>JBEKOF010000106.1:0-14392 GCA_049522055.1 Verrucomicrobiota bacterium | reverse complement strand
ATGGGCAATCTCGGCGCGAGTGCCCTCGCCACGGTCGTAGGAAACAAGGATTCGCTCACGGAGATCCAAAGAAAGCGTTCGCATGGACAGACCATACCACACTCCTCTAAAATGGCTACACTGTTTATTGAAATACTCTAGTCCTCCGTATCCCTCCGATGATTTGCTGGTGATGGCGCTGACCTCTGTGGGAGAAGTGTTGCGCCCAGGAGAATTCCCTATCCGCTCATGGCGCCAGGCGGGCCTGCTGCACCCGTCGTATGCCAAGCGCGCACTGGCCTCAGTGTCCGGCGATCTGGCGCGCAGAACTCTCGGCCATTTGCATGGCGATGACTTGAGGCAATTGGATGAGGCGCTGCTTCTTTGGCTGGGATTGGCAACGGCTTGACCCCGCGCACAACGGACCTCCTTCCTAATCCCTCCCCGCGTCGGGCCGGCGGCATTTGAAAAGCGTCGGGCGCCTGTCGCCGGGATATTTCTTCCGCGCAAAGCCGTTGTTGTCGGTGCAAAGCCAGAAATAATCCTTGTCCACCGCCAGGCCTTCCATCACTCCGATCGGATACTCCTTGTGGTAAATCACCTCCGGGTCGTTCTCCATCTGGTGAAAATTATATTCCGCCAGAACCAGCTTGGCGGCCGGATCAATCTTCAGGATCACATGGTCCTCCCGCAGCAGTGCGAAGAGCGCGCCGTCGAACCAGCAGAGGTCCGAGTAATGCGTGTCCCAAAACCACCAGCTCCAGCTTGCCGGGAGCACAAAATCATCCCTCACCTTTAAAGTCTTCAAATCCACCACAATGATTCTTCCCTTCTTCCGCTCGTTGGCCACATACATCGTGGAACCGTCAATGGCGATCCCCTCCCAGGCCGCGTTCCGGTCGTCCGAAAAATATTTCCGCACCGGCGACCAGTCAATGTCCAGATTCTCCACCGTCTTGGTTTGCGGGTCCCAGCGCAGAATCATCCGGTCCCCTTCCTCGCACAAATAAATCCGCCCCTGGTCGTCCTCCGTGATCCCTTCGCAATCGAAGCGCCCGTGCTTTCGCATCTCCAAGGGCGCCAGTTGCGCCGGCGTGAAACACTCCGGCATCTGGATCAAATCCACCGCCCGGCCCCCGCCGGGCGGGAACCGCACCCGGTAAACCCCGATGCGCTGGTCGCTCTCTGTCAACAATTCGCCCGTCTTGTCCAGAAAAAGTCCCGAAGCGTCGAACCGCTCCCCGCGGGGCAGGTTCATCTGCCAGATCTGTTCCGCCGTCAGGGTGTAGTAATGGTAGGAAGGGGCGTTCTGCGACGTCGGCCGCGTGAAACACCCGCAGACCGGCGTCAGCGCCGCCAGCACAAGGCATCTTATCAAACCGGCATTGTTCATTGCGATTGCAGTGCTACATCGAAAAGTTGCGCATTCTTGGCAAAATATTTCCGCCTCTGTTTTCTCAGTTTGCTCCTGTTCAGATTCTTTGGTTGCGGCTTGCCGCGCTGCATTCTCTTTGGGTCTTGTGCGAGATTGCGTGATCCGGTCGGGCTTCCGGCCTCTCCAGATTGCGCGAGACGCCCGCGTGTGGCAATTCCAATCCGCGCGGGCGGCCATATTGGGGCATGAGACAAAATTCTTCAAATTGGTCGAAAGCGCCGGATTGACGGCCAAAGCGGCGCTGGCGTTCCGCATTCCACGACGCTTCGGGTTCACACCGCGCGTCCGAGGTGCCGACAGGTCTTGGAGTGCGCGCGCGCCAGCGCCGCTTTTCCACTGGCCCCCGGCGTGTTGTTTAGGAACCTAGCCACCATCCTCACTCGCTTCCAAGCGGTGAGAGCGCGCACGATATTTGATGGCGACCTTTCCATGCAAATTGATGGTCGGGGGTGGACTTTTTTGGAAAGCGATATTCAAGCTGGTGGCGCTGGAGCGCTCTACCCCAGGCCCCCTGGGCTCCATCCCTTTGTACTTTTCCGGGCAGGGGTTTAGCGTGGCGGGTCGTTGAGCCTCGCCCAGCCTCTTGCGGGTCGTAAGCTTGAAACGCGCGTGCGATCATCCTTCGCTCTGGAATTGACAGTTCCTAAACCAACGACCATGATCCAGCATCCACACGAAAGTGCGTTCTTCATCGTGACCAATCCTGGATCAACTTTTTGGTTTGCTCCGGGTTGTGCTTCATGCGTATCCGCCAGCTCAATTCTTCCGGACCGACGGTGCGGATGTTGGCAGGAAGCCGCTCGGCACACCAAGTAAACGGGGCGTAAACGCTCTGGCCACCCTTGGTGGCCGCGTCTTCCTGGGGCATATCCTCGGCCTTCTCGTTGTTGCCGGAGGCTTTTTTGAACCATGACCACGCATGCACGATCACCCAGATATATCTTGGCTGCTCGCCCCGCGGTGTTTCCTCCACGGTCTGGCGTATCACGCGGGCGACTTTGGCCGGCGTTCCGGTGCCTGGCCGCTGGTTAAGATGATTCCAGATGGAGTAGCGGGCACTGATCACCGGGACCTCGATGCCGTTTCGGTCCTTGACCCAGAACGTCTTGCCCGCACCGGCTTCGTAGCCATCATACTGGAAGACTAGGATCGCCAGCAGGCCGTCGGTCTGGCGAGCGAAGACCTCGTAAGCTTTCAGGGCATCAGATGAATCGAGCTTTGAGACATTGAAACCGATGAGGCGCGTGTTGTTCTTTTTCATCAAGGCCCAGGTATGCTGGGCATGCCGGGCGAGCAATTCCCATCGGTTCGGACGCTGGAGACCGAAGAGATCGGGGTAATAGTAGCCACCGCCCCACTCAATGAACGAGTCGTTGGGTGACTGGGTGGCCACAGCGTAGTCTATTGCTTCCGGGCATAACTGAGCCAGATGGGCGAAGCAGCAGGACCAACCGAACGACATCTTCCCGCGGTCGGGATTCGCCCAATAGTTCTTGCTGTTGCCGGCGCGGAAGAAGTCTCCCTCGGACCAGTCCACGTTGTCGCCATCGGTGTTGACAAAGCTCACCGCGCTGCGCGTGTCGCTCCAGACAATTGCTCGCGGGTCGAAGTTTTTTGCCTTTGATGGGGCGGCCGCTTCGGTCCCGGCCATCAGGACCGGCAGGTTGACAGCCCAGTCCGTGGAGGTCTGGATGTGTCCCCAGACGGTGGACATCTCTGTCGTCTTGAACTCGTCGCCGCCGTTCCAGCCAAGGATCGGTGAGAGCGGATCAAGCCATTTCATGACCGTGGGCACCGGTTCGGCGTAGCCATACACGACAAGAGTTCTCTGCGCAATGGCCAGATCGCGGACGTTGGGTTTTCGAGGATCCTGAGTGCAAACCATCCGACGGTTGAACTGGTCTTTGTAGGTCTGGAAACACCACTCCTGGGTTTTGTCCCTCACATCCAGCAGCATAGTGAGACTGTGAGCCTTGGCCTCTCCCTCCAGGCTTTCGTCAACGATAATGCCGTCGAGCAAACCAGCCAGGCTGGTGGCAACGTTGACCGAGCAGTCCATGTCCGGACGATGCTCATTGTTTTCACCTTTGGAATGGTCGGATCGGTAAAGGATGTAACCCTTGATGAGTCCTTGTTTGGCGTAGCGGTCAACCAGATCCCAAGGACCGAATATCCCCCGCATCTCCAGTTGAGGATGGCGCTGCAACAGCCGGGCAAACCAATCTTCCACATCCACGTTGTCTTCGACTCCGACCCATACCAACTCGTCGGCCCGGCCTTCATTCACCCCCTTGGCGGCCAGACCCGCCACTGACTGCACCATCATCTCGCAGGACGCGCGTAAGGAAGGGGGCTCATTCTGGCTTCTTGTCCGCACCAGCGCCTTCGGCATCGCCTGAACAGGCCACCAACGGTTTTCGTCCGCTGCGGCTGGAAATGGAATGGGCAGGAAAATCAGGGCAAGGCAGATAAACTGGACGACTTTGCCGATTTTCATAATAACCTCTTCACCGTTGAATACTGGCTGTGGATAAGTGGTCTCTCAAGCCCAAATCGCAGCAGCAAACCAAATGCAGCCCGTCAGCGCATACGATGTTTCATGCTGCGGGTCGCAAGATGAGGGAACGCGAGCAAGCCATTCGGGTCACCCATAGTTTGGATTCTGCTGCCCCCCCTCTTTTGGAAGAACGACCCAAAACACGAAAACGGAGTCAAGTAGATAAACGCCCAGGATTCGTTGAGAGCGATTGCTTTGCGCCGCTATAGTTAAAAATCGCGCATTTCCGACAAGATTTTCCGAATCCCCTCCCCGAATGACAAATGACAAATGCTCAATGACAAATTCTCAATTCAGACTCATCCCTTTGGTTGCGGCTTTGCGGCTCTGCGTTGAAATGTCTTTCATATCCGTGAAATCCGTGAAATCCGTTCGCACCTCTGGTGCGCTTCCCCTTATTGTGCCGACTGTCCATCTCCTTCGGTTGCGGCCTCAGCCGCCCTGTCGTCTTTTGCGGCAGGTCCGCCTCTTGCCTCGGTCAATTCCCTTTCTTGTACTTCAGAATCCTGCTCATCTTGTTCATCCTGTCCAAAAGGTCTTTTGGTTGCGGCGTCAGCCGCGCCAAGGCTTTGCGACTTTCCGTTTAAAAAGCGGGGTTTGCGGCCGGGGCGTCGCTCCCCGGTGCGATTGGCCCCAGCGAAAAAGAATTTGACCCTGTTCACTTTGTGGTGCAAAGTATATGCCGTGATCCCCTGGAAAACCATCCTTATGAAAACACCATGGTTCAAACGTTTCGGTTGGTTTTATCTGCCGGTATCTGCCCCCGGCGGGGTCGTCTGCCTGCTCGCCGCCCTGTTCTGCTGCACGGTATTTAAAGCGGTTCACAGACATTCCCATTCCGTGAGTGATACGTTCTACGGCGTATTCCCATTTTTCGCCTGCACCTTCCTGCTGCTCGATTGGATCGGCCGCAAGACGAGTGATGGAACGGCCTGAAGATCAGCCAGGCACGTCTCGATTTTCATTCAAGGCCTGTTCAGGCTGGAGCCAGAGCGGCGGAGAAGCCGTTGCCCTCGGCATGACACATATCCCCGTTACCGCTTGGCCAACACAGTGCCGCATTATGGAAAACCATGTCGAATTGACATGGCCGTTGGATGGCATAGAGTCAGCCAGTTCCGATGAAATTGTATAGGCTTGGCGAAATTCCGACCCGGAGCGATGACCAGGTGTTCAAAGCCTCTCCGACGGGCGCATTTATCGGGTTCATGGTATGGCTTGGCATTGGAATTGCCCTTCTTCTGCTCGGAATCCGTGGCGCGAAGTTATATGGGCTGAATATTCCGTCCGGTCCTTTTTTTCTATGGTGGGGCCGCAACTTGCGGATTGCTTGGATGGGCTGCTTGGGGGCAGTTTCGCGCCCGCCTGAAACCGACGAACTGGCTGCTGCGCTGCAATACCAACGGCGTCATCATCAAATTCCGGTCCTTTGAGAACTGGCGTTTTCCAGCGGAGGACGTGCAGGCGGTGGGATTTGACTATTCCGAGGTTGCGAAGATCAGGATGGTCAGGGAACAGCGCGCCGCTCCAGGCCTGGGTGGAAACCGAACCCAGCAGATTCAACATTTGACCTGTGTGGATTTTTGCCTCGCCAACGCAGACACTTCCAACTTGGAAGCGCTTTTGCAGGCGGAACAAAAGGCCGAACCCCCGGGCAGGTTTAAGACGATTTACCGGGATTATCCGGTTGAAGTCTTGCCCGGCGGGATCGTCCGGCTGCGGTGGAGTATAAGTGCCGGATACCGCATCCACCCTTCGCCCGGCAAGGCAATCGAATATCTCAGTCGCCATATAAAAACCGCGGTTGCGGACTCCACAAAGGTTGACCTGGCATCCCAGAGCAATCTGAGTCCCGAAGAAGGAGACGCTAAGATCCTTAAACTGGCCAAAAGCGGCGACAAGATGGGCACCGTCAAATTGGCCCGGCAGATTTACGGCTCCACGCTGAGTGAAGCGGTCGCCTTCGTGGAGAAATTGCGGTCAGGAGATTGACTGTTAAAACGCTCGCAGCCGAAATCTCTTGATTAAAAATCAACCAAAATTCACATTGACCAGTATGAAAAAAGTATTGTTGGCAGGGTTGTTTTCCGCCATGGCCTTCGGAGCTTGCGCTCAAGGCCTCTCTACTTCAGTGACCGCCTTCCCGGCATTCTGGTATCTCACATCTATGCTCCACAGCAGAGCGGCTTTGAAGTGCAGGGCGCCTCGTCGCTGGACACCCCGCCGGGAACCACTGTTTATGACGCCAATTCACTCTTGGGTGGCGCGTCTGGTCCCGCCGGTGGCCCGTTCACCGCGGGAAGCGTCGTTTACACCTACGGAAATCAATTCACCGCCGCACTCTACGCGGCGCCAGGGGCGGGCGACTCGATTAGTTCGCTCTTGCTGGTCCCCCAATATGAAGGAGTTATGCGCCAGACAAGCCTATCGGAGGGCCCGGAGGTCCTCGGCACGTTCATCCCCAATGCGATTACTGGCACTGATCCTGGGATTCCCAACACGCCAGTTGCCTCCCCTGTCGCCACCGTAGCCGTTGCGGCTTGGTACAATGATAATGGGACGATCACCAGTTTGGCGCAGGCCCAAGCGGAGGGTGTTCCTTATGGTGAATCACTTCCCGTCACTATTCCCTACCTCGGTGAATCCGGTGCGAATCCGCCTATAACTCCTGCAAACCTCGTTGGGGTCCAGAGCTTTAGCTTGGTGGGAACTGTGATACCTGAACCGGGCACGATTGCTCTCGGCTTGATGGGCGTTTGCGGTTTCCTGGCTCGTCGCCGCAAGAGCCAAGTTAAGAAAAGGGCTCAACCCAACCCATAGTTTGGTTCGTTTTCCATGGCTTCTCAGGCCTTCCTCGCCGCCCTCTTCGCCATCAACCGTCCCTCCTCGTTGGCTCGCATTCACTGAGGCAGCTTGCTGTTGCAGGGGATGAATAATGACAGGTTTTGAAAGGTCCTGGCAACATCAGGGGTCGTAGGGGTCAATCAAAACTCTTGCAAGAGGGAAGAATCAGGCAAGACCAGCAAAATTCGCAGGCTGGCTTATCATGAGAAAGTTCCCTCGGCGAAGGCCAAGTCAAGGGAATGATGGTCAGGGGAATACTCCGGAAATGCTTCCTCCCATTCCCTTGACAAACATTCCCCGGACGTCCTGCCCCGTCTTTTTCTTCTCCGATGATCCCAACAGGCGGGACGACGGCGGAAGCCATGCGAAGGCGGGTCCACGCCGTCCACCAAGTCCATGCCGTCCACTCGGTCCTGCATGTCAACAATCTGCTTCCAACCCGTCAACCCGGCATGAACGCCGCCAGCCGCGCCGCGCCGCGCTTTTTTTGAACCCAAAAAATGCCAGTTGAGTTTTTCAAACATTAGTAACTAACTCATATTACTCAGCTTTACAGTAATCCGCAGTTCGCCTTTTATGTGGTAAAGTGCTCGTATGCAAATAGTTGCAATTCAATAGGCTCGCCGGTTTTTGCGCCTTCCCGGACTAAACTCCCCCCTCCAAAAACCTCCGATTTCTCCGATTTCTCCGATTTTTCATCTCCGCTTTTCAAACCCGTGAACCCACGTCCGATTGTGTTCCGCGATCAACTCCGCCTCCGCCGCCAGCCAATGTTGCACGTCCCGCCCTTCCGGCGATCCCTCGTTCAAATAAGTAAAGTAGGCCCTTCGCGCCACTTCATCCGGTGATGGCACAAAACCGTCTTCGCTTTGGTTTAAGTCCGCCGCCGCGCCTGGCCCTGGCGCGCTCGCCGGCTTTTGGCCTTGGCTCCGGGAGGCTCTTTTGGGTTTCATCGCGGGAGCCAGGCCCCGCTCGACCTCGTCCCTGGTCAACCTCACCAACACGCTGGATTCCTCGTAACTGATCCTCTCCACCTCGCCGGTGGGCAGGCGCAACTCCTTGCCGGAAAGCAGGTGGCCGGTTTTGATGATCAGCTGACAAATCACCCATCTCTGGGCATCCATCATAAAATCGCAGACATGGCCGGCGGCGCCGTCGGTCGCCTTGATATCATACCCCTTCACGGCCCGCGTGCTCCGCAAATGCCCGTCCGCGGATCCGCTCGGCGGGCCGGTCGGCGCGGCGGAAGGTGTTGGCGGCAGCTCCAATATCGGAAAGCCGCTCATGCCCCACAACTCGCCTCCCTGCCAGTAGAAGGGCCAGCCGTAATACCGGCAATACTCCTCTTCGTATTGTCGCGACACCGGCATGTGCAAGTCTATCGAGGGGCTTTCCTCAATCTGCTTCCGCGTCAGGTTCACCCGCAGGTCTTTTCCGGCCCGATGGAGACTCCCGAAAGCATGGGGCGAAAGCAGCACCTGCCGCCCCGGCAGCCAGGAACCCGTGTCCGCGACCACGTAACGAACCCCCCAGTTCTCATCGTCAAAATAAAAATCCTTCACATGGCCGATCTCGCCGTCCGACGCCCCAAGTTTGCTCCCGTACAACTGATGAATGCTTCGCAACATAAAACTTCCTTTCTCATAATTCTCTACTTGTCTTTATCATCGCGCCCCGCGGAGCGCAATGCCAGCCATAGCGTGGATATCAACCCCGCGCCCTTGAGAAGCCTTCGCGGCCAGGACGGTTTCACGCCGCTCTCCGCGCTCTTGCTGCTCCGCAACGCCGCCAGGGCCGACACCAGGACCGCAGCTGACGAAAAGATCGAGGTCAAGAATCTGGCGCGCTCAGCGAGCGTGCCTGCCTCCATTCTCAGCTCCGCCACCTCCCGGACCAGTTGCGCGCGGTTGAGTTCACTTTCCAGGATCAAAAGCTGTTTCCGCGATCCAAGCGTGTTCAGCCGACGATTTTTTCCAAACATGCGCAGTCCTTTCGGAATTGGTCAAGCGAGGCGGAAAGTGTCTGCCAGTCCCGCAGCAATCCGGCCAGCCGCCGGTAAAAACAAATCCCGGCTGCCCCGTACAGACCGGTCAGTGCGAGCAGAAAGGCAACGTGTGAGTAAGGCCACCCCAAAACCACGATGGCAGCCGTGAGCGTCAGACCGGCAAGCAGACCGAATGCCGCCGCGCCGAGAGCCAAAAGCAGAGCGTGCAGGAGACGCTCGCGCTCCTCCTGCACCTCCACTGCCAGTAATTCGAGCCGGTTTTCCCCAATGGTCAACAGCCGTTCCGCCAGTTGCTTCGAGGCCGCCGTCAAGTGCGTGAAGCTGACAGTGGATTCTCCCATAACAACATTAATCGCGATCCCGCGAGCAACGGCGGCCAAGGAGATACCCGATCAGCGCCCCGACTCCCACCCCGATGGCGATGGCTTGATAGGGATGTTCATGGATGGCCTCGTCGGTCGCCTTGGCCCCTTCCACCACCTTCTCACGCACGCGGCCGCAGATTTCCTTGCTCCGTTCCAGGGCGGCCGCGAGACGACAGCGGGCCTCCTTGACTTTTTCACCGGTCGCCTCGGCCGTGGCGGCGAGCAGCGCTTGCGCCTCTTCGGCCACTTGGCCTGCGTCATTACTGGTTGCTTGTGTTTGTGTATTCATATTTTTCAGTGCTTTCTATCGTTTGCTGTTCTCAGTGCCAAATCGTCCGCGCCATCGAGAGCCGCTTCCAGCAAGCCGCACCCTCGGAACCGAATTCTTTCGCCAAACAGGCTGGAGACATTTTTCTTCGCGGACGGATTCTCGGTCCGATCTCCCGCCGGCTCAATCTCTGATTACATGAATCGTGCCAAAACCAATGCCGGGGTGCAATGCCCTGGTATTGAGGGGGAAAAGCAACGTAACGTCATGCCTTGATCCTTTGCGAAGACTTGCAATCTGCAATAATTTGCAATCCGTTGCCTCATACTGGAGAGGAATCCTCGCGCCTGATCCTGGGTTTCCTGGATATGTTCAGGAACTTGATGGGCGGTTTCGCCGGCTTGCTTTGCCCCGGCTTCAAGTCCCGCACACCGGCCCTCTGAAGAACTTGCTCGATGTGGACCTCCACCTGGCGGAGAAATGACGGGGAAACCGCGTACCCGTCACTCTCGTAAGTCAACAGCGGCATGTTGGTCTGGATGCTCAGCGGTTTGAGAATGGCTTCGGAGATGCGATAAGGCAGGCAATTAAACGGTCCGATCAGGAAGATTCCGTCGTAGCCTTCGTTCGCGGCCTCCAATCCTTTGCCGACGCTGGGAATGACCTCTCCAAAGATCGCCGGCGAAACATGCCGGGAGGCCTTCTCGAAAAGGGACGAAACATTGTTCGGCTCAGCCACCAGCAGCCCGGTTTTGCGGAAGATTTGGCGGTAGCGCCCTTCAAGCCACCGTTCCGCCCGATAGCTCACCCATTGCCGCAAATATTGTTGCCCGTCCGGCTGAAACATCCTCATGCAGGCCTTGGCCAGAGCCGGATAGCCCGGCTTCATGCCCCAACCGCTGGCCGCTCCAGCCACTTCGTGATATGCCGCATATTGCAGCAGATCTCCCAGGTCCACGGGCTTGAGGATGATGCCGCTGGCCGCATAGAGTTCGTGGACGCCTTCCATGAAAAACGGACTGAAGCGGGTGAAAAAATCGCCTGTGATCACCACTTTGGGACACGTTGACGGATCGCGATCCCGCGGCAGCGCCGCCAGCCAATCGGCCAATCCAGGCAGTTTGGCGTTGAACTCGTCGAGCGTGCGGGCTTCATCCAGGAATTGCCGCCATCGCGCGCGCAGTTGCTCCACACTGCCGGACCGTCCCACGGCGCGCAGTACCTGCTCGATCTCCACCAGGATGTCAGCCATTTGGATGGCCGGGGAGACGCTCTGGACCAGGGCTATCCGGTCCAATCCGCACCAGTCATTTTCTTTTCTTGGATTGAGCAAAAACAGATCGGGCAACCGCTGCTCGGCGATGAACCTCTCGAAATAGCCCATATAACAGTCCGACACGCAGGGGGCTCCTCCGCGCACCATGTAAAAGCCCGTGATTTCATCGGGTGGGCGGCTCTGACTGATCTGCAACAGTTGCCCGATGCAGATGGGCAGGGGAAGACACTCCCGCCCCGAAGTGTGGTCGAGGCCCCGATCCAACTGATTGCGGTCCAGTGGAATTGTTTCCCCCACATTCAGCCCCAGCCAGCGGGCCGCCCCGGCCAGATTTTCCGAGTGGTAGTGGGAAAAGTTCGGGAAACGGATTTTCACCCGCGGGTCATCCAGTCCAACCGTCTCGCCATTGCTGCGGACAACGCGGCCACCCGGAACCAAGTGGCACAAGTTGAACGGCTCAATGGGACTGGATTGCCGCACCCGATAGCTGGCGGCGATGTCCAGAAAGGCCTCCAGGCGCGTCTGGATGCCGGCGTCGGCCGTATGGGCGTCAATCTCAAGGATCAAGTGGGGTTTTGATCCCATCTCTGATGCCAGGATGGATTGGGTGAAGGCGTCTATCGTGCAACTGAAATTGCTTACGCAAAGCAGGAACAAATTAGGATGCGCTTTGACAATGGCTGCGGCATTCAAGATCTGATTGGCGAAGTGCCAGGCCGTGGGGCCTGCTTCGACCGACGCCAGGCAGTCGCTGGGGATCACCGTAACTCCCATGCTGGAGAGCTTTTTGGCCACGGATTGGGAGGCCTCTGGCGCAAAGGCGCTGTAGCTGTGGCCGGCCAGCAGAACCGCCATTTTGCCCCCGGCTACCGCCTCGTCGAGCGTCTTCTGGCCGAGTCCTTGCAGCGCGCGTTCCGCCTCCGCCTGAGAGCGCACTGCGGCCGTCCATGCGCTGCCGGCCAACTCCTCTGACACCCCCAGGTCTCGGACGGCCATCTCGACCATTGCCGAAGAGCCGCCGTACCCCTTGGAGAAATCCAACAGCGGCCCCAGGAAACGCTGGTCTGGAAACGCCTTCGCCATGAAGGAGGGGCTGGCCTGGGTGATCGGGCACAGATAACAATCGCCGCACCCGCAGGGTTGGGGCATGTGAACCACTTGCGGCAGAAATATCAAGTTCACTCCCCGCCGCGCCAGATCCAGCACGGCGCCATGGGCGATTTGCACGGGAAAGCAAAAGCCGGCATTCGACTTCAGTTCGCCCTGTGGGTCCACCCCGGAGAGGACCGTTTCAATTCCCAAACCGGAGAAAAAGGTGGAAAAAAGCGGATGTAGTGAGTGCGTCAGTAGTGCCTTTGGAATGCCAATTCTCACGCCCGGATTTGCCGGAACGCCCGCCGGACGCCCAAAGAGCACGCTGGTCCTTTCCTCCACCAGGTCCTGTGCTGCCGCCGTCCGCGATTTTCGCTTCCACACATTCTCATACAGGCTGCATCGCCCGCCGAATGGAAACATCCGGCCACCGACTTTAAACCGGTCAATACTGCAATAGAGCTTGCAGGCATGGCAGGCGAACCGGCCCACCCGCTCCAGTTCCGGGGCCGCCAGGTCGCGCAGTTCCCCGGCGGCAGCCGCCGGAGCATTCGCGCGTTTCAACGCCAGCAGCGCCACACCCAGCGCCCCGAGCAGTTCCGGATCAGGTGGAATCACCACCTGACGGCCAACCAGTTGGGCAAAAGCATGGCCGAGCGCATGGTTCAAAGCCACGCCGCCTTGCAAAAACACCTTGCGCCCGACGCAACGCGGTCCCTTGACCTTGGTGAGATAATTGGCCGCGATGGCATAGACCAATCCCGCTACAATGTCGTCGTGGGAGTGTCCCTGTTGCTGGGCGGCGCGAATATCGGAGTTGATGAACGCCGCGCAAGTCGCTTTGAAATGCACGGGAGACTTGGCGCCAAGCGCAACGCTGGATATTTCTGACACCGTCACGCCAAGGTCGCTCTTGGCGCTTTCTTCCAAAAAGGAGCCGGTGCCGGCCGAACAGGCGTTGTTCATCGCATAGTCTATGGGCACCCCATTGCGCAGAAGGATATACTTGGAATCCTGACCGCCAATTTCCATGATGGTGTCCACTTCGCTGTCGAAATGCGCCGCCCCCGCCGCATGAGCGGAAATCTCGTTGAAGACATATTCGGTGCCCAGGTAGGCGCCGACGATTTCCCTGGCCGAGCCTGTGGTTCCTATCAGGCCGATGCGGCGGTTGCCCGCCTGATCGGCCAAGGCCCGCAGGCACGCGCGCAACGAAGCCACGGGATCGCCCTGCGTGCGCAGGTAGTGCGAAGCCACAACGCCGCCGGTGCCAGGATCCAGCAGAACCGCCTTGGTGGTGGTGGATCCGGCATCCACTCCCAGCACCATCGGGCCTTCGGGGGGCGGCTGCCGTGGCTGGGCCGGGATGACTTGCACCCGGTCGGCAAAAAGATTCAGCGGCGGGAGCCGGCCGAGCGTGGGTTGCACGGAAATCTTTGGCGACCGGTGCAGCGGCTTGTCGCGGGTCAGCAATGCCGTGCCCCAAGCCTCCAACCATGGACTCTCTGGCCGCACCACAAACTCCGTGTCGGGAAGCTTGGTTCGCAAGGCCGCCAGCATGGCCGCGTTGCGGCTCACACCCCCGATCAAAAGCACCCGCCGCCGCGATCGCTGGCCTTTTTCCAAGAGCGCGACCACCTTGTTGGCCATGCTGTCATGCAACGTGTGCAGAATGTCCGCCGGCAGGGCCTCGTTGCGGTTGAGCTTATGGGTGATGTCCGACTTGCAGTGAACGGAGCACCGGGACGCCAGGGGGACCACCTTCCCTTGCAAGGAGAGTTGGATCGCTTCCTCCATCCCCAACCCCATCCGCCCGATTTGCTGGACAAAGAACTCCCCGCTGCCGGCGGCGCATTTGTTGTGCGAAAGGACATTGGTAATCCGCCCGCGCGTCAGAAAGTAAACCAGGAAGGCCTCTCCTCCCAGCGACGCCACCGCATCGAAATCCTCTCCTAATTCGCGCAACGCGCGCCGTATCGCCGCCACTTCGGTTAGATGGCCCAGTTGTCCCGATACTCCGCAATACTCAACGCCGGCAAACTCGGGCTGAGCAAGCATCTCCTGGAGCTTCTCCAGCGGACGACCGCAGTGGAGCAACACCCGGGCCTCCCTCCGCTCCCCTTCCAGGGCAACGGCCTTGACCGACAGGGCGCCGATGTTTATACCCGCGCAATACATGATCTCATCTTCCGGCGGCGCACACTATCAGACATGGCCTCTTGCCGTTTCATTCCTGCAAACTGGCGATGCGCCATCGCCTTGCAAGCATGAGGGCGGTTCACTATAGCCCATTTCCACCTCTCGCTCAACTGACGGCGATCAAAGAAGCAGCCTCGCCACGCTCGTTCTGCACCGTGCCCAAGGCACGAGGGTCAAGGGCAGGCTGTCCGTCAATCACAAAATAATACTGGTGATGGCCATGGTGGAGATCAAGGGTCAGAACCGAATGGCCCTTAGTTAAGGCATAAACCGTTTAACATCAATGTGATATAGAATTGGTCAAGAATCACCAACCGCCAAGGTTGTCACCCACCTCCGAGGGAAGCCACCAAAGCGATTCCCCGGCCTTCG
>JBEKOF010000105.1:0-14499 GCA_049522055.1 Verrucomicrobiota bacterium | reverse complement strand
GTGGCGGAGGCGGCGGAGGGGGTGGAGGGCGGCGGGTGATACTGTCGGCGGACGGGGCGGTTTTCATGAGCACGGGTGGAACGCCGCGAATCTCGACTGACCGGGGCGCGACGTGGAAGGATGTGACGGGGGTGCCCGCCGACATCAGCCCAATCGCTGACCGCTCCAACCCGGCCAAGTTTTACGCGCTGGAGGCGGCGGCGCATCGGATGTATCTGAGCACCAACGGAGGGGCGACGTTCACGAACAGCTACGAAGTGACCGGCCTGCCCGCAGCCGGAGGAGGCGGGGAAGGCGGCGGGCGTGGCGGAGGCGGAGGCGGGCGATTGGTGGCGGTTGGAGGCCGAGAGGGAGACCTTTGGTTTGTTGGAGAAGCGCTTTGCCATTCGAGTGATGGCGGTCGGACTTTCAAGGAGATCCCCAATCATCCGCCGATTAGCGCGATGAGTTCAATTGTTCCGTTGAGTTTTGGCAAGGCGGCGCCGGGCAAGGACTATCCGGCCATTTTTGTGGCCAATCGCGGGGGCAGCGCGGCGGCGGGACTATACCGTTCCGATGACGAGGGAGCCACGTGGGTGCGCATCAACGATGCGCAGCACCAATGGGGCCGGTGCGACTGCCTGGCGGGGGACCCGCGGATTTATGGACGTGTGTATGTGGGCACGTTTGGGCGTGGAGCAGTTTACGGGGATATTGCGAAATGAGAATGGAAGGAGGGCAGCGAACCCGGTTGAAATCCCAGTCGCAAGCTGTCGCCATGGTCGGCGAGCAATCATGTGCCGGAGCGTTTTGCTCACAATAGGTCCCTGAATTGCCGCGGGGTCAGACCTGCGGCTTTGGCAATACTGCCCATGGTGATCGCATTAATGGGATTGTGGCGGGGAATGACCAGACGTGTTCTGCCGTTGGTCATGATGATGTGTCCACTCTGGCGGGCGAGGCGAAAACCGAGCTTTTCAAAAACGCGCACCGCATCCTGTTGGCGGATTCCCGGAATTTTGGGCACAGCGGGTTAAATGGTGACGAGTTCTGACGCGACTTCCTCGTGTTCTTGCGCGGCCTCGCGCCGAATGTCCTCTTCGGCAACTTCCAGCCAGAGTTGGATGGCCTCCCGGATGTTGCGCAGTGCTTCTTGGCGGGTTTTCCCCTGGCTCCAGCAACCGGGGAGGGCGGGGCAACCAACCGCAAAACCCTCCTTCGATTTTATTAACAGAACTTTATATACCATAGGGCTATCTGTGCCAACACCATGCACCCGGCGAGGCGAGAAGTCAAAGGCTGATGGCGCCATCAGCGGCGCGGAGGGGAACGGCGGAAACCGCATTGAATCCAAAGGCGCCAGACCATGAAAAAGGCTTCCCAAAAGATGTTGCCGGTCATTTTTGAGCAGCCTTCGAAGCGCTCGGTGAAGATGATGGGCACTTCGGCCACGCGCATGCCTTTCATCCATAGGCGATGGGTGACCTCGATTTGAAAGCTGTAACCTTCGGAGCGAATGGCATCCAGGTCGAGGGAGAGCAAGGCGGTCCGGCGAAAGCACTTGAAACCGCCGGTGGGATCGGAGAAAGGCATGCCGGTGATCAGGCGGACATATTGGGCAGCGCCGGTGCTCAGGAGCAAGCGGCGCAGCGGCCAGTTGATGACGCGGATGCCGCCGCAATAGCGGGAACCGAGCACCAGGTCGGCGTTTTGCGCCGCGTCAATGAATTTGGGAATGTCATCGGGGTTGTGGGAAAAATCGCTGTCCATCTCCATGATGAACTGATAGTCGCGCGACAAGGCCCAGGCAAAGCCGGCCAAATAAGCGCGCCCGAGGCCTTTTTTCTCCTTTTCGTGAAGGACATGGATGGGAGGGTGGTTTGCGGCCAGAGCGTCGGCGATCTGGCCGGTGCCATCCGGGGAATTGCCTTCGAGGATGAGCAGGTCCACCGGGACGGCCAATTTGAGGAGGCGCTCGGCCAACTTGGGAAGGTTTTCCCGCTCGTTGTATGTCGGAATAATGACCAGCGTATTGCTCATTTCATTTCAAATGCACCGGATGGGTCAAAGCCACGGCGACCAGGCGGCGTGAAGAATTGCCGCGTGGCGCCGGGAACATCCCCGCCTTTGCGGCTTCAAAAAAAGCCGGTTTGAGGGTGGAATTCAAGGCCGAAATCAAAAGGGCGAAAACAACAGGGCCGGGCAAGGGGCCTTTTAATTCGATTTATTCGGCGGGAGTTCGGCTTTAGAGTGTGGCGGAGTATCCGATGCAAGCATTACTCAGGATGACGATGCGGGATTTGTGGAGCAGCCCGGTGGTGCTGCTGATGGTGGCCTTCCAGGTCTGGATGCTTGTTGACGCGGTGCGGCGGGAGGAATGGCTGTGGGCGGCATTCATTTTCTTTTTTTCGGGTTTGAGCGCGCTGCTTTACTTTTTTTTGGTTTACCGAGCCGCGCCGTCGGCCACGCGGGGATTTCAACTGCCGGGCGCGCTGGACCGCCGGCGGATCAAGGAACTGGAGGATCAAATCCATCACCTGGACAAGCCGCACCATTATTTGCAGTTGGGGGACATCTATTTTCAAAAGGGCAATCTGAGGAAGGCGGAGGAATGTTATCGCGCCTCGCTGGAATGCGACCCGGAGGACATTGACGCGCGGGCGCACATGGGCCAGTGCCTGCTGCGCCAGCGGAACGCGGCCGCCGCCCGCCCGTTGCTGGAAGAAGTATGCCGCGAAAACCCGAAACACGACTACGGGCATTCGCTCATGGCCTACGCCGAGGCGCTGGGCGCGCTGGGCCAGACGGACGCGGCGGTGGCGGCCTGGAAACAAGTGCTGGAAAACCACAGCTACGCGCCCGCCCGGGTGCAGTTGGCCGAATTGTATCTGGCGAGAAACAAGAAGGAGGAGGCGCGGTTTGAATTGCGCGAGACGCTCAGCGATGACGCGCGCGCGCCGGCCTTCGAGCGCAAACGCGACCGCGTCTGGATTGGCAAAGCCAAACGCCTGTTGCGGCAATGAACAGAGGGGCGGGGAGGCCCATCTTGCTTGCGGGAGCATGGTCACATCGCGAATTAACTTTGCTTTGACAGGAAAGCACCCTATAAATCGAGGCGTCATCTATATGGCGCCAAAGAAGGTCATATCGCGGAACCCGAATCGCAGGAAGGGCTGCCTGTGGTTGGCTGCGGTCGTGGTGCTCTGGCTGCTGGGGTTGGAGGCCCAGGGGGCGACGCGATTTGACGTGTTCCTGGGCTACGACGGGATGCTGCCGGATCGGGGCTGGTTTCCCATCACGTGCGAATTGCAAAATGACGGTCCGTCCTTCAACGCGGTGATCGAAGTCAGCGCGCAGCAAATGGGCCGCGAACAAACGCGCAGCGTGCAGGTGGACCTGCCACGAGGCACGCTCAAACGGGTGGTGATCCCCATCTTCACCGCGGCGCCATACTGGAACGTGCGGCTGCTGGATGAGCGGGACAAAGTCCGGGCGGAGCAGACGATGTTGCAGGCGCGAGTGCTGCCGCCGGATTTGCCGCTGGTGGCGGGGCTTTGCCGGACGGTGCAGGGCCTGCCGGCGTTCCCCGACCTGCCTGGCAGGACGCCAGGGGCATCCACCTCGGCCTATCGGGCGGCGCGGCTGGAGCCGGCGCTTTTCCCGGACAATCCCATCGCGATGGAAAGCATTGACCTGCTTTACCTCAATTCGCAGAAGGCGCTGGAATTGACGGAGCCGCAAGCCACCGCGCTGATAGCCTGGCTGCAACACGGGGGACACCTGGTAGTCGGCGTGGAACAGATTTCCGACATCACCAGCAGCCATTGGCTGAGGGACTTGATGCCCTGCGAGCTGACATCGGCGGGCAACCTGACGAACCATCCGCAATTGGAAAGCTGGCTGCGGGATTGGCGGCCGAGTTTGCAGACGCCGCCAGCCGCCCGCGGACCAGGCCCCCGAATAATCCCGTCCAGAAATCCCAACCAGATGCCGCCGCGAGCGGGGCAGGCGGCGAATCCCAGCGGCCGCAGCCGTTATCCCACCAACCAGGTTTCAACGCCGCCGCGGCAGTCGCTAAATCGCGGCCGGGCTTCGACCTTGACGCCCCTGAGCATCGAGGAGGACGCGCAATTTGAAGCCACCGCGCTGCCAATCCTGACCGGCACGTTGCGGGACGGCGCGGCGATGATCGGCGATGCCGACGCGACGCTGGCGGTGACGGCCGAACGCGGGCGGGGCCGGATCACGGTGTTGACGTTCAGCCCAGAACGGGAGCCGTTTATTTCGTGGAATAATCGGGGGTACTTTTGGGCAAAGCTTGCCGGCATTCCGCGGGAAAGACTGGAGTCCAGCGTGAATAATCCGAACATGGCCCGTTTGGGGAGCGACGGGATCTTCGGGGCAATGATTGACAGCAAGCAGGTGCGCAAGCTGCCGTTGAGCTGGCTGCTGCTGCTGCTGGCGGCCTACCTGGCGGTGATCGGGCCGCTGGACCAGTATTGGCTCAAGAAACTCAACCGGCAGATGCTCACCTGGATCACGTTTCCATTGTATGTGGCGGCCTTTTCGGGCTTGATTTATTTGATCGGCTTTCATCTGCGGGCCGGGGAATTAGAATGGAACGAATTGAACATTGTGGATGTTCTGCCGGGCAACGAACGGGCCGTGCTGCGAGGGGAGACCTACGTCTCCATCTACTCGCCGGTCAACGCCCAATACCAGATGGAGAGCCAGCAGCCCTACGCCACCTTGCGCGGGGAATACGCCGGGAATTATGGCGGCCGGCAGGAAAGCAGCCAGGTTTCGGTGGTGCAGACGGGCAACAACTTCCAGGCGGAGGCATCGGTGCCGGTGTGGACCAGCCAGCTTTTCGTGAGCGAATGGCTGCAAGGCGCCGCGCTTTCGCCGCTGGAAATGACCGTCACCCGGCAAACCAACGGCGATTGGCTGGTCACGGCCGCAAACAATACTGAGAACCCACTGACCCACGCCGAAGGCGTGCTGGGTTCGCGCGTGTTCGATTTGGGGGCGCTGGGGCCGCATCAAAGCAAGGCCTTCACGTTCAACCTCGCGCAAGGCACTCCGGTCAGCGCCTTCGCGGGCCGTTACACCGAGTCGTTCCGCAGCGCCGTGAACACGCGGAACCAAAGCTTTGGGAACAACGCGGCGGCCATATCCGACGTAGTGGAAGGCTCGATGGCGGCCTGTTTCCTCTCCCAGGCCAACGTGGACCCCCAGGCCTATAATATTTTCACCGCGTATCAAAACCTGGATCTGAGCCGTTTTGTCGGGCAGGATCACGCCATCCTTCTGGCCTGGGACCCGGGTCACTCGCTGGTGGATGGACTGAACCGTTTTTCGGTCAAACGAATCCATCGCGACACCCTGCTGCGGCTAGTCGTTGCGGTGAAAACCAACGGCGCTTGAGCGCGCCACCACATGAACCCACAACCCTGAAGCACCATGGACGCCCCACCCCTTCCCGCCGTGGCCACCATCGGCCTGACGCGCCTCTACGGCGCGATCACCGCGCTGGACTCCCTTGACTTGACAATCAACCAGGGGGATTTGTTCGGCTTTATCGGCTCCAACGGCGCGGGCAAGACGACCACCCTGCGCATTCTGGCGACCTTTCTGGCTCCTTCGGCGGGCACGGCCAAAATCCTGGGCCACGATGTGGTGCAGGAAGCTGATGCGGTGCGGCGTGTCATCGGATACATGCCCGATTTTTTCGGGGTGTATAAAGACATGGAAGTGACCGAGTACCTGGATTTTTTCGGCGCGTGCTACAAGATTCCCACAGTCCAGCGTGAAAAAACAGTGGCCGACGTGCTGGAGCTGGTGGGGTTGACGGAAAAGCGCGGGGCCATTATCGGGGCGCTGAGCCGCGGAATGCAACAGCGGCTGGGATTGGCGCGGGTGTTGATTCACGATCCGCGGCTCTTGCTGCTGGACGAACCGGCCAGCGGGTTGGACCCGCGCGCGCGCATCGAAATGATGGCGATCCTGCAGGAGCTCCAGCGCCTGGGCAAAACGATCATCATTTCCTCCCACATATTGAGCGAGCTGCAAACCCTTTGCAACCGGGTGGCCATCATCGAAAAGGGCAAGCTCATTTACAGCGGCCCCGTGCAAGGCGTGCGCGAACAAATGTCCAGCGGCTTGATTTACTGGGTGCTGCCCAAAGGCAATCCCGCCGCCGCGCTGGCCCTATTGCAGGCCCTGCCGGAAATCTCCGCCGCCGAGCCGATGGAGGGCCAGATCAAGGTGACCTTTGCCAATCCCGACACCGACCCGTCCATCCTGGCCGAAACACTGGTGCGGGGCGGCGTCAAATTCACGGGCTTGTGGGAGGATGAACTGGGCCTGGAAGAAGTTTTCCTGCGCGTGACGCACGGCGAGACCCAATAATCCGCGGCGAATGGCCTGCGGGTGGGGCGAGGCTTCTGCCGAGCCACGACAGAATTGAAGATTGGCAAACTGACAACCTTTTTAGGAGGAATCCGGCCCGTCGCACAGCGCGAACTGCGGGAAGGGGTGCGCCGACCCATCAACCACTGGCTGCGCGTCGGCAGCGGGGCGGCGGGCACGATCATGCTCTGCGCCATCGTGGCAAGCTCGCGCCGACCCGCCGCGGAGTTGGGGAGTTGGCTTTTCGCTGGCCTGCATTCGTTGCTGCTGGGGCTGATTTGCCTCATCGTGCCCGGCCTGGCGGCGGATAGCATCGCGCGCGAAAAACGGGAGGGAACCCTGGGGTTGTTGTTTTTGACTCCGCTGACCGCCGGGGGAATTGTGGCCGGCAAAGGGCTGTCCCTGGCGATCCGGGTCTTGACTTTGTGGCTGGCCGTGCTGCCGGTTCTGACCATCCCCTTTTTGACAGGCGGCGTCGGATGGTTCGACGCGCTGACCGCCATGGATCTGGAGTTTTGCGCGGCGGTGTTGTGCCTGGGCGGCGGCCTGCTCGCCTCCTCCATCACCCAAGAACGCAACGCCGCGTTCGCACTGGCGCTGCTCTTCGGCGTGGCGTTTGTGCTTCTCTTCGGTTGGCTTTTCGTTTTCTGGCTTCTTCTCCAGTTTGGCGGGCTGGCGGTCTTCGCTCAATTAGATTGGCGAATGTGCGTTGAGGAATCAGCGATGCTCTTCACTGGAGTATCAAGCCGCCAATTTGGCGGTTGGGCCATGTTGAACACTCCCACTGCCATCGGCCGAGGCTTTAAATCTCTTCTGCTGACGAGTCCGCCGGTCGCGCTCCTGTTTTTTTATGTCATCGTTCGCTTCGCTGCGCATCGGATCGCGCGCTCCTGGCAAGACACCGTTCCCTCCCTCCGCCGCGAAAGATGGCTCAAACGAATCAGCGCTCCGCTGTTCCGAGGCTGGTTCGCGCGCGGGATGCGGCGCACGCTGGATCACAACCCCATCGCCTGGCTGCAACAGTATTCGTGGAAAGCGCGCCTGGCCAAGTGGGGGCTTTGTCTGGCCATCGTGCTGCTGGAAGGCGTGTTCCCGCACAGAGAATGGTACGAGATTCAGAATACCCAGGGGATATTGCTATGGATGCTGGCCGGGGTTGCCACCTTTGCGGGCGTCAACTCCTTTATGCAGGAAAAGCGCAGCGGGGCGCTGGAACTGATCCTGATCACCCCGCTCTCTGTCAATACCATCATCATCGGAAGGGTGCAGGGTTTGTGGAAACAGTTCCTTCCGTCGGTTCTGGTGATCGGGATTTGCTTCTTCATAAGCGGAATGCTTTCGCACGGCTGGGGCAATTCCTCATGGACCGATTTCCTGTACATCTCCATCGTCGTTACCGGCTCTTTTCTCGCCTTGCCGGTTTTCACCACTTATTTCGCGTTGAGGGTGAAGAACTTGTTCGCGGCCGCTCTGCTTACTTGGGTGGCGATGTTCATCGCGCCGGCCTTCGGCGGCCTGGCGATGGACAATCAGAACGCCTCCGATCTTGGAATCTGCTTTGGCATCTTCTGCGGCGACCTGGGCTTCGCGCTATTGGCCTGTTTTCTCCTCCGCCACAGTCTGTCGCGGAGGATTTATTCGTTCTAAACCCGACGGCAACGTGAGAGCTTGCAAGCTCATCTATTTCGATGTCTGGCCCGTCGCGTTACGCGAACTGCGCGAAGGGGCGCGGCGGCGGGGCAACCACTGGCTGCGTGTCGCGGCAGCCGCGGCGGGCACGTTGCTTCTTTGGTCCGTGGTGGCAGACACGGACGAGCCTGCTGCAACGATGGGCGTCTGGCTTTTCAATTGTCTGCACGCGTTGCTCTTGTGGCTGATCTGTTGGATTGTTCCGGCCATGACAGCCGATTGCATCGCTCGGGAGAAGCGGGAGGGAACATTGGGCTTGTTGTTCCTGACACCGCTGACCGCCATGGGGATTGTCCTCGGCAAAGGTCTGGTGCAGGCCTTGCGGGCCATGACGCTCTGGCTGGCCGTGCTGCCAGTGCTGACGATTCCCTTCTTGATGGGAGGCATCGGACGCACGGATGTGTTCCGCGCCATCGCCGTTGAATTTTGCGCCACCATTCTCTGTCTGGCGGCCGGTTTGCTCGCCTCCTCCCTGACCAAATCGCGCGGCGCGGCCTTTTTGCTGGCGCTGGTTTTGGGGGTGAACTTTGTGTTTTTGCTGGGCATGTTTCTTTTCGCGTGCCTGGTGTGGCAAGGGTACTTGCCTGGGAATTTGAGCTTTTTCGGCGTGGCGTGGAGCGTTGGCCTCCTGCCCCTGTCTCCCTACGCAGTCGGCTGGCTCATTGGCAGCCCGGTCATCCCCGCTGCGTTTTGGCACTGGAGCCTGGCGGCGGGCATCCTCCTGTCCTTGCTGCTCTTTCTGGTCGTGGCCAGGTTTTCCGCGTGGCGCATTGAGCGCTCCTGGCAGGACAAAACCCCTTCCCCGCAACAGGAATACCTGCTCAAAAAATACTGCACGCCCCTGTTTCAACGCTGGTTCTCCCGCCGGATGGGGCGATCCCTGGACCGCAATCCCATCGCCTGGCTGCAAGAGTATTCGTGGAAAGCGCGCCTGGTCAAATGGGGCCTCTGCCTGGCCTTGCTGCTGATCGAATGCCTGGCGGTGACCGGGGATTCCGGCGCCTTCGACATGGCGCAGGCATTATTGCTGTTGATCCTGGCCGCGGCCTGCACGTTTGTCGGCGTGAGCAGTTTTCTGGCGGAAAAACGCAGCGGCGCCCTGGAGCTGCTGCTGATCACCCCCCTATCAATCAACAAGATTATTGTCGGCCGGGCCTGGGGCTTGTGGAAGCAGTTTCTGCCGGCGGCCTTGATTCTCGCCGCCTGCGATGTCGGAGGCCTCTGGATCAGCGAAGGACTGGAGTTCAATCGGCCTGCGGCTTCCCGGCTTTATCCCATCCTGGCCGATTATCTCCCGGGCCGATTGACGGTGGCCTGCGGATTTTTGGCGCTGCCGTTCTGCGCCACGTATTTCGCCTTGCGAGTCAAGAACCTGATTGTCGCGGCGGCGCTGGCCTGGGTGGCGCTGCTGATCCCGCCGTTTATGGCCATGTCTTGTTGCAATGGGTTTGAGATTGAAGGCAACGAAGTGAGGTTTTGTGTTCTGCTGCTGCTGAGCAACCTTGAACTGGTTCTGCTGGTCTGCTTTCTTTTGCGGCACAGCCTGTCGCGGAGGATTTATTCGTTTTGAATACACAAAAAGATTGGCTTGATTCCCCGCGGCCTGTCTGGCAAGGTTTCGCGCGCAGTTCAAGCTCCTAGCAGATTGAAGATTTAAAAACCAAGACTCGAAACGTGGCTAAAGAAGAGCCAATCGAATTGAACGGGACGATCACCCAGGTGCTGCCGGGGACGATGTTTCGCGTTGCCCTGCCCAACGGCCACGAAATCCTGGCCCATATCTCCGGCAAGATGCGCAAGAATTTCATCCGCATCAGCGTGGGCGACAAGGTGAACCTGGAAATGTCCCCCTACGACCTCGGCAAGGCCCGCATCACCTTCCGGCAGAGTTGACAGGCCGGGGTGGATTTGTCCTGATCGTAATCTTGAGCCTAATCGTCTTCCTGCCCTCCCAAGGATGGGATTGAGATTACGATTAGGATTAAGATTAGGATCAGGAGCGGCCCAACTTTGGCCTTTGCACATCGGCGCGTCGTGCTACCCTGCCTTTGGAATGACCCTGACCAAAGACGAAGTCGAGAGCCTGGTGGGACTCCGCCACCGCTCGCCCCATGAACTGCTGGGCATGCACCCCCTGGCTGACGGCTCCGCCGTGGTCGTGCGGGTCTTCGCCCCGAACGCCGCCAAAGTCGCCATCGTGCCTGTCCACGAAAAAACCCGCCCGCAAATCAAACTGAGGAGAATCAATTCCGCCGGACTTTTCGAAGGACTGACCACCAAGGCCTCCGAGGTTTATGCCTACGACGTGGTGGTCACCGGCCGCGACGGGGCCGTGACGCAGGGGCGGGATCCTTATTCGTTTTTGCCGACGGTTGGCGAGACGGATTTGTATCTTTTCGGTCAAGGCAACGAACACCGCATCTACGAAAAGCTCGGCGCGCAACTACGGGTGATTGACGGCGTGCCGGGCGCGGGTTTTGCGGTCTGGGCGCCGGAGGCCAAACGCGTCAGCGTGGTGGGCGATTTCAACAAATGGGACGGACGCTGCCACGCCATGCGCTCGCTGGGGGCATCGGGGGTCTGGGAGATATTCATTCCCGGAGTCGCGCAGGGGGCGCATTACAAATTCGAACTGATTACAGCCCAGGGGGCGCTGGCGCTCAAGGCCGACCCTTATGCGTTTTTCTGCGAGGCGGCTCCCAAAAACGCCTCCATCGTTTGGGACAATTGCAAATTCCCCTGGAGCGACCGGGCGTGGCTGGAAAAGCGCCGGCAGCGCAACCCGTTCCGCAGCCCGATGAGCATCTATGAGGTGCATGCGGGATCGTGGATGAAAAAAAGCGCGAATGAATCGCTCAACTACCGCCAAATCGCCGAACCGCTGGCCGCCTACGCGCAAAACATGGGTTTCACCCACGTGGAATTTCTGCCGCTGGCCGAGCACGCCTATTATCCCTCGTGGGGCTATCAAGTGACCGGCTTTTATGCCCCAACAGGCCGCTACGGCACGCCGGACGATTTTCAATTTCTGATCAACCACCTGCATCAGGCCGGCATCGGCGTGCTGATGGATTGGGTGCCGGCCCATTTTCCGCGGGACGACTGGGCCTTGGCGCGATTCGATGGGACGGCGCTTTACGAGCACCAAGACCCGCGGCAGGGCGAGCATCAGGACTGGGGAACTTTGATATTCAACTACGGCCGGCACGAGGTCCGCAATTTCCTGGTCGCCAACGCCCTGTTTTGGTGCGAGCGCTTCCACATGGACGGGCTGCGCGTGGATGCCGTCGCCTCGATGCTCTACCTGGACTATTCGCGCCAGGAGGGCCAATGGATTCCCAATAAATATGGGGGACGGGAGAATCTGGACGCGGTGGAATTCCTGAAGAATTTCAATAGCACACTGCTCTCGGCCCATCCGGGAGTCCTGACGGTGGCGGAGGAATCCACGGCCTGGCCGCAAGTCACCCGGCCCCCTTATCTGGGCGGGCTGGGTTTCTGTTTCAAGTGGAACATGGGCTGGATGCACGACACGCTATCCTATTTCAGCCGCGATCCGATCTACCGGAAATATCACCAAAACGACCTGACCTTCGCCACGCTCTATCATCACCACGAAAACTTCATTCTCCCCTTTTCGCATGACGAAGTGGTCCACGGCAAAGGTTCGCTAGTGAGCAAAATGCCCGGCGACGACTGGCAAAGATTTGCCAACCTGCGCGCCATGCTCGCTTATCAGTGGTTTTTCCCGGGGAAGAAACTGCTGATGATGGGCTGCGAATTCGGCCAGTCCTCCGAATGGAACGCCAACGCGAGCTTGGACTGGGGCCTGCTGGAGCAAGGCCCCTATCATCTGGGCCTGCAAAAGCTGGTGCGCGACCTGAACCTGTTTTACCAGCGACAGCCCGCCCTTTGGGAGGCGGATTACGAAGCCCCCGGTTTTTTCTGGATTGATTGCACCGACGCCGAACACAGTGTCCTTTCCTTCATCCGCCAGAAGCAGGATGGCACGGGCCGACTGGCGGTGGTTCTGAATCTGACGCCCGAATTGCGGACCGGCTACCGCATCGGCTTGCCCCAGGGGGGCCATTGGCGGGAAGAGCTCAATTCCGACGCGCATATTTACGGCGGCAGCAACCAGGGCAACCTGGGCGTGGTGAAGGCGGAGCCTCAACCGCTGCATCATCAACCCTTCTCCGCCGCGATCACCTTGCCTCCATTGAGCCTGATCGCCTTTTGCGCCGAAGGCAGCCCGTGAGGGCGCATTTGTTCCGGGGAGCGCAACAGACCGCGACGCGGCAGCTGGCTGCCGCAACTTGTTGCCATTTGCGGGCCGTGGCTTAAAGTGCCTGAGCTTATGCGGAAAAGACCTTTCAACGGACCGCCATCCCCAGAGGAATTCCAGCGCCAATTGCAGGATTTCATCCGCCAGCATCTGGCCGGCGGCGCGATGCCCAAGACCGATCCCGCCGGCACACCGGAAACTCCGCCGCCCGCGCCGCCGCAGCAGGAGTTTGCCTTTGACAAAACGCCCCGCCAGGTCAAGGCCTACCTGGACCGCTTCGTCATCAAACAGGAGGAGGCCAAAAAAGTCCTCAGCGTCGCCCTGTGCGACCATTATCATCACATCCGCATGGCGCGGGAGGGGGGGGGAGACATACAATTACGCCAAGCAAAACATCATTCTGATCGGCCCCACCGGCGTGGGCAAAACCTACCTGATCCGCAAGGCGTCGGACCTGATCGGCGTTCCGTTCGTCAAAGCCGACGCGACCAAATTCTCGGAGACCGGCTACGTGGGCGGCGACATCGAAGACCTGGTGCGCGATCTCCTTCGCCTGGCTGACGGGGACACCGAGAAAGCCCAATACGGCATCATTTACATTGATGAGATAGACAAAATCGCCGCCGCCTCCAACGTGAGCGGCCGGGACGTCAGCGGTCGGGGCGTCCAGACCAATCTGCTCAAGCTGCTGGAGGAAACCGAAGTCCCCGCGCGCTCCCCCAACAACATCTCCGGCCAGATCCAGGCGATGATGGATCTTCAGCAGCGCGGCAAGAAATCTTCGGCGACCATTAACACCCGGCACATCCTGTTCATCGTTAGCGGGGCCTTTGACGGGCTGGAGAAAATCGTGCAAAGACGCCTGCGCTCCACGGCCATCGGCTTTGGCGCTTCGGCTCAATCCTCCGCCGAGAGCCGATCCCCCATTTTGGAGCAGGCCACGACCCGGGATTTCATTGAATTTGGCTTCGAGCCGGAATTCATTGGCCGCCTGCCTGTGCGCGTGGTCTTCCAGCCACTCTCCGCCGACGACCTGTTCCACATCCTCAAAACTTCCGAAGGCAGCATCATCCGTCAATATGAACAAGCCTTTTCCGCCTACGGCATTGAAGTCCTTTTTGCCGACGACGGCCTCCGGCGCATTGCCACGCTGGCCTCGCTGGAAACGACCGGCGCGCGGGGCTTGATGACCGTTTGCGAGCGTGTGTTCCGCGACTTCAAATTCGAGCTGCCTTCGACCAAAGTGCGCAGGTTCATCGTGACGGCGGCGCTGGTGGACAATCCGGCCGCCGATCTGCAAAAACTCCTGGCCGAGCACGAGCAGGAGGAACGCGTCGTGGCCCGCCAATTGGTCCACGATTTTGCCGCCCGCTTTCTGGAAAGCCACCAGTTGGCCATCCGTTTCACCGACGCGGCGGCGGACCGCCTGGTTTCCCTCGCCCTGGAAAAGGGGCTGCCCGTGCGCGAACTCTGCGCGCAGCGTTTCAAGGATTACCAATTTGGCCTCAAGCTCATCGCCAAGAACACCGGCAGCAGCGAATTCACCATTGACGCCGACGCGGTGGACGCGCCCGACAAAACCCTGAGCGAGTGGGTCGTCAAAAGCTACCGCAGCGCCCCGGCCTGAATGGTTCAGGCCAGGCACAGGCTGTGGGGCAGGAAGGGATGAAGCCCCAAAAACGGAGAAATCGGAGAAATCGGAGGTTTTGGAGGGGGGAGTTTTTTGCGGGGAGGGGCAAAAAGTGACAAGCGGGTTTATTTGCAAGTATTTGCATAAGAGCAAGCTACAATACAAATGTGAACTGAATATCGGGTTCAATATGAGTAATATGAGTTGTCTGCTAGGGTTTTAAAAACTCAACTGGCGCTTTTTGGGGTTAAAGAAGCGCGGCGGGGCGTGGCTGGCGGCATGGCTTGTACAGTCAGCACAATAAAGGGAAGCGCACCAGAGGTGGGAACGGATGACACGGGTAACACGGATGAAGAAGTGCTTTCAATGCAAAGTCGCCAAGGTGGGCTTGCCTCGAAAAAACGGACAGTAAAACCGAGTCATTTAGTTAGTTGTTTTTGAGTTCGAAGTCAACGGGCGAAAGGTAATCCAGCGCGCTGTGAGCGCGTTGGCGATTGTAGAAGGT
>JBEKOF010000104.1:0-14553 GCA_049522055.1 Verrucomicrobiota bacterium | reverse complement strand
GGTGGCGGCGGTGATCTTTGCGGCGCAGGCCGGCCTGGTGCTGCTCTTTGCGGAACGCGGGCGGCCGGCGCCCGCCGCACCGGCCAGCCGCACGGTGTTTCGCCTGCTGGGAGCGCCTTTGGACGAAGCCGGGTTGTCAAAATATATTTTCGCCGCTGATCCGACTGTTTTTCCGTCCTCATCGCCGCACGGATTTGCCGATCAGGCCTGGCTGCGTCTGCCCGCCGTTGAGTATAACAAGGGCACAAACGATACCGAGCCGCCGTCATTCCTGGAATTTGCCGGCAACCGGCTTGGCGCAAGGCGGATGGCTGCCGGCCCGGATCAGGAGCAGATTCCCTTCGAGCTGGTCGGGGAGCCGGAGGCGTGGCCGGAAGCCGCGCCAAGCTATCAGGCAGCGGATGGCAGCAGGGCGGAATCGTTTTATCAGATTGAAGGCGCTTTGGCGGGCCGGCAAACGGAGGCGCCCGTTGCTTTGCGGGAGTGGGCCAGCAGCGTGGTGCTGTCCAATACGGTGGTTCAATTCGCGGTGACCCGCTCCGGGGAAGTGGTTTCGGCGCGTTTGTGGGCCGGATCGGGATTGCCCGAGGCGGACGCCAGCGCCGTGGAGGCGGTGAGCGGGATGCGCTTCAGCCCCGCTGGGACAAGCTCCGCCGAACTGGGCTGGGACAAGGCGACGTTTTACTGGAGAACCATCGAGCCGCCTCCCGGCACAAACGCGCCGGGCCATACCGCTCCAGGAGCGCCTTGACCGGGATGAACATTCAACGCGATTGAGGAACATGTCGGCGGAGACGCTCATATTTGTTTATGTTTTTTCTTTGCTTGCGGCGCTTTCACTGCTGGCGGTATATTCGGAAATTCGCAGCCGGCGGTTTCGTCCAGCGCGAGAGCAGGACCGCATCTTCCGTTGCGAGCGTTGCGGATCGGTTTATACGGATGACGCGGATGTGGATCGTTCCCGATGCTCGCAGTGCGGGAACTTGAATGAGCCGATGCAGTTTTGAAACCCTGAAAGAAACTTTATGCAAGCGGTAAGAGGAGTTGAATAACTTATGGGAATGTGGATTGGCAGAAATCGAAAGGCGCGCGTAACTTATGGTTTTGACGAGATCGCGCTGGTGCCCGGGGAGGTGACGATCAACCCGAACGAGGTGGACACCACTTTCAGCATCCCGCACCGGGACGGCAGCGCCATCACGCTGAAAATCCCGATCATCGCCAGCGCGATGGATGGGGTGACGGATGTGCGGTTTTGCATCGAGATGGGCAAACTGGGCGGGTTGGGGGTGATCAACCTGGAAGGAGTGCAAACGCGCTACGCCAACCCGTCGGAAGTGCTGGGCCAGATCGTCAAGGCAAGCCGGGAGGAGGTGACGGCGCTGATTCAGAAGTTTTATCTGGAACCGATCAAGGAGGAGTTGATCTCGGAGCGGATCCAGGAGTTGAAGAAGGCGGGGGTGCTGGCGGCGGTGAGTTCGATCCCGCAAAGGGCGGAGCGATTCGGCGCGATCGCGGAGGAGGCTGGGGCGGACCTATTTGTGGTGCAGTCCACCGTTTCCACGGTGGAACACCGGTCCACGGAGTATAAGTCGCTGGATTTGGCCAATTTCTGCCGGAAGATGAAGATACCGGTGATCATCGGCAACGCGGTGACCTACAACGTGACGATCCAACTGATGGAATGCGGGGTGGCGGGGGTGTTGATCGGGGTGGGGCCGGGAGCGGCTTGCACGAGCCGGGGCGTTTTGGGGCTGGGTGTGCCGCAGGTCACGGCGACGGTGGATTGCGCGGCGGCGCGGGATTATCATCATAAGCGGACGGGGCTTTACGTGCCGATCATCACCGACGGGGGGATGAGCAAAGGGGGCGATGTTTGCAAGGCACTGGCTTGCGGGGCGGATGCGGTGATGGTGGGAAGCGCCTTTGCGCGCGCGGAGGAGGCGCCGGGGAAGGGGAATCATTGGGGGATGGCGACGCCGCACGCCAATTTGCCGCGGGGCACGCGCATCAAAGTGGGGTTGTCCGGCTCGCTGAAACAGATTTTATACGGGCCGGCCACGGTGGATGACGGGTCGCAGAATCTGGTGGGGGCGATCACGACCTGCATGGGGAACGTCGGCGCGGCGAGCATCCGCCAGTTTCAGGAGACGGAAATCATTATTGCGCCGAGCATCAAGACGGAGGGCAAACTCTTCCAGACCGTGCAGAGCGTGGGGATGGGAACGCGCTGAGGGGCTGAGGGGCGATTTGCCTTGCCGAATTGTTTTCAGTCACCCATACTCCGCTCAGGCAATGGGGTTTGCCGTCTCGCTGACGCGGGAGAACCGCCTGAACAGGATTCAGTGCTGATAACCCCTACCAGCGCCATCATGACTGGCTGGCAGGGTTAATTGATATGCTGAAAGCACTGAATTGAAGGGTTCTGCATGGACAACATCTGGTTCATCGCGGCGATCTGGATGGGACTGGCTTTTTTCGCCAGCCTCGTCTCCATCCGCACAGGCATCTCGGTCGCGCTGATAGAGATCCTGGTGGGTGTGACCGTTGGCAACTTTTCCTTCGGCGGCGGCCAGCACATGCTGAAAACCACAGAATGGACGAATTTCCTGGCGATGCTCGGCAGCGGCGTGCTCACGTTTCTGGCAGGAGCGGAAATTGACCCCGCATCGCTGCGGGCCAATCTGCGGGCCAGCATGACCATTGGCATCTTATCCTTTTTGCTCCCATTCGCGGGCGTCTGGCTGTTCGCCCAATTTGTCCTGGGCTGGCCCTTGCATCAGGCGCAAATCGCCGGCATCGCGCTGTCCACCACTTCAGTGGCGGTGGTGTATGCCGTGATGATCGAAGGCGGCCAGGGCCAAACGCCGCTGGGCAAGACAATTCTGGCCGCCTGTTTCATCACAGATTTTGGAACAGTGCTGGCGTTGGGCACGCTCTTTGCGAGTTTCAATCTCTGGATGTTGGTTTTCGTTGTCGTGATGTCGGTGATGCTTTGGTACATGCCCAAATGGACGGAGTATATCATTGTCAAACTGGGCGCGACGCGCGTGAGTGAACCGGAGGTGAAATTCATTTTCCTTGTGCTGTTTTTCCTGGGCGGGCTGGCGACCACCGCGAAAAGCGAGGCGGTGCTGCCCGCCTATCTGGTCGGCCTGGTCGTGGCGGGTGTGTTTTTGCGCGACAAGACGCTGGTCCACCGGATGCGGAGCATCGCGTTCACGATCTTCACGCCGTTTTATTTCATCAAGGCGGGGCTTTTTGTCTCACTGCCCGCGCTGTGGTCCGCCGCGGGAATCATTGGGGTGTTGCTGGCGTTAAAAATGGCAACCAAATTCATCGGCGTGTGGCCCTCCGCCAAGATGTTCTACATGGGCACCCGCGAGGCAAACTACACCACGCTACTGATGGCCACCGGCCTGACGTTCGGCACCATCTCCGCCCTTTTCGGCCTCCAAAACAAAATCATCGACGACCGCCAATACAGCATTCTGGTCACCGTTGTGATTCTCAGCGCGTTGGTGCCCACCCTGATCGCGCAGAGGTTTTTCCAGCCCACCATTGAAACGATGATGGAATGGGGCAGGATTTATAGCGGGCGAATCAATGACAAAACCCCGCGCCCGCCGGCGCCAGCAGGAAAGTGAGGAAATCATGTTGCCCATGTTCAAGAAAATACTGGTGGGTTACGACGGCTCCAAAGGTGGAAAGGCCGCGCTGGAGCGCGCGGCCGTGGCCGCCAAATATTACAACGCCCAACTGACCGCGCTCTGGGTGCGGCAGCCGCTGCCGCAGCACGCGGATTTGCCTGGCGAATCCGAAGGAGAAGCGGAAGCCGCCGCGGATTATTTCGAGGAACGCAAACGCGAAGTGGCGGAGCTGGCCAAACAACAGGGCATTGAAATCCTCTGCGAAAACCGCTCCGGCCATGCCGCCAAAGTCATCGTCAACTTTGCCAAGGAGGGGGACTACGACCTGATTGTCATTGGGCACAGCGATCACTCCGAATTGTGGGGCCGGCTGCTCGGCGACACGGCTGACCGTATTAGCGACCACGCGCATTGCAGTGTGCTGATCGTGAAGGGATAGATTCTGAAATCTCTTAAGACTCGCTTTTGCTGGCGGCGGCCTGTCGGCTGATTTTTGAGTTTTCTTCGTAGCCGTGGGGATGGGCTACGTGCCAGCGCCAGGCATCGGCGACAATTTGCTCCAGTTTGGGGTATTTAGGCTTCCAGCCCAGTTCGCGGATGGCTTTTTCGGCGGAGGCGACGAGTTTGGGCGGGTCCCCCGGACGGCGCGGTTTTTCGACGAAAGGAATCGGCTGGTGGGTGACCTCCTCGCAGGTTTTGATGACCTGGCGGACGGAATAGCCGTCGCCGTTGCCCAGGTTGAAGAAGCCGCATTTGCCCGGTTCCAGGGCCAGGATGTGGGCCTGGGCCAGATCGAGGATGTGGATGTAATCGCGAATGCAGGTGCCGTCGGGAGTGGGGTAATCGGCGCCATAGACTTCGCAATGGGGGGCCTGGCCGAGGGCGACTTTGAGGACGTTGGGAATGAGATGGGTTTCCACGCGGTGATGCTCGCCGAATTGTTCGCTGGCGCCCGCGGCGTTGAAGTAGCGCAAGGCGACATATTCCAGGCCGTGAATCCGGCCGTACCAGTAAAGCATCCTTTCAAACATGAGCTTGGATTCGCCGTAGGGATTGATCGGGCGCTGCGGCAGGTCTTCGGTCATGGGGAGGCGGTCCGGGGGGCCGTAGGTGGCGCAGGTGGAACTGAAGACAAATTTTTTGACGCCGGCGTTGAGGGTGGCCTCGAGGAGGTTCAAGCCGTTGCAGACGTTGTTGCGGAAGTATTTGGCGGGGTCGGTCATGGACTCGCCGACGAGGGCGTTGGCGGCGAAGTGGAGGACGGCTTCGGGCTTGGCGTCGCGCATGGCGGAGGCGATGTTGTCGCGGTCGCTCAGGCGGGCATGGAGGAAGACGGCGCGGTTGTCCACAGCGGCGCGATGGCCTTCGGAGAGGTTGTCATAGACGGTCACATCGTGGCCGGCGTTGAGCAATTCCTCGACGCAAACCGAGCCGATATAACCGGCGCCCCCGGCGACAAAAACATTCATGGGCGGAGTATAGTCAGGGGAGGACGAATCGCAAACTGGAAACGGGGGGCGTGAGAAGAGATTCCTATGGGTTGATTTCTTTGAGGCGGAGGCAGGAGGCCAGGTGGGATGGGGTGGCGAATGGCTCCAAGGCGGGAACGGTTTGAGCGCAACGCGGCTCGGCGTACACGCAACGGGGATGGAAGGGACATCCCGCGGGCGGGTTTAAGGGGGAGGGGGGATCGCCGGGGAGGAGGAGTCGGGCGCGGGCGGATTCGCGGCGCGGATCGGGGATGGGAATGGCGCTGATCAAGGCGCGCGTATAGGGATGGAGGGGATGCTCGAAAACGAGGGCGGCCGGGCCAAGCTCCACGATTCTGCCGAGGTACATGACGGCGATGCGCTCTGAAATATGTTTGACTACGGAAAGGTCGTGGGAAATGAAGATGAGCGTCAGGCGCATTTCGCGGGACAGGCCGGCCAGGAGGTTGATGATTTGCGCCTGAATGGAGACATCCAGGGCGGAGACCGGTTCGTCGGCCACCAGGAGTTGCGGCTCGACGGCCAAGGCCCGGGCGATGGCGATGCGCTGGCGCTGGCCGCCGGAGAATTCGTGGGGATATTGACCCTGGGCGCGCGGCGGCAGGCCGACTTTCTGGAGGAGGGCGGCGACGCGCGCGGGAAGTTGGGAGGCGGGGATTTTGCGGTGCGCCCGCATGGCCTCGGCCAGGGCGCTGAAGACGGTCATGCGCGGGTTCAGGGAGGCGTAAGGGTCCTGGAAGATCATCTGATAGGCGGAGCGGGATTCGCGCAGGGCGCGTCCGCGCAGGCCGGTGAGGCGGCGGCCGTCCAGGATGACGCTGCCGGCGGTGGGATGGATGAGTTGGAGGACGGTTCGGCCGAGGGTGGATTTGCCGCAGCCGGATTCGCCGACCAAGCCGAGAATTTCGCCCTGGCGCAGTTCCAGGGTGACGCCGTCCACGGCTTTGACGGTGCCGGCGCGGCGTTTGAAGAGGAAGCCCTTTTCGACGGGGAAATGGGTTTTCAAGTCGGCGATTTGCAGGAAGGGCTGGGGCTGGCTTGGGTTCATTTCATTTTTTGCCTCATACGGCGATTTTCTCTCTTTGCACGCGCAGGCAGGCGGTAGCATGGCCGGGGGCGGCTTCCTGCAGGCGGAGCGGCTCGCGCGCGCAGTAATCCACGGCCTGGCCGCAGCGCGGGGCAAACGGGCAGCCGGGCAGGGGATGATGCAAATCGGGCGGCAGGCCGGGAATGGTGTAAAGTTCGCCGCCTTTGGGCTGGAGGGCGGGAATGGATTTTTGCAGGGCGCGCGTGTAGGGATGCCGGGGGTGGTAGAAGATTTCGGCGGTGGCGGCGCTTTCCATGACTTGCCCGCCATACATGACCATGACGCGGTCGCATAAACCGGAGACGATGCCCAGGTCGTGGCTGATCAGGATGACGGCCATGCCCAATTCGCGCCGCATTTTGCGGATCAGGTCCAGAATCTGGGCCTGCACGGTGACGTCCAGGGCGGTGGTGGGCTCGTCGGCGATGAGCAGGGCGGGCCGGGTGATCAGGGCCATGGCGATCATGACGCGCTGGCGCATGCCTCCGGAGAATTGGTGGGGAAACATTTTGAGGCGGTGGGCGGGATCGGAAATGCCGACTTCGCCGAGGATGACCACCGCCCGTCTGCCGGCGGTGGCGCGATCCATTTTTTCATGGATAAACAGCGGCTCCATCAGTTGCTCGCCAATGCTCAGGTAGGGGTTGAGCGAGGTCATGGGGTCCTGGAAAATCATGGAAATGCGGCGGCCGCGAATCCGGCTGAGCTGCCGGCGGGAGCAGGAGAGCAAATCCATGTTGTCAAACATAGCGACGCCGCTTTCGACGCGGGCGGGCGGCATGGGCAGCAGCCCCATCAAGCTGTAGCAGGTGACGGATTTTCCAGAGCCGGATTCGCCGACGATGCCGAGGGTCTCGCCGGGTTCCAGGTGGAAGGAGACGCCGTTGACGGCGCGCAGGACGCCGTTGCGGGTGTGAAAGGCGACGGCCAGGTTGGTGAGGGTGAGCAGGGGCATGTCAATCCTTGGATCCGCGGACGTCCAGGGCGTCGCGCAAGCCGTCGCCCAGGAAGTTGAAGGAGAAGAGAGTCAGCGCCATGACCAGACCGGGATAGAGGAGGAGCCACGGGTATTCTTCCATCACTTCGGCGCCTTCCTTGATGAGCACGCCCCAGGAGCTGTGCGGGGGCTGCACCCCCAAGCCCAGGAAACTCAGAAACGACTCGAGCAAAATGACATCGGGAATGGTCAGGGTGGTGAAGACAATGATCGGGCCGAGCAAATTGGGGATGATGTGGCGCAGAATAATCCGGCGGCGGCTCAAGCCCAGAGCGTGGGCGGCTTCGACAAATTCGCGCTGCTTGAGGGACATGACTTGTCCGCGCACGATGCGCGCCATGGTCAGCCAGGAGACGGCGCCGATGGCCACGAAGAGCAGGATGATGTTCTGGCCGAAAAACACCATCAAGAGGATGACGAAGATGACGAAGGGCAGGGAGTAGAGGATGTCCACGGCGCGCATCAGCACCATGTCGAGTTTGCCGCCGGCGAATCCCGAGATGGCGCCGTAGAGCACGCCAATGGAGAGGGAAACCAAAGTGGCGCAAAGGCCGACCAGGAGGGAGATTTTTCCGCCGTAGAGAAGCCGGGCGAGCAAATCCCGGCCCAGGGGATCAGTGCCCAGCCAATGCCGCGCGCTTGGGGGCATGGGGCCGAGGGCCAGATTCTGCTGCTCGTAGGTGAAGCCGACCAGGCGGGGGCAAAGGAGGGGTTCGGAAAAACAGAGCAGGGCCAGCACGGCCACCACGATGGCTCCGAAGATGGCGAGCTTGTTTTTGCAGAGGCGGCGGCGGGCGTCGCTCCAGAAGGAGACTCCCGCCTCGGAAGGAGCGGCGGCGGGCATGGTTTCGATTTTTTGCGGGGCGGTTGTCATTCAAAACGCAGTTTGGGGTCCAGCCAGACCAGCACAATATCCACCACCAGGTTCAGGACGATGACGAACAAGGCGTAGAAGAGCACCGAGCCCATGACCATGAAATAGTCGCGGTTGAAGGCGGAGGTGACAAAGAAACGGCCCAGGCCGGGAACGCCAAAAATGGTTTCGACCACAAAGGAGCCTGTCAACAATCCGGCCACGGCGGGGCCGAGGAAGGAAACTACGGGGAGGATGCCGCCGCGCAGGGCGTGTTTGAAGAGCACGCGGGCGCCGCCGGCCCCTTTGGCCCGGGCGGTGCGGATGTAGTCTTGGTGCAAAATTTCCAGCATCCCGCCGCGGGTCAGGCGGGCGACGTAGGCGGCGTAATAGGCGCCGAGGGTCAGCGCGGGCAGCACGCGGTCGCGGGGAAAGAACCAGCCGGCGGCGTTGAACCAGTCCAGGTGGAGCGCGAAAGCGGAGATCAACAGAGGCCCCATCACGAAGGTCGGCACGCAGATGCCGATCATGGCCAGGGACATGGGCACGTGATCCAGCGCGCTGTTTTGTTTCAGGGAGGCGGTCAAACCGGCGGCCAGGCCGAAGAGGAGGGCGACCAACAAGGCCTCGGCCCCAAGCTCCAGGGAGGCGGGAAAGGCGTCGGCGATGATTTCATTGACCGTGCGGCCGGGATACTTGAAGGAGGGGCCGAGGTTGCCCTGCATGAGGTGTTTCATCTGGATGAGATATTGCTGGAAGAGGGGCTTGTCCAAACCGTAATGGGCGGCCATGCGGGCCTTGATTTCCGGGGGGATGTTTTTTTCGGTGTCGAAGGGGCCGCCGGGGGCCAGGCGCATCATGAAGAAAGTGGCGGTGGCGATGATGAAGAGCACCGGGATCGTTTCGAGCATGCGGCGGGCGACAAAGCGAAACATAGAGCGGTTATTTTTGCGGTTCCAGCCAGACTTGCTTGTAATCGTAAATGTCCAGCAAGTTGGGAAACCAGTTCTTGACATCGGGCACAATGAGGCGGGGCCGGGTGTAGAAGTAAATCGGCAGGATGGGCATCTCGTCCATGAGGATGGCTTCGGCTTTTTGGTAGGCGTCGAAACGCGCCCCCTGGTCTTGCGTGCGGGATTGCACTTCGACCAGGCGGTCGTATTCCGGGTTGCCCCAGCCGGTTTCGTTATTGCCGCCGCCAGTCAGGCTGAGCTCCAAAAAGGAGCTGGGGTCGTCGTAATCCGCCCCCCATCCGGCGCGGGCGATGAAATAATCCAGGTGCTGCGTGGAATCGAGATAAACCTTCCATTCCTCGTTGTGCAAAGTGACGTTGATGTTGAGGTTTTTCTTCCACATCTGTTGCAAGGCTTCGGCGATCGGTTTGTGGTTTGCCCCGGTGTTGAACAGAACTTCGATGGTCGGAAAATTCTTTCCGTCCGGGTATCCCGCTTCCGCCAGCAATTGGCGGGCGGCGGCGGGGTCTTCCTTCAGTTGGGCTTTGGCGGTGTAGCCGGCGGTGTTGGGGGGCGTGAGACAGAAGGCCGGCATCTCCCCTGCCCGCGCCACCGTCTCGCAGATGGCGCGGCGGTCAATGGACATGGCCAGCGCCTGGCGGACGCGCTTGTCGTTGAGCGGCGGCCGGGTCACGTTGAAGCGATAATAGTAGGTGGACAGGAGCGGATAGTCGTTGAGGAGGCCGGGTTTGTATTTGCGATAGAAGGCGACTTTGGACGGAGGGGCCTGCAAGTCCGTATGGAGTTGGCCTGAGCGGAACATGCGTTCCGCCGTGTCGTAACTTTCTTCGGGGTCAAAATAGATCGAGTTCAGGCGGACGTTTTTCGCGTCCCAATAATATGGGTTCCGCTCGACCAAAATGTGCGAGTTGATTTTCCATTGGGTGAGAAGGAACGGTCCGTTGCCCACGAAACGCCCCGGCTTTGCCCAGGGATTGGTGGGGTCGTCCCAAGCGCCATATTTTTTGATGGTGGCAATAGGCACCGGATACCAGGCGTTATGCACCATCATGGCAGGCAAATAAGGGGTTGGGCCGCTGAGAGTCACCACAAAAGTGTAATCATCCGGAGCCTTGAAGCCGACCTGGTCATAATTGGTGATCTTGCCCAGATTGAAGGCCTCCGCGTTGGTGACCGGATAAAGCATGTAGGAGTATTGCGCTCCCAGCGCCGGGAGCAAAATGCGATGATAGGATTCCAGGAAGTCACGGGAGGTGACGGGGTTGCCATTGGACCAGCGGGCGTTTTTGCGCAGGTGAAAGGTATAGACTTTTCCATCCGGCGAAATGTCCCAGCGTTCCGCGACGCCGGGCACGGGGGAGGCATCTTTGGGATCGGGGTCCACCAGGCCCTCGTACAAGGTGATCATAATATCATGTTCCGGCTCGCCGGTCTCCACCTGCGGGTCCAACCCGGCCGGTTCGGCGCCGTTGCCGATGCGCAGCATCCCCTCGCGGTCCCCGACTTCCACCAGCGTCTCGCGCCGGCCGCAGCCGGCGGTCAGGACGACGAGGCACGCCGCCATCGCGGCGGTTCCGGCGACACGAGTCAATAAGAAATATATGGCCATCCAGCTTTACGGTTTCCCGGGCAGGCCGTTGGTGATGCCGATCTTCTGGAGGAACGGACCGATGGATTGGGGGCGGCCGAGGAATTTCTCGATGGAGATTTGCACGTCGCGCGAGCCGCCCTGCTCGTAGATTTCCCGGCGCAGGCGCATTCCGGCGTCCCGATCAAAAAAAGCATCGGACGCGTTTTGAAAGACCGTGGCCATGTCCGCGGCGATGGCGTCGGCCCACGCGTAGCCGTAGTAACCGGCGTCGTATCCCATGAGATGCCCGAAATAGGCGACAAAAGCCGTGTTCGGCGGTTCGGGATAGAAGGTCTGGCCGGCGATCTTGTTGGCCAGGGAGACGGTGGCCGCCTCGCTGCCGTCGTGGATTTGGGTGTGCAGGGCCAGGTCCACCAAGCCGAAGGAAAGCTGCCGGCGGTAAACGCTCCCCTCCGTCGCCAGTTTGGCCTCCTTCAATTTGCCCAGGATTTCGGCGGGAATTATTTTGGACGGGTCGCGATAATCGGCCGCGAAACTGTCGAGCACCTTTTTGTCCCAAGCCCAGTTTTCCAGCATTTGGGAGGGGGCCTCCACAAAATCGCCCGGCACGCTGGTGCCGGAGAAGCGGCCGTATTTGGCGCGGGTGAGGATGCAGTGCATGGCGTGGCCGAATTCGTGGAAGATGGTGACGACATCCTCATGCGCCATGAGCGAGGGCTTGCCGTTCTGCGGGGCGGGGAAGTTGCAGATCAAGGCCGAGGCGGGCCGCTGATACTTGCCGTCGGGGAGCAATTTGCCGTCAATGAGGCTGAATTCGGCGAAATGATTGAATTTTCCCTCCCGCGGGAACATGTCCAGGTAAAACAAGCCGAGCGGTTCGCCGGTGGCGGCGTCGGAGACGGCGTAGAGCTGCAAATCGGGCACCCACTTGTAGGGCGCTTGGATCTGCTCGTATTTGAGGCCAAAAATGCGCTGGTAAATGCGGAACATCCCCTCCAGCACGGATTGATAAGGGAAATAAACCCGCAGCGCCTCCTCGTCCACGGTGTATTTCTGTTTCTTGAGTTGATTGGCGTAATAGCGCCAGTCCCACAGATAAATCTGGGCGTTGGGGTTGCCCGTGTCCTGGGCCTTCATGGCGCGGAATTCAGCCTTTTCGGCGTCGAACTTGGGCTGAAGGCCTGTCTTCAACTGTTGCAAAAAGTCCTCCGCGCGCGCGCCGGTCTTGACCATCTTGATCTCCGTCTGGAAATCGGCCCAGTTGGTGTAGCCCAGTTTGTGGGCGATGGTGTCGCGCAGGACCAGGACCTCTTCGAGGATGGGAACATTGGCCTCGCGCGCCAGGTTCTCCCGCGCGGTTTCCAGTTGCAGGCGCGTGTCTTCGGACTTCGCGTTCTCCATCACGGTGAGATAGTGCCAAGTGATATTGGCCATGACGGCATAAGTGCCGTTGCTATTCTTGACGCCGGGCTGGTCCAGAAAATCGTCCGGCACGCCGGCCAGTTGCGCTTGGGTGAAAGTGAGCTTCTGCTCCGCCTTGTTGATGTTGGCCGCGAAATCCGTTTCCAATGACGAGAGTTTTTTGCGGAGGCTTTCCACCTCGTCCCGCCGGGCTTGGGGAAGGTCCAGGCCGGCGCGGCGGTAGTCGCGCATGGTTTCCTGGAGCAATTTGGCGTCCTCGCCGGCCAAGTTTGGTTTGGTGTCGGCATAGGCCTTGACGGCGCGGAAGACGTCCTGGCGATAATCCAGGCTGACGAGCCATTGGTCCAAAACCTTGGATTGATCTTCGGCGGCGTCGCGCAGGGCGGGGTCGGTGCTGGTTTCCTTGATGATTTCGAGGCGGTTTTGCGTCAGGCCGGCCTGATAGGTGGCGTCGTCCAAGGCGCGCACGGTGTTGGCAAAGGTCACCTGGGCGGGGTCCAATTTGCCGATCTGATCCAGGGCCTGATCCCCCTGGGCGATGGTGTCTTTGACGGACTGCGCGATGGCATTGGTCGTGGTTTCAAAAACGGGCAGGCTGATGACGGAGTTGAACTTCCGGGCTTCGCGCTGGTAATCGGCCAAGGTTTTTGCGCCCATAGTTTGGGGATCTGACTGGCGGGAGGAGCACGCCGTCAAGACACCCGCCAGCGCAAGAATCAGAATATGTTTGGAGTTCATAGTTAGTTTCGGGAGAGATTTAACCCCAACGCCCCGTCGGCGCAACCCTGGAGGAGCGTCCCATTTTTGCCGGAGCCACAGAAACGACGACCTTGGACCTGGATTGCCCAACGCCTAAGCATTTTGCTTGCTTACCGGCGGGTCCGTTGCCATTGGTACTTTGGCATGTTATCCATTGTTCGCTTTTTGCGGAAACTGCCCAGGCAAACCCGCGCCATTGTGCAGACGTCTGTTTATGGACTGGGCGGCGGCACGGCTGCCGTCGCGTTTCTGTTGGGCATGAACTGGTTTTATCGCCTCGGTTTTGTGGCGTTGTCCCATAGGTCCATGGCGGACTTTCTGATCGGCAGCCTGGCCATCATTGTGGTTTCATCCCTGCTGGTGGGATGGCTGTTGACCGCGTTTTGTCCAGAGGCCGCCGGGAGCGGGATTCCCCAACTCAAGCTGGCCTTCTGGAAGGACTTCGGGATGGTGCCGGCGCGCGTGGCCTGGGTTAAATTCCTGGCGGGCATTGTCAGCTTCGGGGGCGGGGCGAGCCTGGGCCGGGAGGGGCCGAGTGTGCAATTGGCCGGCGCGGTGGCTTCCAATCTGGCCGGATGGACCGGGGAGGCGAAACAAAACCGCCGGGCGGCTGCGGCGGCGGGCGCGGCGGCGGGTTTGGCGGCAGCCTTCAACACGCCGCTGGCGGGGGCAACGTTCGTGCTGGAAGAAATCATCGGCGACCTGAACAGCCGGTTGTTGGGCGGCATGTTGCTGGCCGCCGTGCTGGGCGCGCTGGTGGTGCAAGGCATCGTTGGCAAGCAACCGGCATTCGCCCTGCCGGGGGCGGACACTCCGTCGTGGATCGGCTATGCGCTGACGCCTTTGGTCGCCGCGCTTGCCGGGGTGGTGGGGGTTTGGTTTCAGCAGGCGTCTCTGGGCTTGCGCTCGCGAATGAACGCAAACAAGCGCATTCCGCGCTGGCTGACGCCGACGATTGGCGGATTGATCACTTGGGTGCTGGGGGCGGCGGTGTTCTGGCGCACGGGGCATCTGGGCGTATTCAGTTTGGGCTATGGGGACTTGTCCACGGCGCTGGCGGGGAATCTGGGCTGGCAATTGGCCGCAGTGCTCTTGATCGCAAAATTCACGGCCACGTTCACCTGTTATGGCTTTGGCGGCTGCGGGGGCATATTTTCGCCGACGCTGTTCTTCGGAGGGATGATCGGGGTGGTCATCGGGGGACTGGCGGGATTGGGATTGCCCATTTCCCATGCCGACTTGCTGACCCTCACCGTGGTGGGCATGAGCGCGTGTCTGGGCGCCGTGGTGGGCGCGCCCGTGACGGGGATTCTCATTGTGTTTGAAATGACGCGGGAATTTTCGCTGGTGCCCACCTTGATGATCGGCGCGCTGGTCAGCCAGGCCGTCAGCCGCAAGATGCGAACGGAAAGTTTCTATGACGCGTTGTTGACGCAGGACGGGCACCAACTGGAGCATGTCCGTCCTCCACGCGATCTGCACAGTTGGCACCAGTGGCCTGTGAGCGCCATCGCCAGTTTTCAACCGGTGATCCTCCGCGGGCTTGGGCGCGAGGAGATTCAAGGGACGCTGCGGTCGAGTCCTTACCAGCGTTTCCCGGTTGAGCAAAACGGGGCCTTGGCCGGGGTTCTGACGCGCAAGGAGGCCGAAGCCGCCCTGGCGGAAAATCGCGCGCCCAGACTGGAGCTTGCGACGACCTGCCTTCGCGGCCAGACGATTGGGGGGCTGGA
>JBEKOF010000103.1:0-14595 GCA_049522055.1 Verrucomicrobiota bacterium | reverse complement strand
ATTCAAACTCTCCCGCGTCGTTGCGCTGACCAAGAAACAGGAGATCATCCTCAAGGCCATCGACCGACGCCTTTTGCGGTCGAAAGACTGATGTAGTGAGCATTTTCTAGGTCGAATTCAGGTCGATAGTGCAGACAATTTTTATATGCTCTTTAACTTCGGTTCCGAAGGCTACCCTTACGCAACGTGGAAATTCTCTGGTAACACGGGCAGTATTATTTGGACGGCAGACAACCCCACCCCAAATGCCGGCGGCCTGGCAAACGGATTTGCCCCTGATAATTTAGGCAATGTGTGGGTGACGGGTTCCGTGGAATATAGTTTTCCCAACACTGAGTACGGCACATATAAGATCAACTCAAATGGCGCTTACACCGTGACTAACCTATACCCCGAGGTTTCCGGATTAAGCAGCGTTGCCACCTCAATAGTGGTTGACCAGGGGAACAGCGCTTATGTGACTGGCTACTCGCCCGGAACAAATGGTGCCGATGACATTGTGACGATCAAATATAGCGCGAATGGCAATACAATGTGGGTGCAGCAGTATAACGGGCAGGGCAATGGCAATGCTGAGGGGAATGCGATTGCGGTGGATGCCATTGGCAATGTTTATGTCACCGGATATGAGACGACGGCGGCAGGCGGCACGGGGATGGTTACTATTAAATATGCGCCGGTGGCTTCGATCCAGAAGCAGGGCAACGGGAGCTTTTTGCTGCAAGAGCAGGTGGAGCCGGGGGAGGCCTTGGATTTCCAGGCCAGCACGGATCTGCAAGCCTGGCTCGACCTCGGTACGGTCAACGCCGACACCAACGGCAACGTGCAGTTCCTCGACACCAACGCCTCGAATTTCAACCAGCGCTTCTACCTGACCGTCCCGCAGTGAAAGGCCGAGGCGTCGGTTCGGGGTATTGTCATATTGGATCATAGCCCGCGAAGAAACACCTTCGTTTCCTTCCTTACCTTCTGTTCAATGTTCTTACCGCAACGCCCCGGTGGGCCGGGCCGGATCAAAACCCTTGTCCTCCATAGCCCGGAGGGCGGCGGAGGATCATCCCGCCAAATTTTGCTTTCAGCTTTCAGTTTTCAGCGTTTCAGCTTTTGATTTTGCCCCCCCGCTTTTGGAACCAAGCCAAACCAGGAGCGCCATCCGCGCCGCGCCGCATTTCTTTAACCCGAAAAACGAAACTTGCGTTTTTGAAACCTTAGTAAATTACTAATGTTACTTAACTTAAAACGCCCCATCGGTTCATATGTGTTTTGTAACATACTTGTATTCAGATAGTTCCGACCGAATACTCCTGGCGGTTTTGCGCCTCAAAAGTGACGTTCTACCCTCACCGAAACCTCCGATTTCTCCGATTTCTCCGATTTTCTGGACGACCTGTTCCGGCCTGCCGCCGGCATCGCCTGCATCCGCTCCCTGTCCACCCTTCCGCCATCCTGCTCATCAAGCTGCCTGCCGCTTTCCCACTCCTCTTTGATTGCTGTTCGGCGCGACATGCCCTATAACCAGCGCATGTCCGGCGATTGCATCGAGGGTATTGGCGCCGGCACGCGCATCTGCGCCGTGCTGGGGTGTCCCGTCCGCCATTCGGCCTCGCCCGCCATGCACAATGCCGCCTTCGCCGAGCTGGGTCTGGATTGGCGCTACCTGGCGGCGGAGGTCGCTCCCGCCGATTTGCGCGCCGCCATCCTCGGCGCCAAAGCCATGCGCTTCATCGGCCTGAACCTGACCGTTCCTCACAAAACTTCCGCCCTGGAAATGCTCGATGTCGTCGAGGAAAACGCGCGCCTTCTCGGCGCGGTCAACACCGTCGTCTTTGAAACACCCGGCCCCGATGGGCAATGGGTTCCCCTGGGCGGGCTTCCAGAAAACCCGGTCGCCGAAATCCGCAGCCACGGCCACAATACCGACGCGGCCAGCTTCGTCCGTTCGCTCAAAGAAGAATTCCAATGGCCCGACTTGCGCGGCGCAACGATCCTCCTGCTTGGCGCGGGCGGCGCGGCCCGGGCGGCGGCCTTGCGGCTGGCCGAGGAAGGGGTCGGCAGCCTGTTCATCGTCAATCGCACGATGGAAAAGGCGGCCCGGCTAATGGCCGAGATCGCCGTGCGGTTCCCATCGGTCATCCCTGCGTTCATGCCCGAATCCGCGGACCTGATCATCAACGCCACCTCCCTTGGCCTCAAGCCGGATGACCCTTTGCCGATCAGTTTGGACTGGCTCAAATTCAGCCGCCCCAAGCGGGCATACGACATGATTTACCGTCCGGCGGAAACCGCGTTTCTGCGCGCCGCCAAAGCCGCCGGCTGCCAGACGGCCAACGGCCCGGGCATGTTGCTCTACCAGGGCGCCGCCGCCCTCGAACTGTGGTCGCTCCGTCCCGCGCCGATAGAAATCATGCGCGCCGCGTTGCGGAAAAACATTTATGCCTGAACGCTCCATTTGGGAATTGGTTCCGTTTGAATTTTGGACCGTCGCGGCGTTTGTCTTCGGCTGCGTCGTGGGCAGCTTCCTCAACGTGTGCATCCACCGGCTGCCGCGCGGGGAAAGCATCGTGCGCCCCCCTTCGCATTGTCCCCATTGCGGGTATGCGATTCCCTGGGGGTTGAACATCCCGCTGGTGACGTGGTTGTGGCTGGGCGGCAGATGCGCCAACTGCCAGGCCCGCATCAGCGCGCGCTATTTCCTGGTGGAACTGCTGACCGGCACCGCCTTCGCCGCGTGCTGGATAAAATTCGCCGATGTTTCCGGCCATATCTCCCCTGCCCTGCCGCTGGTCTATTGGCTGATGATCTCCGGCATGATCGCCGCCACGTTCATTGACATTGAGCACTTGATTATTCCCGACGCATTCACCTTCGGCGGGATGGTGGCCGGGCTGTTCTGTTCATTCCTGGTGCCGGCGATCCATTTCAAATTCCCCGAATTCACGCGGTTGACCTTTCACGGCGCCGGACTGCGCGACAGCTTCATCGGCATGGCCGTCGGCGCGGCGCTGATCTATGCGGTGGTGCGCCTTGGCAAAGTATTCTTCGGCAGGCAGAAATTGCGCCTGCCCCCGGCTACCCGCGTCTTTTTCACCGAGACCTGCGTCAAACTCCCCGCCGAGGAAATCGCCTACGAAGATTTGTTTTATCGCAAGTCCGACGCCATCGAATTGCAGGCGCAGCGCGTTGAACTGATTGACCGGTGCTATGCCAGCGCCGCCGTCCGGCTGAGCGCGGACCGGCTTGAAATTGGCGGCGACACGTTCGACCCGGAAAAAATCCTGTGGCTCGAAGGCGCCACCGACCAGATCATCCTCCCGCGCGAGGCGATGGGACCCGGCGACGTGACATTCATGGCGGCCATCGGAGCGTTCCTGGGCTGGCCGGCGGTGCTGTTTTGCTTTATGATCAGTTGCCTTCTCGGCTCCATGGTGGGCTGCGCGCTGATTATACTGGATAAGAAGGACTGGTCGAGCCGCATTCCTTACGGCCCCTATATCGCGGTGGCGGCGGTGATCTGGATTTTCGGCGGCTACAAATGGCTGCCGCTCATTTGGCCGTTGCGCTAGTTCTTGGCCCCCGCCAGTTTGGCGGGCGCGACGGCGTTGGTGGGCGGCGGAGGGGTGTCCAGGGCCGGCGGATTCATTCCGGGAGGCATGGGCGGAGTCAATTTCATGCCGGGAGGCATGGGCGGAAAGCGCATGGAACCCAAAACGGGAGGCATGGGCGGCATGAGGGGGAAACTGCGGACCAGGGTGCGCCAAAGGATGCGCTCGTCGGAGGTCATGGCCTCCCATCGGTTGGCATTCTTGAGGAATTGATTGCGCTCTTGCGGGGCCATGGTGGCGAATTTTTGGAATGAATCAATACAGGCTTTGCGCTGATCGGCGGAAAGACTGGCAAAGCGCATCAGCGCGGTCTCCATGGCCTTGCGCTCGGCCGCGGTGAAAGTGGTGAGGGTTTGATTTTGTTGTTGCTGGTCTTGCTCGAAGAATTGGTGGAATTGATCGCAAAGCCGCCGACGCGTGGCTTCGGGGAGGGTCTGCCAGCGGGCGAGTTCATTGGTCAATTCCTGGCGGCGATTTGGCGGAAGGTTGTTGAGGCTGACTTGTTGCTCGGCGGCCGAACTGGCGAGCCAGCGGAGATAAAAATCCAGGAAGCTTTCTTTTTCCAGGAAGGCCTTTTGCATGTCGGTGGGGAGCTGGTCCCATTGACGGAGGCGGTCTTCCAGGAGGGCGCGGTCCTGGGCGGCAAGGTCTTTGAGGAGGGCCGGCCGGGAGGCGGCGGGGAGTTTCATCAGGGAGATGAGGTCCCAGCGCAATTGCGTCTCGCGCAGGCGGGCCTCGCGGATGTCCTTGGGCAGGGCCTGGTACTCCTGGACTTTGTCCAGGACGGCTTTTTTGTAGTCGGCGGATTTGCCGGCGAGGGCGTTAGTTCGCTCTGCCGGAGTCATGCCAAGGATGCCGCGGAAGTAAACGACGGGGGAAAGTTCCTGGAGGGTGAGGCCGGAGTTGACCTGCCGGTAGCTGGGAACCGGCGGCATGGGAGGCAAATTGGTCGCGGCAACCTGCGCCCGGACGTGGGCCGAAGCCGCCAGGAAGATGGCGGCCGAAAGGGCGGCGCGGGATTTGATTGTCAGGTTCATTTATTGCAGGACGAGGAGGAGATCTTCGTCGGCGACTTTGACGCGGTTGAGGCGGTTGATGGTGTCAAAATTCTGGAGCCAGTCCACGGGAGGCAGGGCCGCCAGACGGCTGACGCTGGCAAGGTCGCGGGCCATTTGTTTGCGTTGAAAGTCTTGATATTGGTGGAAAGTGAGAAGACTCAGGCAGAGCATGGCGGCGCCCAGGGCAAGGCGCGGCCTCCAGCCGGACGGAAGCCACGAGGCGAAATCGAACCGGGGCTGCCAGGGGCGGCGGGCGGGCGGGCATTGGACGGCCTGCATGACCCGGGCGGTGAAATTGGAGGAAATGGGCGCGGGCGGGAGGCGGTTCAGGGCGCGAGTCAGGGCGAGCTCTTGATCCCATTGGGCGCGGGCTTGGGGATGGCTGGCCAAGTGTTGGCGGAGTTGGGCCTCTTGGTCCGGAGTGAGTGGGCGGCGCCAGAGAGAGTCCGTCAGACGATCAAATTCTGGATTTTGCATGTTGATATCCACATTGTTCATAAACACCGTTTGAGAGGGGTAGTTTCGGGAGATTCCTGGTTCCATGCGCCGGTTTGCAGGTAGGGTTTGAGTTTGAGTTTCAAGGTCTCGCGCGCGCGATGGATGAGGGATTTGGTGGCGGAAAGGGAAAGGCCCAGGACGTCGGCGATTTGTTCGTAGGAAAGTTCGTCCTGGCGGCAGAGGAGGACGGCCAGGCGCTGTTTGTCGGGCAATTGGTCGAGGGCTTGCTGGATTTTGGCTTCCAGTTCGCTGTGCAGAAGCGCCTGGGTCGGGGTGAAGCTTTTGTGGTCTTGGAATTGAAAGGGGGCGGCTTCCTCCCTGTCGGTCTGGGAGGAATCAATGGACAGAGAGGGATGGCGAGAGCGGCGGCGGATTTCGTTCAGGCAGACATGGCGGGCGATGGTGTAAATCCAGGTGGAGAATTTGGCGGAAGGCTCGTAGCGCGAGGCCGATTGGAAGACGCGGACAAAAACGGCCTGGGCCAGATCTTCGGCTTCGGAGGGATCGCGCAACATGCGGAACATGAGGTTGAGGAGCGGCTGTTTGTATTTTTCAACCAATTGCTCAAAGGCGGGCAAGTCTCCGTCTTTAGCGCGGAGCATTAATGCGGCATCTGGGTCAGGCGTATTGAGCATTGGAGCCAAGGTAGCGTAACCCCAGGGGGCGGACAAGGTTGCGCGAATGGCGCAACTTGCTTCCCCTGGGCGCATCCTCTAAGCTCTGCGCCGCGATGACGATATTGGAAAAAATTGAGGCCAGCGCGGCGGCGCGGCTGGTCTTGCCGCAGGGGGCAATGCCGATGCAGGAATTGGGGCGCTACAAGAGATTTCTCAAAGTGGAAACTCACCGGCTGAAGATGCTGCACCGGGCGGGCGCGTCGGGGCTGGAAATTTGCCGGGCGCGGGCGGCGATTCTGGATGTGCTGCTGCGGCATATCCTGGAGGGGATCAAGAACGCCTCGCCGGTATTGTCGGGCGTGCCGATGCCGGTGATGGCGCTGGTGGCCATCGGGGGTTACGGCCGGGCGGAGCTCAACCCGCAGAGCGACATTGACATCATGTTCCTGCACGACGGAGCGATGCTGGTGCATGGGAAGGCGCGGCCGTCCCTGGCGGCGCTGGTGGACGGGCTGCTTTATGCGTTGTGGGATTTGGGTTTCAAAGTTGGGCATTCGGTGCGAACGGTGGATGATTGCGTGAGCGTGGCGAACGGGGACATGCAGTCGAAAACTTCGTTGATCGAGGCGCGGCGGATACTGGGGGACGAGGCCTTGTTCGAGCGGTTTGGCAAGGCGCTGCTGGCCAAGTGCGTGAAGGGTTGCGAGAATGAATACATCCAGGCGCGATTGCAGGACCAGGCGGCGCGGCGGGCCAAGTACGGCAATTCGGCGTGCATGCAGGAGCCGAACATTAAGAACGGCTGCGGGGGGTTGCGCGATTACCAAAATCTGCTATGGATGGCGTTTTTCAAGGACCGCGCCCGCACGCCGGGGGAACTGGAGCAACTGGGCGTCATCAGCGCCTCGGAACGCAAGCAACTGGAAAGCGCCTATGACTTTCTGCTGCGCACGCGCAATGAGTTGCATTATCTGGTGGACCGCCCCGTGGACGTGCTGACCAAAAGCGTGCAACCCACGGTGGCGACCAACCTGGGCTATCACGACCGTTCGCCCAGCGAGCGGGTGGAGAAGTTCATGCGGGTCTATTACACGCACGCGCGGAACATTGATCTGATCACACGGATGACCGAGCGGCGGCTGGCGCTGGTGCCCGCGCCCAGACGGCTGCTGCGGCTGCCGAAGATTTTCCGCGCCAAAGGGGTCCCCGAACAAACGGTGGACGGGCTGAGGTTTGTGGAAGGGGAAATTCGTCCGGCGGGGCCGGGAATTTTTCGGGACAGTCCGCGCCGGCTGATGCGGGTTTTTTTGCACGCGCAGCAGCGGGGCCTGAAATTGCACCCGGACGTGGCGCAGTTGATCCGGCAGAATTTGCGGCTGGTGGACAAGGCGTTTTTGCGCGACGAGCATGTGCGGAAGACTTTTTTGGAAATCCTCAACCAGCGCGGGAATGTGGCGCCGGTCCTGCGGATGATGCACGAAGTGGGGCTGCTGGGGAAATTCATCCCCGAGTTCGGACGGCTGACCTGCCTGGTGCAGCACGAGTTTTATCATCAGTACACGGCGGACGAGCACACGCTGGTGTGCCTGGAGAAACTGGATCAGGTATGGAACGCCAAGACGCCGCCGCAGAGCGAGTACGCGGAGATATTTCGCGAGGTGGAACGGCCGTTTTTGCTCTACCTGGCGCTGTTGTTGCACGATTCGGGGAAGGGCCTGCGCACGGGCCAGCACGCCATGATTGGCAGCCAGAACGCGTTGCGCGCGGCCCGGCGGCTGGGGCTGGACGGGGCGCAAACGCACACCTTGAGCCTGGTGATCGAAAACCACCTGGCGATGGCGCAGATTTCGCAGCGGCGCGACTTGGATGACGTGGCAGTCATCCGCAATTTTGCGCGGCAGGTCCAGACGGTCGAGAATTTGTTGTTGCTCACGCTGCATACCTTCGCCGATTCGATGGCGACCAGCGACCAGTTGTGGAACGGCTTCAAGGACACCGGGCTGTGGCGGCTATACCGGCGGACGCGGGACTTGCTGAGCGGGGCGACGGAGTTCCGGGTGGCGGAGCAGCGCCAGCGGGAATTGCTGGTGGAGGAAGTGCAGCGTATGGCGCCGCCGACCTTCGATCCGGCGGAAGTGCAGGCCCATCTGCACAGTTTGCCGGACCGTTATTGCCAGGTCAATGACGCGCGGGAGATATTGCGCGATGTCACGCAGGTGCATCGTTTCATCCGCCTGCAATTGACCTCGGCCGACGAGAACGCGCTGGCGCCGATCATCTCCTGGCACAACGAGCCGGACCGGGGATACAGCACGGTCACCGTCTGCACCTGGGACCGCGAACGGCTCTTCAGCAACATCACCGGCTGCCTGACGGCGGCGGGGTTCAACATCCTGGGCGCGGACATTCTGACCCGCACCGACCGCGTAATTATTGACACGTTTTTCGTCACGGACGCCAAGACGGCGCTTCTGGCCGGCCGGGAGGAGCGCGAGAAATTTGAGGTGTTGGCGCACAAAGTCCTCACCGGCGTGCCGGTGGACTTGCGGGCGCTGATCGCGCGGACCAAGGCCGCGCCCTCCATTTACAAATCCATCGAAGGAGAACGCATTCCCACAGTGGTGGAGATTGACAACGAGACTTCTGACGACCGCAGCGTCATTGACGTGCAAGCCGAGGACCGGGTGGGGTTGTTGTATGATATTTCGCGGGCGCTGGCGGCGCTGCAGGTGAACCTTTCGCTGGCAAACATTCTGACGGAAAAAGGGGCGGCGATTGACAGCTTTTACGCCACCGAGCAAAGCGGCGGCAAAATCCTGAATCCCGAACGCCTGGCCGCCATCAAGCACAAGCTGCGGCAGGCGATCGCGCAAGCCGCCTAGTGGTATGGCCAAAGATCCGGTATGCGGGATGGAGGTCAATGTGGCGACCGGCTTGACCGCCGCGCGCGACGGGCAAATCCACTTTTTTTGCTGCGAACATTGCCGCAAGAAGTTTCTGGCCGGCAAGCCGGCCTCGCCACCGGTGGAGGCGGCCCTCTACATCTGCCCGATGCACCCGGAGGTGGAGCAGGACCACCCGGGGGATTGCCCGAAATGCGGGATGGCCCTGGAGCCGGTGACGCCGGGAGCCGGCCCTGAGGCGGTGGACGCGGAGGCCCGGGACATGGGGCGGCGGTTCTGGGTTGGTCTGGCGCTTTCGCTGCCCGTTTTTATTCTGGCGATGCGGGAAATGGTGGGAGCACGGTATTTTGAGGCGACCCGGTTTTATGGCAATTATTGCATCCAGTTTGGGTTGAGCACGGGGGTGGTTTTTTGGGCGGGCCGGCCCATTTTGCGGCGGGCCAGGAGTTCGCTGGTGTTGCGGAGCGCGAACATGTTCACGCTGATCGGCATGGGGGTGCTGGCGGCGTGGTTATTCAGCGCGGCCAGTCTTGCTCTTTCGCCCATGCTGGGCAAAGACACCCTGGAGCCGATCCCGGTTTATTTTGACAGCGCCGCCATGATTACCCTGCTGGCCTTGCTGGGGCAGATGTTGGAAGGCAGAGCCAGGAGCCGGACGGGGCTGGCGGTGAAGGCGTTGCTCAATCAGGCGGCCAAGAGCGCGCGGGTGGCGCGACGCGGCGTGGAGGAGGAAATCCCGGTGGCGGAGGTGCGCAAGGGGGACGTCTTGCGCGTGCGGCCGGGCGAAAAAATTCCCGTGGACGGCATTTTGCTCGAAGGCGAAAGCAGTGTGGACGAATCCATGATCACCGGTGAAGCAATGCCGGTGGAAAAGCGCGCCGGCGATTTTGTCACGGGGGCCACCCTGAACCAGGCCGGCTCCTTCCTGATGCGGGCGGAGCGGGTGGGCCGCGAGACACTGCTGGCGCGCATTGTGCAAATGACGGTCGCAGCGCAACGCAGCCGCGCGCCCATTCAGCGGCTGGCCGACGTGGTTTCGGGCTGGTTTGTCCCGGCGGTCATGGGGGCGGCGGTTTTAACGTGCGTAGCCTGGCTGTGGCTGGGAAGCAATCCCGGGTTGAGGGACGCCCCCGAAATGGCCGCCGCGCGCGCCCTGGCCAACGCGGTGGCGGTGTTGATTGTGGCCTGTCCTTGCGCGCTGGGGTTGGCGACGCCGATGTCCATCACGGTGGGTGTCGGGCGCGGCGCGCAGGAAGGAATCCTAGTCAGAAATGCCGAAGCGCTGGAGACACTGGAAAAAGTGGATACCATCGTCCTGGACAAAACGGGCACGCTGACGGAAGGACGGCCCCGCGTTGTCCGGGTTCTTCCCCGGCAGGGGGTGGACGAGGCGGATTTGCTCCGGCTGGCCGCCGCGGTGGAAACGCGCAGCGAGCATCCGCTGGCGGCGGCCATCGTCCGCGCCGCCCGGGAACGCGAGTTTGATTTAGCGCCAGTGGAGCAGTTCCATTCATTCCCAGGCGGAGGCGTCACGGGCCGCGTGCAGGAGCGGGAGGTAGCCGTGGGCAATTCCGCGTTCCTGGAGGGACAGGGGGCGCGCTGTGGGGCGGAGGCCGGGGCGGAAGCGGGGGAATGTCAAGGATTGGGACAGACGGTGGTGTTGGTGGCGCGGGAGCAGGAAATCATCGGAGCGCTGGCGGTGGCGGATCCGATCAAGGAAACCAGCGCCGCCGCGGTCCGGCGTCTGCGGGAGATGGGGTTGAGAATTGTGATGTTGACGGGGGACAACGAGGCGACAGCCAGAAGCGTGGCCCAACAATTGAACATTGAGGATGTCCGCTCCCAGGCCGGCCCGGGACAAAAGATCGAAGAGGTGCGGCGGCTGCGGGACTCCGGACGGATCGTGGCGATGGCCGGCGACGGGATCAATGACGCGCCGGCGCTGGCGGCGGCCCAGGTGGGCATCGCCATGGGAACGGGGACGGATGTGGCGATGGAAAGCGCGGGGATCACCCTGGTGAAGGGGGATTTGCAAGGGCTGGTGAAGGCCATCGAACTGAGCCGGAAAGTGATGCGCAACATCCGGCAAAATCTTTTTTTCGCGTTTGTCTATAACGCGGCGGGGGTTCCCATCGCGGCGGGTTTGTTGTATCCGTTCTTTGGGATTCTGCTCAACCCGATGCTGGCCGGGGTGGCGATGAGCTTGAGTTCCGTCTCGGTGGTGGTCAATGCGCTGCGCCTGCGCAAAGGGTGAGTTTTCCCTTTGAGTTTTGGGGGCGCTGGCGGTTAAGCTGGACTTATGAAACATGAAGGGATCGCGCGGCGCGCCGCCATTAAACTCATTGTCGCCACTTTGCTGGTCGCCGTGGGTCTTGGTGTGGCCGGGCTGGTCTTTGTTTTGATCGGCCTCCTGGCGCATTTCATCGCGTGGATTCTGCTGGCTCTGGCGATTTTTTTGGGGATGGTTTGGGTGCTGTTCGCGGTGTTTACGATTTATTTCTTTCGCGACCCCACGGCCCGGACGCCCACCGCACCCAATTTGGTGGTGTCGCCGGGGCACGGGAAGGTGGATGCCATTGAAGAGATCACCGAAACGCAATTCATGGACGGGCCCTGCCATCGCATCTCCACTTTTTTGTCGGTGATTAATGTCCATGTGCAAAATGCGCCGGTGGCGGGCAAGGTTGCCTTACTCCAACATGCCGGCGGGGAGTTCCTGAGCGCGCTCAAGGCGGAGTCGGGCTTGCGCAACGAGAATGTGCTCGTGGGTTTTGAATCCACGGAATCGCCGGGCGAAAAAATCGGGGTGCGGCTGATCGCCGGCGTGCTGGCGCGGCGAATCGTGCCTTTTGTGGCGTTGGGGGATGAGACGCGGCGGGGAGATCGGATGAGCCTCATTCAATTCGGTTCGCGTTGCGATCTCTACCTGCCGTTGCATTATAGAATCCAGGTCAAACTGGGTGACAAAGTTGTTGGCGGCGAGACGGTGATGGCGTCAAAATCCTGAGTTATGGAAAAGAATTCTTCAGGCGCGGAAAACGAGCAGCGCTCGCCGACGGTCAAGATCTATTTTCTGCCGAATTTGATGACGGCGGGAAATCTGGTCTGCGGTTTTGTGGCGCTGAGAAAGATCGTGGAGGCAAAAATTGTGGAAGGACAGCCCCCGGGGCACGAATTCTATGGGGAAATCAAGCTCGCCATCGGGTTTATCCTCCTGGCGTGTATTTTTGACCTGCTGGATGGCCGCCTGGCGCGCATGGGAGGGGTGGAGAGCGCGTTTGGGCGGGAGTTTGATTCGCTGGCGGACCTGATTTCATTCGGCGCGGCGCCGGCGTTTTTGGTGCATCGGGTGGTGCTGCGCGAGGTGTTCATGAACAATCCCGGGATCGGCTGGTTTATCGCGTTGATTTATTTGATTTGCGGGGCGCTGCGGCTGGCGCGGTTCAATTGTCTGGCAGCGATGCCGGGAGGCAGTGGCGGCAAGGAGTTCCTGGGTTTTCCCATTCCCTCGGCGGCCGGGCTGGTGGCTTCGGTGACGCTGTTCCTGATGTGGGGCGGGGAGAAGGAGGAGGCGAATTTTACGACGGGCTTGTGGAGGTTCATTTTGCCCGGACTGATGCTCTTTCTGTCGTTCATGATGGTGAGCGAGGTGAAGTATCCGTCGTTCAAAACGCTCGACTTGCGGGCGCGGCGCACGTTTACCAAACTGGTCTTCACGGTCATTTTTGTCGGCTGTTTGTTTCTGCTCTGGCAGATTCTTTTGCCGGTGGTGCTGCCGCTGATGTTCACGGCGTATTTGCTCTACGGGTTCGTGCGTCCGCGCATTTCGCGCAAGGTGCGGGAGGACATTGAAGAGGAGGAGGAGGACGACGAGCACACGCTGACCCCCTGAAAGCCCATTGACATGTTGTTTAATCTTGCCCCCTCCTTTGTCGCGGCGCTGACCGGATTCCTGAGCGGATTTTTGCTTTCGGTGCCGGTCGGCCCGGTCAACGTGACCATCATCAACGAGGGGGCGCGGCAGGGGCTGCCCTGGGCGTTGCTGATCGGCTCGGGCGCGGTGGTGATGGAGGTGTTCTACTGCGCGCTGGCGTTCACGGGATTTGCTTCGTTGTTTGTCGGGCCGACGATGAAGGCGGCCATGGAACTGACGAGCTTTGTGTTCATGTTGTATTTGGGCGTCCGATTTTTGAGCGTGCGGGCGGTGCCGGCGCCCGGCCCGGTGGAGGAGCGGATCAAAGGCAAACTCAATCCGCACTCGGCGTTCGCCATCGGGTTTGTGCGGGTGCTGGCCAACCCGGGCGTGTTCCTGGGCTGGGTGGTGCTGGCGGCGAATTTCATCTCGCGGGGGTGGGTGGAGCCGACCTGGCCGGGAAAGCTCTTCTGCATCGCCGGGGTGGCGGGCGGGACGGGCATCTGGTTCATCGGGTTGAGCTACGCGGTTTCGCGAGGCACGGGCAAATTCACGGAAAGAACATTGCTGCGGATGCAGCATGTATCCGGTATATGCATGCTGGCGCTGGCGGTAATCCAAGGCGTTTGGATGGTCTGGCAGATGTCCAAGCACGAGATCTAAACTTGAAACTTTGAATTGCCATGAATGTCACCTTTTACGGCCACGCCTGTTTTGCGGTGGAACTGGGCGTGGACACGCTGCTCTTTGATCCCTTCATCACGCCCAATTCGCAGGCGAGCGGCGTTGATCTGAAATCGGTGCGGGCCGATTATATTCTGGTCTCGCACGGCCACCAGGATCATCTGGCCGACGCGGTGGAGGTGGCCAAACGAACCGGCGCGACGGTCATCGCCAATTTTGAGGTGGCGACGTGGCTGGAAAAAAACGGCGTCGCCCGCCTCCACGCCATGAACCACGGCGGCCCCGTTGGGTTTGAATTTGGACGGGTGAGAATGGTCAACGCCATTCACTCCAGCAGCCTGCCCGACGGGTCGTATGGCGGCAATCCGGGCGGATTTGTGGTGGAGAGCGCGCACGGCAATTTTTATTATTCCGGGGACACCGCGCTGACGATGGATATGAAACTGATCGGGGAATCCACGCGACTGACCTTTGCGGCGCTGTGCGTGGGCGGCAATTTTACGATGGACGCGGAGGACGCCGCCAAAGCCGCCGGCTTCGTGCAGTGCGACGAGGTTCTGGGGGTGCATTACGACACTTACCCGCCTATCAAGATCAATCACGAGGAGGCGATCCGAAGATTTGAGGCCGTTGGGAAAAAGCTGCATTTGCTCAAGATCGGCGAGAGCCACAATTTCTGAGACGGAAGAATTGATTGAGGAACAGATGGAAACGGAGGGAAGAGAAAAAACGGAGAAATCGGAGAAATCGGAGGTTTTGGTGGTCAGAAACCCTTCCACCTTTTTAAATGCAATAGGCTATGCCACAGCAACTTCCAACGAAAACGATAATTGCAAATCGTTCCCATGGTGGGAAAGACATTTAGGGAAGGCGTAAGGGAATGAAACGCAAAGGGTCAAGGCGCAAAGGCGCAGCGCGGCAAGCCGCAACCAAAGAATCTGAACAGGAGCAAACAAAGGAAACAGAGGCGGAGACATTTTGCCAAAAATGCGCAACTTTCCGATAAAGCAGCGAACGCAAAAGTTTTGACGGGATTAACGGGATGCCCCCGGCCCCGGATGGCAGCATTTGAATCCTGTAAATCCTGTTCATCCTGTCAACACAATGAATGGCTGCGAGAGAACACAGAGAACGCAAAAGGCTTTGCCTTGGGTCCAAGGCCGGGTTGGGAGCAGAATCGAATTAACGCAAAGGCGCAATGTCAGCGGGCAGTGAAAACCGGCCAGGGATGGGCACTTCAAAATAGGCCACTTTGAGGGACGCATTGCGTATTGGGCAGCGAAGGCTGCTCTTGAGCGCAATGAATGAACTCAACGTGAA
>JBEKOF010000102.1:0-14671 GCA_049522055.1 Verrucomicrobiota bacterium | reverse complement strand
GGCTGGCAACTTGGACTGATTCGCTGTACCAAGGGGGCGGGGGGGGCGGGGGAGGGGCGCCACAGGAGGTGACGAAAGAGATGTTGACCGCAGGCACGGGAGATGTGACGGCATAGTTCAGGCTGGGATCGGAACTGTTGATTTGCTGACCGGACCAGTACTCAGACAACAGCGGAGCGCACACTGGCCCCGTAAAACCAAAATGTGGGTTGCTGCCGGGCCCGCCGAAAAACAAGGGGGTTTCCGGAGTAATGGCGTTGCCCGAGAACGTGACGACCGTGTTGCCGTTGAGATAGCTGACGGTTATCTCCGACTGGGCCACACCCGACGATGCGAAAGCATCCGTATAATTATCCGTCGGATCCTGGGTGGGAATATCCACAGCGCCGGCGAACACCATTTCAAAATTGTCCCAGCCCGAGAACGTGAATCCGGACACGGGCGCAGGAAGGTCTGGAAGTTGGGCAAATTGGTTGATGCAGTCGTAAATCTGAGCCTGGACCGGGCTTGTTGCCAGCAGCATCCCCAGCGCCGGGAGGATGCCGATCATGAAGGATATTCGCGCCTTGTTTGTTTTCATAATGATAATGGTGGTTTTCATGGATTTTGTGGAGGAACGCTGCCAACCTGCGGATTCATACATTAATTCTCCTAAAGCCATATTTCGGATAACTTATAGAGACCTTGGTCCACTTGTAAACAAAAAAATGAAATAATCATCAAAATAACCAGTTCTGTTTGGCAAGGTCTATGCTTAAGGCCAAGCGACTTCGTTGGCGGCCTCCTGGTGTCCATTGTAACTATCCGTAACCCAATTGTAACATGTACTCTTTGGGTGCTTCTGTTTAGATCGGCGCGTGGCTGAAATTGCCAATACCACGGTCATTCCATTGGCATTGGAGGCTCAAACCCTGGATTTGTTTTTCTTGTAATGTCGGGAAACAGAAAAGCGGATTTGCGCCCTCGCAATGAATCCCAAAACTTTGCCCTTGACATCCCGGCACTTATATGCTAAGGTCTCCACAAGCTGCTTATAAACAGGCGCGCATAGTGAGGGCGAGGCAAGAAAAGTCAGGAGGCGACGCGGCAAAGACGAGTTTTCGCCGGCCTTCATCCTTTCCTGTCCGCCAAAGCTTTCCTGTCCTCCGTCTTGTCCGCCCTAGTTTTAACGAAGGCGGAAGCCTTCATCCATTCTCCCTCTTCGCTCCGTTATCGTTAACGAACACCTTCCCGTCAAACCGCGTCAAAGTCAGTCAAAGTAAAAAAGGAGGTTTGACCGCAAAAAACCCAGTCCCCTTAATCGCCGCGTGCGCCTGGCTCTTGAAGGACCCACCGGGGCCTCTTTCAAGACAGACCGGCCTGCGCATTCACGGTGTTTTTGCCAAACGAACCCATTTACTTGGATGTCGCTCTATATTTTTAAGTTATTGCGCATCAGCAAGTTGACTTTACTAACCGTCGCGGCGATTGTCTCACTTCGACCCACAAAACGAACCCATTTCATTCAATGCCATTGGCTGTTCGTAAATGATTGCAAATAAATAATGTCAGATTACAAATGGTGCAGCATTGTCAAATGGTGAATTGAAACGGCTACATCATGGACGCGGCACATATTAGAAACTTTAGCATCATTGCCCACATTGACCACGGGAAGACCACCCTTTCAGACCGCTTGCTCCATCGCACCGGCACGGTCGCCGCGCGCGAGACGGGCGAGCAACTCCTCGATTCCATGGACCTGGAGCGCGAGCGCGGCATCACCATCAAGGCCCATCCGGTGACGATGCTTTACACCGCCAAAAACGGCGAAACCTATGAGTTGAACCTCATTGACACCCCCGGCCACGTGGATTTTTCCTACGAAGTCTCCCGCAGTCTCAGCGCCTGCGAAGGCGCGGTGCTGATCATTGACGCCGCCCAGGGCGTCGAGGCGCAAACGGTCGCCAATGTCCATCTGGCCACCAAACAGAATCTCCTCATCATCCCGGTCATCAATAAAATTGACCTGCCCCACGCCGACATTGCCCTGGCCCGCACCCAGATGGAGGACATTCTGGCCATCCCGGGCGACACCGCCCTGCTGGCCAGCGCCAAGGAAGGCCTCGGCATTGACGAGATTTTGGAGGCCATCGTTCATCGCATTCCCGCGCCCAAGCCCACCGGAGAAGCCTCCGTCCAGGCCCTGGGATTTGACTCTTATTTCGACACTTACAAAGGCGTCGTCACCCATGTGCGCATTTTCAACGGCGAATTGCGCCCGGGCATGCATGTCAAACTCCTCCACTCCGGCAAAACCGTCGAGGTCAAGGAGGTCGGCAGTTTCAATCCCAAACCTTATGTCCGCGAAAAACTCCAAGTCGGCGAAACCGGCTACATGACCGCCAACATCAAAAGCCCAAAGGACGTCAAAATGGGCGACACCATCACCGACGCCAAAAACCCCTCGCCCGTTCTCCCCGGTTTCAAGGAAATCCATCCCATGGTCTTCAGCGGCCTTTATCCCATCAACACCGCCGACTACGAGCATCTCAAGGCCAACCTGGCCAAGCTCCAGCTCAATGACTCCGCGTTTGTCTATCAGCCGGAGAGTTCCGTCGCCCTGGGGTTCGGCTTCCGCTGCGGCTTCCTCGGCCTCCTCCATCTGGAAATCGTCCAGGAACGGCTCCGGCGCGAATACGGCATGGACATCATCGCCACTTATCCCAGCGTCGTCTATCATGTCAAGATGACCGATGGCGTCCTCAAGCTGGTGGACAACCCCGCCTACCTCCCGGAAGTCAACTATATTGAAAAGATCGAGGAGCCGATGGTCTGGGCCTTCGTCATCTGCCCCAACGAGTACATCGGCGACATGATGGCCCTCCTGGCCGAGAAGCGCGGCGTGGTGGACCACACCGAAACCCTGGACCCGCGCCGCGTCATGCTCACCAGCACCCTCCCGCTCAGTGAAATTCTTATTGACTTCCATGACCGCATCAAAAGCATCACCCGCGGCTTCGGCTCCATGGATTACGAGCACGCCGGCTACCAGCAATCCGACATGGTCAAGCTGGACATGCTCGTCAACGGCGAGTCCGTGGACGCTTTCTCCTGCATGGTCCATCGTTCCAAGGCCGAGGGCCGCGGCCGCCTGCTCGCCGCCAAGCTCAAGGAAGTCATCCCGCGCCAGCAATACCAGGTCGCCATCCAGGCCGCCATCGGCGGCAAGATCGTCGCCCGCGAATCCGTCAGCGCCCTGCGCAAGGACGTCACCGCCAAATGCTACGGCGGGGACATCACCCGCAAACGCAAGCTCCTGGAAAAGCAAAAGGAAGGCAAAAAGAGGATGAAGTCTTTTGGCTCCGTCAACATCCCCCAGGAAGCCTTCATTGAAGTCCTCAAGACCTGAGCCGCGGCCCATTATGAAATTGCGCTGGTTTCTTTCCCGCCAGTACCGGCTGACCTCCGATTTGCTGGACGAAGCGCAAAAACGGCGCGACGCCCAAGCCGACTCCCTCCCTGCCCAAGACCTCCAACTGCTCGACGCCTCGTTGCGGGATGCCAAAGCCGCCCTGGACTCCGGCGCGGACGATGCCCTCCTGGCGCGGCGCGGGGAAGATTTGGCAAAAGCGGCCGCCCAATGGCTCACGCCATATCCCCATCCCGTCACCCGCGACAATGTGGAGACCCTGCTGGTGGTCATTGCCCTGGCCATGAGCATCCGCACTTTCTTCTTCCAACCGTTCCGAATCCCGACCGGTTCGATGCAGCCCACCTTGTTCGGAATCACGGTCAAGGACCTGCGCGACGAGCCGGGGTTTGTCATGCCGGGACTCTGGCGCCGCGCCTGCCAACTGGTGGCCCGGGGCGTCATTTATCATCAAGCCATCGCCCGCGACGACGGCCAGTTTGATCACGCCGGCGCCGTGCGCAGTTTCCTGGGGATTCTCAACAAGCAAACCTTCTGGGTGCGCTACCGCAATGGCGACCTCGTGCCGGTCACCATTTGGGGCGGCCCCGAAGAGAGCCAATTCGACAGCGTGGAGCATCGCGTCGGCTTGGTGGACCAGTTCAATTCGCGCAACCGCTTCCAAAAAGGTGAGCCGATCATCCGATTCGCCGAAACCACCGGCGACCATTTGTTGGTGGATCGCTTCACCTACAATTTCCGCCGGCCCGGGCGTGGAGAAATTGTGGTTTTCAAGACCGGCGGCATCCCCCAGATCGGCCTCGACCAGTTTTATATCAAGCGGCTCATCGGACTGCCCGGCGACCACATCAGCATTGGCGACGACCGCCATGCCCGCGTCAACGGCCGCCGTTTGGACGCCTCCACCCCGCATTTCAGCCGGGTTTATGGCTTCGATCCCGGCGCCCCACCCGCAGACAGTCATTATAGCGGCCACGTTTTGGATTGGCATAGCCGGCTCAAGACCAGCGCGGACACGCTGGAACTCAATGAAAATCAATACGCCGTCTTCGGGGACAATTCTGTCAACAGTTCGGATTCTCGCTATTGGGGCGGCTTCCCGCGGGAAGCCATCATCGGCAGGGCGTGGTTTGTCTATTGGCCGCTTTCGTCGCGGTCCGGCTTTGCCGTCGCGCGATGAATCCGCTTTTACAACGCGCTCTACGGAGCCAGAGTTGTTTCCGCCAGCGTCAGCTGCGGATCCGGATTTTCCCGCATCCCGTTTCGGACCATTGCCTGGGCCACTTGGAAGCTGCTGGCAATTCCATCGGCCGTGTTGGGGCTGGAATACGGATTTCCGTAGAGTTGAAAACCTTGCGCCAGCAAGGCGTTCACTTTCTTGTCCAACGACGCCCACGTGTCCGCCGTCGCGGTTTTGTATTCGATTACTTTCATCGCTTGAAGCAAAGTCGGCTGCCGGCGATTTGTCAACCATTGAGCGGAAAGGGCGGCCCGCGGGCCGGCGCCTTGCCGAAGCCGGGCCGGAAAGGCGCCGCCACATGAAGGCCAATCACAACACCCCTTCTCCGCCTTCATCCTCGCGCCAAAGCGCGCGACTCAGGGCGGCGGGCATTATCGTGCTGGCGCTTGGCTTGGCCGGCGCGGCCCTGGTTTATTGCATGGGAACTCCGGCGGAGGATTATTCGGATGACCCCTTCACGGCGCAGGCCTACAAGAAAGAACTGCGCGACACGGAAGTAAACTTCGGCAAAACAGGCCTCATCGTCAATGATCTGTGGGCTGACCTCGGCCGCCCCAGCACCCAGGCCGTCCTCATTTCCGCCTCCGCCATTCTCGCTGCCGCCGGCTGCTTTTACTTCGCCCGCTTGCTGGACCAGGATTTGACAAAATGAACGCAATCCAGTCCAATGGCCAATATCACCAATGTCACGGCGCGCGCGCAAATCTTTGCTAGGGCGCGATCAACAATTCGCAACAATATCTATGAAGAGCAAAATGTTGGCGGGGCTGATGCCGGGGCTTCTGGCCGCGGCCGGTTGCTTTGCGCAAACCAACCGAACGGACACGGCGTCATGGCCCAATGGCGCCTCCCCGCGGGAAATCGGCCTGCGCCTGGCTGAACATTTCGTCACCACCCCTCACGGCGATGGCGTCCGGCCCCGCCCGACCACCCCGATTATCTATCCGGAAGTTTGCACTTGGTATGGCGCGTTGACCTTTGCCCAATTAAGCGGCAACAAGGATTTGACGGCCAAACTGACCCGGCGCTTTGAGCCGCTCTTCGGTGTGGAATCCAACATGATCCCGCGCGCCGTCAGCGTGGACAACACCATCTTCGGCGCCATTCCTCTGGAGCTTTATATCGAGACCAAGGAGCAGAGGTATCTGGACATGGGCAAACCCTTTCCTGACCAACAATGGCGCGCGCCGGAGGGGGCAAGGCTGGCCCCGGAGGTTTCCGCATGGGTGGATCGCGGCTTGAGCTGGCACAGCCGGTTTTGGATTGACGACATGTACATGCTCACCTTGGTGGAGGTGCAGGCCTTCCGCGCCACGGGCCAGGCCCAATACATTGACCGCGCCGCCTTGGAAATGACCGCCTATCTCGACCAATTGCAGCAAACCAACGGCTTGTTTTATCACGCCCTGGACGTCCATTATTTTTGGGGGCGCGGCGATGGCTGGATGGCGGCCGGGATGAGCGAGCTGTTGCGTTCCCTGCCGGAAAACCATCCCAAACGCGCCCGCATCATGGAAGGCTACAAAAAAATGATGGCCGCCCTCCTCCAATATCAAGGCGCCGACGGCATGTGGCACCAACTCATTGACCACCCGGAGTCCTTTGAGGAAACTTCCTGCACCGGCATGTTCACCTTTGCCATGATCACCGGCGTGAAGAACGGCTGGCTGGACGAAAAAACCTATGGCCCGGCCGCGCGCAAAGGTTGGCTGGGGTTGGTCTCCTATATCAACGACAACGGCGACATTCGCGAGGTTTGCGATGGAACCAACAAAAAGGACGACCTCAATTACTATCTCACCCGCACCCGTAGTGTGGGCAACCTCCACGGCCAGGCACCCGTCTTGTGGTGCGCCTCCGCCTGGTTGCGCCCGTCCCCCTGATTCCTCCCCGCCAAGCCAAAGTATTGTGCCTGTCTGATTCGGATTGTGGGACAACTTTTTATTTGAAAGCGACCTCCGGTTGCCTCATCTTTTGCCATGCCTATCCACCGATTTTATTCGCGGTTCGGCCTCCTCCTGGGTCTGGGCTTGCTCCTGCCGGCAGCCTTGACCGCCCAGGACAGGGTGCCTTTTAGTGACACTCTCGCCAGTCTAAACGGCGACATCAAAATATACCCCATCAATCACGCCACCTTGGCCCTGGTCTGGCAGGGCAAGACCGTGTATGTTGACCCGGTCGGCGGCGCCCAGCCTTTCAAGGGTTTGCCGGCGCCGGATTTGATCCTCATCACCCATATCCACGGCGATCATTTCAGCGTCCCAACTCTCAACGCGGTGGGAGGCGACAAGGCCAAACTGGTGGCGCCCCCTTCGGTGGTCGCGCAACTGCCACCCAACCTGGCCAATCGCGCCACGATCCTGACCAACGGCCAGAGCCAGGAATTCCTCGGCCTCGGCGTGGAGGCCGTGCCGGCTTACAATCTCTCCCCGGCGCGCTTGAGCTTTCATCCCAAAGGCCGCGACAACGGCTATGTGCTCACCATGGGCGGCAAACGATTCTATTTGAGCGGCGACACCGAGGACATCCCCGAAATGCTGGCCCTCAAGAACATTGATGTCGCCTTTGTCTGCATGAATGGCCCCACCATGGACGTGGATCAGGCCGCCCGCGCGGTCAAGGTCTTTAAGCCCAAGATTGTTTACCCCTACCACTATCGCGGTTCGGACCTGGAGAAATTCAAGACGCTGGTCGGCGCCGATCAAGGCGTCGAAGTGCGGATCAGGGATTGGTACGCCGCCAGATAAGTCTCGCCTGTTTTAATATGCTCAACTGCTGAGAATGGATTCTTTCCCGGGCGGCTTTGCGCTGGATTATTTCGCTCATGGCATTTATGACCGCCAACACCATTGAAATCGTTTCATTGCCGCGCGACGCGCGCAATGTGCTGCGGTTCCTCAAGGTCAGCTATGCCATTTACCGCCATGACCCCTTTTGGGTGGCGCCGCTGTTGACCGACCTCAAGAAGGTTTTCAGTGACCGGAATCCACTCTTTGGCCACGCGGAAATGTCGTTGTGGGTGGCCGCGCGCAACGGGCAGGACCTGGGGCGCATCGCGGGGATTCTCGACCAGGAACACAATCGGACGCACAAGGACAGCGTTGCGTTCTTCGGCTTTTTCGAGTCTGTGGACGACCCGGAAGTAAGCCGGCGTCTGTTTCAAGAGGTGATGAATTGGGCCTGGAAGAAGGGGGTCAAGCGCCTGCTCGGGCCGATGAATCCCACGACCAACGACGACTGTGGCTTGTTGGTCGAGGGCTTCGACTCCATGCCGGCCTTTATGATGCCCTACAATCCCCGTTACTACGCGGACCTTGTCGCCGCGGAGGGGTTTCGCAAGGCAAAGGACCTGCTGGCGTTCCATCTGGATATCTCCAAATGCCCGCTCGACCGCCTGGCGCGCCTTGCGGAGAAGACCCGGCAGCGGCACCCGGAACTGATATTCACCCCCATCCGCAAAGCCACACTGGCGCGCGACCTGGCAAAGGTCAAAGAGGTCTATAATGCCGCCTGGCAGGATAACTGGGGTTTTGTGCCCATGACCGACTCGGAGATTGATTTCATGGCAAGCCGGCTCAAGCCCCTCTTGGTGGAAGGCTTGGTCTGGGTGGCCGAGACGACGACCGAGCCGCTCGGCTTCATGCTAGCGTTGCCGGATTACAACCCTGCGCTCCAGCCGCTGCGCGGACGCCTGTTGACGCCCAAGCTGCTCGGGTTCCTCCCTTACCTGCTCGGTTGGAAGTGCCCGCCGCGTTGCCGCGTTCTCACGCTCGGCGTCAAAGAGAAGTACCGCAACCGCGGCCTCGAAGCCGTGATGCTGACTGAAGGTTTCAAAACCGGTTTCAAAGTCGGTTTCAGAGATGCCGAGGCCTCATGGATTCTCGAGGACAACACGATGATGCGCCGCCTGCTCGAAACTTTCGGCGGGAAAGTGTACAAGACTTACCGGCTGTATGAAGGGGAGGTCCGAAGACCAGCACAGTCGGATTGAACCACTTCGGCCCGCAAGACCGGCGGCTACGAAGATTCTGATTCGCGCAACGGTGGTTCCGGCTGGGGCGCGTTCCTGAATTTGAAGTAAAGCCGGTTGCCCAGGGGAATCAGCACCGCCGCCGTCACGCCTCCGGCCATGACATCCACGACGTAATGGTAGCGGCAGTAAACCGTGGCGACGCACAGCAAAACCACTGCCACAAGGTGCGGCCAGCGAATCGGGCGCAGATACCGGAAAGAGAAACAGACCGTCCCAATGGCCACCGCCACGTGGCTGCTGGGAAATGCGGCGCCGGGTCTATCGAACGCATAATAAATCCACGCCATGAGCCGGCAAAAGGGGCCTGCCTGGACTGCGCCCGGAAGAACCGGCGCCACCAGGGGCTGAACGTCCGCCGGTAACGGGCAGCTCGCGAACTCGCGGAAAAAAACGCGCGGCCCCTGGACCGGCAGGAAAATGTAAATGAGGAAGCAAACGTAAAACAGCAACGAAATGACCGAGAGGTAGTGCGAAAACTGCTCGCGATTCCGGTAAAACAATGCCAGTCCAACGCCCGCCACCATTACATAATAGGAGAAATAAGCTGCGTAGAAAAGTTCGCTCACTGCCGGGCAAGGCAACCAATCCATCAGAGCCAGGCTGGGTTGAAGACCGAAGATTCGCCCCTCCAGCCGGATGAAGAACGGGTCGAGGAAACCGGCCGCCAGCACATGGTTCAACTCGCCGGTCTCACGGTAGAAGCCCGCGTAGAGCAGCATCGGGTAGAAATCCCGCAGCAGGCCGAGCACGCGGTTGGACGGGCGGCTTGCGTGAAGGCGGATAAGCCCGTCAACCAGCGCGATGCCGATAACGTGGGCCGCCAGCAGCCGCGGCCAAAACGGGATCAAGCGTCCATGCCAACAGAGCACGATCAATCCCACCAACGCCATGTAACCCTGCGTCGCATAATCAATGAAAGTGTAATGCCCGAACAGCGAACGCGCGGCCGGCCGCGAATGTGGAGCCGGGTTGCCGGGCTGCTCGCATTCGGATTTCTGTTGGCGCTCTTCCTCAGTCATTCGGCATTCGCCTCACAGCCAACCTTGCTGGCGATACCATGCCAGGGTTGTGGGGATTCCACTTTTTAGCGTGTTGGCACATACCAAACCCGCTTCCTGACGCAGCCGGCCCGGGTCGCACACCCAGCCCGGCGCGCGGAGTTCGGCCCACTTCTGCCGGCTTAGCATGCTGGGTTTGCCGGTCAGTCGCGAAACGGCCTCCTGCAAACAACACACCACCCACAACGCCGCGACCGGCAACGGAACCGGCAACGTCCACGCCTTCATTTGCGCCGCAATTTCGCCGGCCAATGCGGGCGCGCTCGTCACTTCAGGCGAAGCGACGTAAAACGTTTTTCCGGGGACCGCTGGATGCGTCAGGCAGGTTACGACCGCTTCAGCCAGATCTTTCACGAAAACAAGACTCAGGGCCAGCCGCCCACTTCCAATCCGCGGCAGAACATGTGCTTTGACCGCTTTGAACAGCGGCAGGAACGCGGTATCGCGCGGCCCATACACAGCGGGTGGCCGCAGTATCACATGCTCCGCCTCACAGGCGCCTCGCACCTCCTGCTCGCCGGCCAGTTTGCTCTTGCCGTATTCCGAGACCGGCTTCGGCGGATCGTTCTCGCGCGCGGGCTTGTCGGGTGTCCCCGGCCCGCCGGCCGCCAGGCTGGAAATGTGAACCAGCCGTTGAATCCGCCCCTGCTGCTGATTGACCGCCTCCACGACATGCCGCGTCCCCACATGATTGACCTCGTGGAATTCCGACACGCGCAGCGCCTTGGTGCAACCGGCGCAATGGATTACATGGGTGATATCCCACATGGCGGCGCCAAGGCTTTGTGCATCGTCGAGGGAGCCGCTTCGCGCCTCCACGTCCGGCAGGTGTGCTTGGATGAATCGCTTGCTGCCCGCGGGGCGGAGCAACACGGCCGTCGTGATGCCGCGAGCGCGAAGTGTGTCCAGGACGTGGCTGCCGACGAACCCGTTGGCTCCTGTCAGGAGAACCTTCATAAACGGGCCTGGAAGCCTCCCGTCGCGCTTGCCCGGAATCGGATTCCGGGGAATAGCTTAACTGGGTTCACAGCAAACCCAGCTCCCGGCCCACCACGCCGAACTTGTCCAACGCGAAATCAATTTGGCTGTCGGTATGCGTGGCCATGAGGCTGACGCGCAGCAGTTCCTGGCCCGGGGGCACTCCCGGCGACACCACCGGGTTGACGAACACCCCTTCTTCCTCGAGCCGCTTGGAGAAATTGAATGCCATCATCATGTCGCGGCAATACACCGGAAGGATCGGCGTTTCGGAAGCCCCCAGGTCAAACCCCTGCGATATCAGCCCTTGCTTCAGGCGCCGCGCGTTGTGCCAGATCTGCGCGATTCGCTCAGGCTCCGACCGCATGATTTCCAACGCGGCCATCACTGCGGCCGCGTTGGCGGGGCTTATGCTGGCGCTGAAGATCAGCGGCCGTGAGTTGTGTTTCAGATAATCAATCGTCTGCGCATCCGACGCGATAAAACCCCCCAGGCTCGCCAGCGATTTGCTGAAGGTGCCCATGATAAGCTGCACCTGGTCGGTCAGTCCAAAATGACTCGCCGTTCCCGCGCCCCCCTTCCCGAGCACGCCGATGGAGTGGGCGTCGTCCACCATCACGGCGCTGCCATAACGAGCGGCCAGACGGCAGAGTTCCGGCAGTTGGATCACGTCGCCCTCCATGCTGAACACGCCATCCACCACGATGAGTTTGCCCGCTCCTGAATCAATTTGCTGAAGGCGGCTTTCCAGCGCGGCCATGTCTTTGTGCGCGAACCGCACCAGGTTGCCCAGAGAGAGTTGACAACCTTCGACGATGCTGGCGTGATCGCTCTTGTCGGCCAAAACGTAATCGCCTTTCCCCACCAGTGTGCTGATGACCCCGAGATTGACTTGGAAGCCGGTGCTGTAGAGCAACACCGCCTCCTTGCCCACCAGCCGCCCCAGGGCTTGTTCCAACTCCAGGTGCAGGTCCAGCGTCCCGTTCAGGAAGCGCGAACCGGCGCAACCCGTGCCGTATTTCTGGATCGCGGCTTTGGCGGCTTCCTTGACTTTTGGATGATTGGTCAGGCCCAGATAGCTGTTGGAGCCGAGCATCAGAACCTTCCTGCCGTTGATGATGATTTCGCTGCCCTGCGCCGACGAAATGGTGCGGAAGTAGGGGTACAAACCCAGGGCGCGAACTTGGTCGGCGCTCCTGTAATTCCTGACTTTGTTGAACAGGGCAAGCGCCGGGGAGCCGCTTCCCACTCTCAGGGGCGGCTTTTGCTCTCGGTTACTAACCACATTCGCGCGAACTGGTTGCGACGGCAAGCACGTCACAAGTTCCCTATTTCTTCCGTGTTTTGGCGTTGGCATCTTTTCGTCGCCAATCAAAGTGCGAAATCGGCGGCCCGAATCCAAGTCAAAATTAAAGTTGCTTTCGCAATCCGAGGGGGGTCATCCGGGGGGGGGCCTCCGATTTCCAGGCAATAATTTCCGCCTCTTTGCGAGGCACAGCAGGCGTTTCCCCCGCGGGCACGCCCACAAGGATCGGCGCAATGAGCGTCATTTCCGCGGGGATTTTTAATTCCGCCTTCCACTCCGGCGTGTTCAGCGCCGAAACCGCAAAGCCGATGACGCACGTGCCAAGCCCTTGGGCGCAGGCGGCCAGCATCAGATTCTCCGCTGCCAGCCAGCAATCCGCCACGACAAACGGCCCCTGGAATTTGCTGCAGATGACGATCAGCGTGCCGGCGTTGTAAAAAACATGGAAATCCGGTTTGTTCACCAGTTCAAGAGAATGCTTTGCGTGCTGGGAGTCGGAACCTTGCGCCTCCCGGCGCACCCTTTCCTTGGCGCTGTCCGACAGCCGGTTCAGCAGGCTCTTATCCTGAATCACGGCAAAGGACCACGGCTCCTCATGCATCGCGGTGGGGGCGTGGACGGCGGCATCGAGCAATGCGCGGATGACGGCCTGGCCGATGGTCCCGGGCGCATAGTCGCGCACGGAGCGGCGACGATAGATGGCATCCATGGCGCTGACGGCGGCCAGGGGTTTGGCGGGCTTCGGGGGTTTAGTCATAGTTTTCTTCTTTCGTTTCTTAGCTTACCTGCTCTTCACGTTTTGGACAGAGGTCATTTGCATTCTTCTCACTCAAAGCCCCAATCCCCGGGAGCTTTTGCGAAAGTGGTGGCCGTAGATGGAAAGGGTGACGGCCAGCGCGAACAGGGTGGGGCGGCGGAAGGTTGTCCAGAGCAGCAAACCCCAGTAGTGGATGCGTTCGCGGCCAAAAACGCCCAGACGGAGATTGGCGTAAGAGAATGCCATGAAGGAACGCCAGTTCACCCGGCTGGAGATTTTCGGACGCTGATACTCGCGCAGGAAAGTGCGGACCCGCCGGTAATAGGGTCCCGGCGCATACAGGCATCCCAGGAGGCTCTTGTAACCTTCGCGCAGCGTCTCTCGTTTCATCCGCGGGATGAAGTTGGTGGTCCCATCCAGGTTGTTGCCCGTGGTCTGGCCGAGGAGACGACCCTCCAGGTTGAGCCGCTGGTATAGCTTGGTGCCGGGTATGGCTTGCAACAGCCCGACCATCGCCGTGACGATCCCGCTCTTCTGGATGAAGTCGAACTGACGCGCAAAGACCGCGGGCGTGTCGCTGTCGAATCCAACGATGAACCCCCCTGCACCTCCAACCCCGCCCGCTGGATGCGCTTGACGTCGGCGACCAGGTCGCGTTTCTGGTTCTGGCGCTTGTTGCACTCGGCCAGGCCCTCTTCCTCCGGCGTCTCGATGCCGACAAACACCTGGTTGAATCCGGCTTCGACCATCAACCTCATCAGCTCGGCATCGTCAGCCAGATTGATGGACGCTTCGGTGAAAAGCGGAGTGCCGCGCCCCCCTTGCTGCCACCGGATCAGCGCCGGCAGCAATTCTTCCTTGAGCACGCGTTTGTTGCCGATGAAATTGTCGTCCACAAAAAAAACCGCCCCTCGCCAGCCTGCCTGGCGAAGACCGTCCAATTCCGCGATCATTTGCGCTGTCGTCTTGAGGCGCGGCCGATGTCCGAACATTGCGGTGATGTTGCAGAACTCGCAGTCAAACGGGCAGCCGCGGGAAAACTGCACGCTCATCGTCGCGTAATGCCGCATGTCCGCCAACTCCCACAGCGGCGGCGGCGTCTGCCGGATATCGGGAAGCTCCGGCGGGGCATACATGCGCCGCGCGGCGCCGCGCTCGAAATCACGCAAAAACCTCGGCAAGGGCACCTCCGCCTCATTCAGCACGAAGTGGTTGACTTCCGGGAACTGTTCGTGGCCCAAGTTGAACAGCGGACCGCCCGCGACCACGGTCTTGCCCGCCGCCCGGCAGCGCGCGATCAGTTCATGCGCCGAGTCCTGCTGGGCGATCATCCCGCTGATAAACACCACGTCCGCCCAGTCCAAGTCGCTCTTGCGCAGTTTCCGCACGTTCACATCCACAAGGCGCTTGGCCCAACTCTCTGGCAGCATTGCGCCCACCGTCAGCAGACCCAAGGGCGGCAGCGAAGCTCTCTTCCGCACGAATTTCAAAGCGTGCTTGAAACTCCAGAATGTGTCAGGAAACTTCGGATATACCAGTAATACGTTCATCCGTTCCTGACGATGCCACCAGACCCCGTGCATGCCACGCGGAACGCGGCGAGCGTGACCATCTCTTTTGTTGTTTGATTGCTTTTCAGGGGTTCAACCATGTTGCGCCTCATAAATTCCGGTCTGGCGTAAGCGGTCGGCCAGCCGACCGCTCGATCTCACTATACCAGTTACCGTGCCAGGAAGGCAAGTCAATTGCAATAAACTGTTATGCAGCGGGTGCAGGACAAAATTCTTCGTTAAGCAGACAGGCTGAGGGTGTCATTGCGTTTGGCGTGTTGATTGAGCCGGTGTTTCCAGAACTCGTCCAAGCGTCGGCTGCTGTGGATGCAGCGCA
>JBEKOF010000101.1:0-14675 GCA_049522055.1 Verrucomicrobiota bacterium | reverse complement strand
TCGTTCGCTCCGAAAATTGACATTGCCACGGGCAGCGGTTGTTTCACGGTGGCGGTGGGGGACTTGGACGGGGACGGCCGGCCGGATCTGGCGACTGCCAACTCCCGGGAATCCTCCGTCTCGGTGCTGCGCAACCTCAGTTCGCCCGGCAGGATCGCCTTTGCGCCCAAAGCCAGCCTCTCCACCTTGCAGGCCCCCTTTCATGTCGCCATCGGTGATTTGGACGGGGATGGCAAGCCGGATTTGTTGGTGGCCTGCTATTATGCCAACTCGCTTTCCGTGTTTCGCAACCTCAGCACCGTGGGAAGTCTGACCGCCGGCTCTTTTGCCTCCAGAATTGATTACCCTCTGTCGGGCCGGGGTCACAGGGCCGCCGTCGGCGATTTGGACGGGGACGGCAAGCCGGACATTGCCGTGGTCACCGAACTGAGCCCCGCGCTTTCCATTTTCCGCAACGTCAGCGCGCCGGGCAGTTTCACCGGCGATTCCCTCGCCGACCGGGTGGATTTTGCCACCGGCCCGAATCCGGCCAGCGTGGCGATCTGTGATTTGGACGGGGATGGCCGGCCGGACATCGTGTTTTGCAACGAATACAACGCCACTATTACCATTTATCGCAACAAAGTGCCCTTTGGGAATGGCGCCCCGGCCAGATAATCCATCCCCTTTTGCAGCGCTGGGTTTGACTGATCTGGCTGATAAATGACTTGAAAATCTAGGGAGCAGGAAGAAAATCACAAAAAAGGCCTGCGCTGGTCGTGGGCAAGAAGCCAAATGGGAAATGTCAGTTAGATAGGCTGATTATGGACCATGTCTTGAAAATATGGCGGAGAATGAAATCTGAGATGCTGGCCAGCTACGCTCCGTCGCCGTGCAACAGCCAGGAGCAAACTGCGCATTTTGGGGACAGTTGGCATGATAGTCCTTTTCGGCTGTTGTTACGTTCCACTCAATTACCCAATCCCGCCATTCAAGCCGGGCATATTTATTGAGACACCATGGATGACTTAACTTTGGAAAAAGTCGGACCGGAAAACCTGTCCGAATGCGGAATCGGCTGCTTAACCAACCGGCAGCATCCCGGCTATCAAAGCAAGGTTGACTGGCTGCAGCGCAGTTTTGCGGATGGACTTCGCTTTCTTCTGGCGCGCAATGGCGACGGCCAGCCGCTGGGCTTTCTCGAGTATGTGCCGGGCGAATTCGCGTGGCGGCCCGTGGAGGCCGCCGGATGGCTGTTCGTCCACTGCCTCTGGGTGAATCGGCGTGGGCAAAAGGTGGGCGGGCTGGGCAGCCGGCTAATTCAGGCGTGCTTGGCGGAGGCGCGGCGGCAACGGGCCGTCGGAGTGGCCGCCCTTGTGAGCGACGGCCCGTTGATGGCCGGCCGGCAGATCTTTCTTAAGAACGGTTTTAAACAGATCGAGCAACGCGACCGTTTTCAGTTGGTCATCCATCAACTGAGAAAAGGCCCAGAGCCGCGCTTTCGGGATATTCAAGGCATCGAGCCGAAGGCTCCCGGTTTGCATCTGCTTTATTGCGCGCAATGTCCCATCAACGCCAACTCGGCGACAGGCCTGTCGGAGATGGCGGCCGCGCATGGTTTAAAACTGAAGGTGACCGTGCTGCACACGGCCCAGGAAGCGCAGTCTGCGCCCTCCTACTACGGGGTCTTTAACCTGATGTGGAATGGTCGCCTGCTTGCGGACCATTGTGTGAGCAAGGGGCGATTTAAAAACCTGTTGCACCGGGAGATTTTAATGCATTTGGGCCCGCTGAAACATTGTGCTTTGGATCCATGCAAGCGCTGGGCATAACTGCTTGTTCCTTTCTGCGCTTGCTTTCGCGACTTGTCCCGTTCAACAGCGCCGCATAGAATCAGATAGTGCAGCGGTGAAGTGTCGGAAACTACAACGCTCACGAGCGGGCGAAAATTTTGGCCAGCGTCGCGGTGTCGGCCTCCAAATCAGCGGCAGAGTAATTCAGCGGCACCCCGCGATCCTGGAGAGAGGATCCCGCTTCTTAATTCTGCATTCCTTGTCCGCCGAAGCCTCGGCGAAGGAGGATGCATTCTGCATTTTCTTCAAACCGGGGCTTGACAAAAATTAGAACCTATGGTTCAATCGTCAGCGTGAGAAACGGAGGCACAGTCCAAGGCCGCATCCGGGAGAATGCGGCCAGCGCAGGCGCGCGCGGGCAGCGTGCCGCGGCATCCCGGAGCACTCGATTCAACAGGGACGATCTTCCCTCCTCTGCCATCACTACTTTCCGCAAGGATTTTACCGCGGATTGCAGCGGATTCGGAATTCTGCATTTTGCATTTTGCATTCTGCATTTTCTATCCGTCGTTCAACTCCTTTGCTCCCGGCCGGCCGCGCTGAACTCGTTGGCCTTTGCGCCCGGATTCGCCGGCCCCATTCCAATAAAGGTTAATAAAGGTTAATAAAGGCTAATAAAGGTTAATAAAGGTAAAAAAATAAATCTTATGACTCAACATGGCAAAAAATGGCCAATTCGCTCCGCGGCCGCAACCCATCGGCGGGCCAATCAACCGCCGCCTCTAACACGGCCTGCCACGGTCGAATTCTGCCAAACGAACCCATCCGGTCAAACCCGGTCAAACCCGGTCAAACCACATTTTTGAACCTTGACGGCCTTGACCACGAACATCCATCCGCTCCAGCGGGCTTGCCATGACAGAACCACAACCGATATATTCCTCCATGATGTTTAACGCCGCACCATGACCACGCCCAATCCAGAAAAAACTCCGGCCCCCGCCCCGGCCGATTTCATTCGCGACATCGTCGCCGCCCATCTGGCGGAAAAGCGTTATGCCCAAATCCACACCCGCTTTCCGCCCGAACCCAACGGCTGGCTCCACATCGGCCACGCCAAATCCATCTGCCTCAACTTCGGCATCGCCCGCGAATTCGGCGGCGTCTGCAACCTCCGCATGGACGACACCAACCCCGCCAAGGAAGACGTCGAATATGTGGATTCCATCCAGGAAGATGTCAACTGGCTCATCCACGATTGGGCGGACGACAAACTGGGACTCAAACCCAAAGGCAAAACCCCCGACCTCATCCCCTGCGACGGCAAGCCCGATTTCTATCTCCCGCCCGCCCCGCCTTCCGCCCCGGCCGAGCCTTTCTACGCCTCCGATTATTTCGACCAAATTTACCAATACGCCCTCATCCTCGTCAAAAAGGGCCTGGCCTACGTTTGCGACCTCTCCCCAGACGACACCGACAAATACCGCGGCGCGCCTGATCGTCCCGGCCAGGACAGCCCCTTTCGCGATCGTCCCATCGCCGAAAACCTGGATTTGTTGCAGCGCATGAAAAACGGCGAATTCCCCAATGGCACCCGCACCTTGCGCGCCAAAATTGACATGGCCTCCCCCAACGTCTGGATGCGCGACCCGGTGCTTTACCGCATTCGCCACTCCGAACACCATCACACCGGGGCGCAATGGCGCATCTATCCCATGTACGATTTTGCCCATTGCCTGAGCGACTACATCGAAGGCATCACCCACAGCATCTGCACCCTCGAATTCGAAGTCCACCGCCCCCTTTACGATTGGATTCTCCAAAACCTCGATCTCCCCCGTCCCCTGCCTCATCAATACGAGTTCGCCCGCCTGAGCCTGGGCTACACCGTGATGAGCAAGCGCAAGCTCCTCCAACTCGTCAACGATAAGATCGTCACCGGCTGGGACGATCCCCGCATGCCCACCATCTCCGGCCTGCGCCGCCGCGGCGTCACCCCCGGCGCCTTGCGCCATTTCGCCTACCACATCGGCATCACCAAATACAACGGCCTGACCGACCTGGCCGTCCTCGAACACGCCATCCGCCAGGACCTCAACCAGCGCGCCTTCCGCCGCCTGGCCGTGCTGCGCCCCCTGAAAATCATCCTCACCAATTGTCCCGAAAACCGCGTCGAAGAATTGGACGCCCTGAACAACCCCGAAGACCCCTCCGCCGGCTCCCGCAAAATCCCCTTCAGCCGCGTCCTTTACATTGAGCAGGAGGATTTCATGGAAACTCCTCCTCCGAAGTTTTTCCGTCTCCGTCCCGGCGGCGAAGTCCGTTTGAAATACGCCTTCATCATCAAGTGCGACCAGGTCCTCAAGGACCCCTCCGGCCATATCACCCAACTCCTTTGCACCGCCGACTTCGACAGCCGCAGCGGCGGCCCCAATGCCGGCCGCAAAGTCAAAGCCGCCATCCACTGGGTCAGCGCCTCGCACGCCTTCGATGCCCAAGTCCGCCTCTACGACCGTCTCTTCACCGTCCCCGACCCCGACGCCCAAGGCGATTTCAAAGCCCATCTCAACCCCCATTCCCTCGAAGTCATCACCGCTAAATGCGAGCCATCCCTCCAGGACGCCCGCCCCGAGTTGCGCTATCAGTTTGAACGGCTGGGCTACTTCACCCTGGACAAGGATTCCCCGCCAGCCTCCGGCCACGCACCACTCATCTTCAACCGCACCATCCCTTTGAAGGACACTTGGGCCAAGGAAGCCCGAAAAAGCTGAACCCCGTTTCTATGGCTCTTATTAAACCTTTCGCCGCCCTCCGGCCCCAGCCGCAATTGGCCGACAAAATCTGTGAGCTGCCCTACGATGTCATGTCGTCCGACGAAGCCCGCCAGATCGCGGCGGGAAATCCCCTGAGCTTTCTCCACGTCAGCAAACCGGAAATTGATCTCCCCCCCGGCCTGGATGTCCATGACCCCCAAGTTTATGCCAAAGGCCGGGAAAACTTTGACCGCCTCATCAGCCAGGGCGCCCTCCGGCAGGAACCCCGTCCTGCCTTTTACCTCTACCGCCAGGTCATGGGCGCCCACTCCCAAACCGGGTTGGTCGCCGCGGCCAGTTGCGCCGACTACCTCCGCGGCATCGTCAAAAAACATGAACTCACCCGCCCCGACAAGGAACTCGACCGCTTCCGCCACATCGAAAGCCTCAAATCCCAAACCGGCCCGGTTTTCCTTGTCTGCCCCGCTGTCAAGGATATGGATGAACTGGTCGCTGCACAAACCTTGCAACCCCCCGACACCGATTTCACCGCCGGAGACGGCATCCGCCATTCCTCCTGGCCTTTGCGCGACGCCGACCAGGTTGATTTCGTGCGCCGCGCCTTCGCCAAAATCCCCGCCCTATACATTGCCGACGGCCATCATCGTTGCGCTGCGGCGGCCCGCGTCTGCCAGGCCCGCCAGGGCGCGGGCGAAAGCGCCTTCTTTCTGAGCGTCATCTTCCCGGACAACCAATTGCAAATCCTCCCCTACAACCGCGTGCTCAAGGACCTCAACGGCCTGACCCCCGCGCAGTTGTTGGAAAAACTTTCCGCCCTTTTCATCCTCACCGGGGGCGGCTCCGCCCGGCCCGCCACCAAACATGAGCTGGCGTTGTTCCTGGAAGGCCGCTGGCGCTCCCTGCGCTTCCGCCCGGAGGCCTGCGCCGGCCAGGACGCCGTGGAAGGCCTCGACGTGACCCTGCTGCAAAAGCGGGTGCTCGCCCCCATCTTCGGCATCCACGACCCGCGCACCAGCCAGCGCGTCAACTTCGTCGGGGGCATCCGCGGCGCCGCCGAACTGGAAAAGCTTGTCAATGGTAATGATTACGCCTGCGCCTTTTCCCTCTTCCCGCCCGCCATCGCCGATTTGATGGCCATCGCCGATGCCGGCGCCCTCATGCCCCCCAAGAGCACCTGGTTCGAACCCAAATTGCGCGACGGCATGTTCTGCCATAACCTCTAGCCGTTGTGCCAGCCAGCCGCACAGAGCGCAGTCTCCGCGCCACCTTCCTCGGCATCGCCGTCAACGTCCTCCTCGTCGCCGTCAAACTGGCCGGCGGCCTGGCAGGCCGCTCCCACGCCCTCATCGCCGACGCCATGGAATCACTGGCCGACATTTTCAGTTCCCTTATCGTCTGGCGCGCCGTCGTCGTCGCGGCCGAGCCGCCCGATCGCGAACATCCCTACGGCCACGGCAAGGCCGAAGCCATCGCCGCCGCCGTCGTCTCCACTATCTTGTTGATGGCCGCCGCCGCCATTGCCGTCCAGGCCGGCGGCAAGCTCTTCCAGCCCCGCGATCCGCCCAAAGCCTTCACGCTCTTCATCCTCATCGGTGTCGTCCTCGTCAAGGAGGCCGTCTTCCGTTACGCCTCCCGCCAGGCCGGCCTAGCCCAAAGCGGTGCCGTCAAGGCCGACGCCTGGCATCATCGCTCCGACGCCATCACCTCCCTGGCCGCGGCCATCGGCATCACCGTCTGCCTCCTGGGCGGACCCCCCTTCGCCTATGCCGACGATGTCGCCGCCTTGTTCGCCTCCGGCGTCATCGCCTGGAACGGCTGGCTGCTCCTCCGTCCCGCCTTGGACGAGCTCATGGACGCCGCCCCCAACTCCGCCATCCTCGCCCAAATCCGCGCCAGCGCCGCCGCCGTTCCCGGCGTCCACGCCGTCGAAAAATGCCGCGCCCGCAAAACCGGCTTCCAATACTTCGTGGACCTCCACATCGAAGTGGACCCCCAAATGACCGTCCAGCAGGGCCACGACATCGCCCATCGTGTCAAAGATACCGTCCGCCGCATCACGCCCTCCGTCCACGACGTCCTCGTCCATGTCGAACCCGCAAAAACACAGAACACCGCACAGCCAGACTCCCAACCCGGCGCCGGTTCCGTCCCGGACAATCCTCACTTCCAGCCGTGACTTCCTCCCGGCAAACCAGGTCGCTTCTCCCCAATCCCCTGTCAGGGCCATTTCCTCTGTGCGAGGAGGAGAAGCAGCACGGCAATACTTCAGAAAACAACTGAACATTCGTACAGGAGATTCGCAGAGGGTTCGATGGCGGCCGGATTATTACCCAATGGCCAGCGTCTCGCCGGCATGGATGGTGAGGGGCTGCGGAAATTCCAGCGTGGCAATGGATCCATCGCGGGACGCGCTGGCTTCCAGCGCGCGCCCGGAGAGGCGGACGGCCGGGTTTGCGCGGGCCAGGTTGAGGCGCAGTTTCTTGAATTTGAGCGCGCCGGCGATGCAGTCGATACCAAGTACGTGGGAGCGGCGCGTGAGACGCCCGAAGCCGGAGGCGGTGACCCAGGGGGCGTGGAAATCGCCGGGGACGCCCGGCAGGATGGCCAGGGTTTGGGCGGGGAGATCGGGTTTGAAACCAGTGGCGGCCAGTAGGGTGGACCAACTGCTCATGGCGCGCGTGTAGTGGGAGCCGCATTCGACGTGGTTCCACGGCATTCCGGCGCGGAGATAACGGCGGTGAACGGCTTCCACCAGACGAACGCCATCTTGATAACGCCCGTGATCCATCAGGAAGGAGGCGAACGCGAATTCGATGCCGGACCAGACGCCGCCGGCCTGGAGATTGTCGGTGGCCGGTCCGTCCAGGCCGCCTTTGGGGGCGGTGGCGTTGCGCAGGCCGGTTTCCGGGCTGAAGTTGTGCTTCCAGATGCTGTCCACCGCGCGGGCGAGGTTTTTTTCCGAAATGGTGGTGGGCAGGCCCATGAGGTGGCTGAACCACTCGCCGCTGATCTGGTCGCTCATGCAAATCTCATCTCGGAGTGATCCGTCCACCCAAAGGCTGTAGTACTCGCCGTTGAACAGGAGCCGGTCGAAGCTGGCGGAGGCCTTGTCGAGCAAAACCTGCCAGCGTTGGGCGTCTTCGGTCCTGGCCAGGTCGCGGGCCAGGCGGATGGCGGCGCGCAGGGCGCCAATCCAAAGGGACGCAATGTAGGAGGGCGCGCCGCGCAAGCCCCACTGGTCGTAAGTTTGGAAGCCGCAATCCTTGTCGGGCAGACCATCGCCGTCAGAATCGAGGGAGGCGGTGTATTGCATGGCTTTGAGGACGCTGGGCCATAAGGCGGCGAGATAATCGGAGTCGCCCGTCCACAAATAATCGCGGCAGACCATCATCACCCACTGCGGATTCATATCCACCCGGCGAAAACCCGCGCCGTCAATGCGCTCGAAACTGTTGCTGTAGTTGTGCGGCACCTGGCCCTGTTCGTTTTGGAAGGCGGCCATGTGGCGCATCTGACCGAGTTTGAGTTCCGGGAACAAGGCGACAATGGAGGAGCTGCCGTCGAAATCCACGTCGGTCGTGCTCTGGCCGCAACAGCCCAATCCCTCCCAGATGGAGTAGTGGCCGTCCTTGCTCCACCAGGTGTTCTTGACGAGGGTGCCCAATTGGCTGGACCACACGAAGGCGAGCGGACCGCCCAGCGAGGTCCCGGCCAGGGCGCGGGCAAAGTTCTCGGTGCCCTGGCGGTGGGCCGGGTAGTTTGTCAACAGGAAGTTGTTGACTTCGCCGGCGTCCTGGAACCAGTTGGCGTACATGTGGCCGATCTCCTGTCCGCCGGGGGAATGGTGCGGAAAAAACCAGCCGAGGGTGAAACGAATTTCCACGCGCTCGCCCGGCGCCAGCGCGACGGCGGAGGCCAGCGCGCCGGCGCCCCAGGTGGAACGGAGCCGCTGCGCGCCCGCCAGGCTGCCGGAAAGGTTGCGCGCGATTTCCTTGAGCAAGGTTTTCATCTGTTCCTCGCTCTCGGCTGCCGCGGGATCGGCGGCGCGGGCGTCGGAGAGGACCCGGTTGAGCAAGGCATCGCCGGAGAGTTGGCGGCAATAATCTTTGAGTTGGCCGGCGGACAGGGCGTCAATTTCCCCGGCGGTGAGCTTGAATTGCTGCGCCGGATCGCGGGAGGCCTCGGTGTTGGGGAGCAGGCCGGATTTGAAGAAGTCCTGGAGGAGGTCCAGGCGCATGGAGCTGACCCGCTGGCTGGCCCATTGTTCCAGGCCCGGCAGGACGAATTGCTGGAAGGTGCCGCTGATCCAGGAATGGCTGCCGCCGGTGACCGACAGGCAGAGGCTGCCGAGGTCGGAATTCTCCTCCGGATGGGCGTCGGTTTCCAAGAGCAGGCTGGAGGAATCCCCCTGGTGACGCAGCGTGTTCTTGAGCTGGCGATTGTCCAGGCTGGCCACGATGGGATTGTCGAGAATGGCAAGCAGGGAGGCCTGCACTTTTTGGCTGGAGCTGTTTTCGAGCGTGAAGACTATGTGAAAACCCGGCGTGGCGGAGTCGCGGGTTTTGCCCGGCATGAAGGGAGAAAAGGCGGTGGCGCTGACGCGAACCGGCAGCGAAGCGTCGCGGTAACGCAGGGTGGTCAAGGGATAGCAAGCTTCGTAGTCAATGCCCTCGATGTCCTGCGCATAGCCGAGGGAATAAAGGTCGTTTTCATCCGAGCGCAGGTAGAGGCGGCGAAGTTGCGCGGACCCGCCGGCGGAGTTGGCCGTGCGCAAAAGAAACCGAAGATTGGGGGAGAAGGGGGGCGCGGACGCGGGACCCGCGGCGCGCCGGCGGCCGGACCATGTGCCCAGATTGAGAATCTGCCACTCGTGGAAACAGCCGTCGGGCCGCAGTTCGATGAAGCCGGTGCCGATGCCACCCAAAGGAGCGCCCGATGCCACCGCGATCGAGCCGGCCAGGGCGAGTGAACTGCCATTGGCTCCCGGCAGGATGTCGAAACGCCTCTGGGGCGCGGCCGGGTTGGGGGACGCGGACGATTGCGCGGGAGAGGAAGAGAGGGCCAGGGTGGCGGAGGCCGCGGTGGCCGCGCCCAAAAACTTGCGGCGGGACATTTCCATAATTCCTTTCGTTCAGAGCGTGGTTTAGTGGTTTAGAGTCGTTTAGAATTACGCTCCACTCCCGAAAAACACAATGAAAACCCGGCGGATCCCGCGATGCAGACAGTGGCGCAGGCAATACGGCGTCCAAATTAGATTTTGAAAGAGAGGGAGCAGAGGCAGAGCAGGCTGCGACAGGCGGGAATGGGTCGTTCAGAAAATCGGAGAAATCGGAGAAATCGGAGGTTTGAGAGGGCGGAATTCTTGCCGGGATGGCGCAAAAAACGACAAGCCGCTTTAATTGCAGCTGTTTTAATACCAGCACCTTACAACATAGAATGTAAACCGCGGAGGAGGTGAAATATGAGTAATATGAGTGAATTACTCATGTTTACAAGAACTCGAATGCCGTTTTTTGGGTTTGAACAGGCGCGGCGGGGTGGGGTTGGCGGCATGGCTTTTACCACGGATTCCATGTAGGTGCTTTTCGCCGGTGCTCATTCATAGATGCGGAGATTGAACTCCAATAGGAATCCTCGAGCATCTCCCGTAATCCACCTGCTGGTTAAGCGGCCAACGGGTCCTTATGGTGACCCTGTTTCCGTCCGTCCTGCAACTGCTTCCTGAGTTACCCAGGACGCCCCGCTGCCAAACATCATACCCTCGCGGATTGCACGGATAAGGCTTTGCCTTGGTTCTAAAACCGGAGGGCCAAAAATGGCCGCGAGAGAACGAACAGAACGCGAAAGGTGTGGCCTTGGTTGCAAGGCCGGGTTGGGGGCAAAACTTGGCAGGATGATCCTCCGCCGCCCGCCGGGCTATGGAGGACAAGGCAGGATGTGATTTTGATCTGGCCCACAGGTGCGTTGTGGGAGTTGACTGTCCAGCAAAGAAAGCATGTAAACACTATTATCTTCGATTATGCGGGACCGATTTTCAGTAGCTGAGGAGTGGATTTTTAGCCGCGAAAAAACACAGAGAACGCAAAAGGGCAAGTGTCGGTCCTCAGTATTGACACTTTTTGTGGCCGGCGGCAGTGTTTTTGGCGTAAAAAAGGAAAGCAATGAATTTGTGTCAATAGCGAGGACTGACACGTGTGTCATAGCATCATTGAATATAATGTAGAGATGAGAGAATCGCCCACAGTTTCGACTATCCTCCGGGCGGTGACGAGAGCGCGGGCAGCCATCCTGTCCGTGGCGCTGACCTACGTGGCTTCGGTGGCCATCGCGTTGGTCTTGGCCCAAACGGGAAACGGTGTTGCGCTCGCGCACCGAAACAGAATCGTCGGCGCGGCCCAGACCAATGACTTATCGGCACTGGCCAACAAGCGAGGACAACCGGTGCGCGCGGCGCTGCTTGACTGGAGCGGGAATCTGTGTGGGGCGGCGGTCGACAGCGTCTTGGGCATGGGTGTGGCGTTTATCTATCCCATGGTCGCTCACCGGGGCTGGGTGGGAGGCATCGTCTCGGTCGAGCAGGACGGCACCAGTCGGTTGCGGAAGCCGCGCACGGCGACGTACTACTTGCTGACCCTAATGCTGCAACTGACCGGTTACTCCCTGGCGGGGGGAGCGGGCGTCAACCTGGGAATGTCCATGTTCCGGCCCAGGCCCTTTTACCAGGGGCGCAAGTGGCTGAGGACCTTTCCGCAGGAGGCAGTCCTGGACGTGCTCCGAATTTATGTGCTGATCGTCCCTGTGCTCGGCATGGCGTCTTTCTGGGAGTTCTTGAGTCCATGGAATCACTGACGACCCTCTGTTAGACATTTTCGGGCAGCCTCGCAGCTTCAAGGAAAGTGTCAAGAAAAGATGTCAGATACACTGAATTGTCGCTGGAGCGGTTCAAAGATTTCAGGCAGGGAGGAAAACTCTCGATACTGACTTTTTCCGTTGTTCATCGCTCCAGCTTATCAGACTGTCGTTCTCTGAACAGATTGCACCAGCCTTACCGCTTACGATGGAACAACAGGGGGATGGCCAGATGGAACCACAGAAGGCTGGCCCGCAGAGATGCGGGCTGCCGCTACAGTGCAAATGCAAACTGGAAATCGTATTATTTATTGGGGGCCAGGAGCGGTTGAAGCGGTGCCGGGCGGCGGTGGCTGCAAAAAAAGTTCGATCCTTTTGGGTTTGTTTTTCGCATTAGAGGGTGGAAGATGAATGCGCCCATGACTAACCCACCGGATCGCGAGGTGGCCGTATTTATGGCCACTGTCACATTGGCCGCCGACCAGCGGGCGGCCTATTTGGACCAGGCCTGCGCCGGGGACAAAGCCCTGCGCGAGAAGATCGAGGCACTTCTCCGGGTTCACGATGATGTGGGGGACTTCCTGGAAAATCCGGCGGAAGCAGCCGGGGGGTCTTCCGCCACCGCCGCGGCCGGCCGCTCCGGCACGATGGTGATAAATCCTGCTCCCGTCGAAGGGGTCGGAAGCCTCATCGGTCGTTACAAACTGCGCGAGAAAATCGGCGAGGGCGGCTGCGGCATCGTCTATGTGGCTGACCAGGGGGGGCCGATCCGCCGTCGGGTCGCGCTCAAGGTGATCAAACTGGGGATGGACACCAAGTCGGTCATCGCCCGATTCGAGGTGGAGCGTCAGGCTCTGGCGATGATGGATCATCCCAACATCGCGAAAGTGCTGGACGCGGGGGCGACAGAAACGGGCCGGCCTTACTTCGTGATGGAACTGGTGCGGGGCATCCGCATCACGGAGTATTGCGACCAGAACAACCTCTCCACCGAAGAGCGATTAAAACTCTTTACGCAGGTTTGCCAGGCGATCCAGCACGCGCACCAGAAGGGGATCATCCACCGCGACATCAAGCCGTCGAATATACTGGTGACACTGCACGACGGAGTGCCGGTGCCCAAGGTGATTGACTTTGGCATCGCCAAGGCGACGGAAGGGCGGTTGAGCGACCTGACCGTTTATACGGAACTGCATCAGTTCATCGGCACGCCGGCCTACATGAGTCCCGAACAAGCCGAGATGAGCGGGCTGAACATTGACACGCGCAGCGACATCTATGCGCTGGGAGTCCTGCTTTACGAATTGCTGACGGGCCAGACGCCCTTCGATTCCAAGGAACTGGTCAAGTCCGGTCTGGACGAAATTCGCCGCATCCTTCGCGAGCAAGAGCCGCCGCGCCCTTCCACCCGCCTGAGCACCATGATCAATACGGACCTGACGGCCGTTGCCAAAGGCCACGGCACCCAGCCCCCAAAACTCATCAGTCTTATTCGCGGCGACCTGGACTGGATTGTGATGAAATGCCTGGAGAAGGACCGCACCCGCCGCTACGAGACGGCGAACGGGCTTGCGAATGACCTGAAACGGCACATGAACCACGAGCCGGTGAGTGCCTGCCCGCCCAGCAATTTCTACCGTTTCCAAAAAATGGTTCAGCGCAACAAGGCCGCCTTTGCCGCTGCGACAGCGGTTTTCGCCGCGTTGGTTGTCGGGCTGGGCGTCTCGACCTGGCTGCTGGTCCGCGAGAGACGCGCCGAGCGCGAGACCTCCGCCGCCCTTGCCCGCGAGTCCATTCTGCGGCAGAACGCGGAAGCGCGGGAAAAGGTCAGCCAGGCCCAAGATCTATACTCTGGCTGCAACTTTGACGAGGCGCAAAGGCTGCTCAACACAATCCCTCCCGGTCTGGTTCTGGGTGATGCTGCACAGGCAGACATGGAGCGCAGTATGGGCTTCTGGTTTGCCTTTCACGAGCAATGGAAAGAGGCGGCGACCGATTTCGCCTTTCTCGTGCAAGGGGACCCAGGTGCGGATGGGTCTGTATTCACAGGGGATGGTGAATATTACGCTCCCGCGCTGATCCTGAGCGGCGACAGCGAAGGATACGAAAAGTTCCGCCAGGCCACCATCTCCCGCTTTCGCGATACGACCAATGCAGGCATAGCCAATCGAGTCTGTTACATCAGTCTGCTGATGCCTGCGGACCAAAAAACGATGGCGGGATTGGCGCCCTTATACGACGTCCTGGTGCGTCAGCAGGATGATCCCACAGTAACCGCAGATTCTAAGAGAGGGGGCCTGATGGCTCTGGCCCTTGTTGATTATCGGCGGGGTGATTACTCGAGAGCGGTCGAACATAGCCAGCTTTGGGTGAAAGCACCGCATCAATCGCCGCCGCCGGAAGGGCGGATCGCGGCTGGGGAAGCGATCCTCGCCATGGCCTATCACCAATTGCATCGGGAAGACGAAGCGCGGGCTGCCTTGACTCAAGCACGCCATGCCATCGAACCCATGTTTTTAGCCGCACAGTTTGTCAGAGGCCATTTAAGTGTCAGTGTCGCCCATCTGCTCAGAGGGGTTGCCGGCCAGATGATACTGAATGAAGCTAACGCTCTGGTTGAAGGAGGCAACCCGGTGGGAGACGGGGCTTATGCCGTAGCCCGGTACGAAGTGGCGGAGTTGTATGCCAATGGCTCGCCGAATTATAGCCTTTACGAGGGCGTGGCCAAAGATGAGACAAAGGCCGTCACGTGGTACCGCAAGGCTATTGACGCCGGGAGCATGCCGGCCATGGGCGGTCTTGCCTGGCTCCTGTCCACATCTACCAATGCCAGCCTGCGCAACGGCGCGGAGGCCGTCACTCTTGCGGAAAAGACAATGAAGGCGTACCCGACTAACGCCGCCTACCTGAACGCATTGGCCGCCGCATACGCGGAAACAGGGCAGTTCGAGAAGGCGGTCCGCGTTCAGAATCAGACGGTCCAATTTGCCAAGACTGCCGCCGCCAGGCAGTGGTACGCTGACCTGCTCAAACAGTATCAAACCAATCAGCCTTACCGGGAAGGCAATTAGGCGGAAATGTGACCACGGATTTTCCAGATAAAAATGCGCGGGTAGGGACGGCTCGCCGAGCCGTCCGGGGGTGTTGGCTATAGCGGTCGCCTCGGCGAGGCGTCCCTGCTATGGGAATTGTCAAGCGAGCTTTCGTCTTTATTTCATAGTTCCTTTCGGCTTGAGGGGTCAATGGTTCATTTCGGAGCGTTTCCTCTTCAAGGCTGGGG
>JBEKOF010000100.1:0-14775 GCA_049522055.1 Verrucomicrobiota bacterium | reverse complement strand
CGCGGGATGGCAGAACTTTCCTGACTTATGTCAACGTGCTCCTGGACCGCGCCGGCGGCCGCCGGATCGTTTACCTCCCCTATTACCGGGGCGCGGAGCCGCTTAACGCCGCGGCGCGAACCGTCTGGGAAAAACTGGGCTTCGAGGTCCGGCGGGTGGATTGCACCGACACCTATCTCCATTTCGGTTGTCTCCACTGCCTGGTCAACGTGCTTAAGCGTTCCTGAACCGCCGCAGCCCCTGTGAAAATTTCAGCCAGTGTTTTGAGCATCCTCGCTGCGCCAACTGTGCGTGATTTGCGCGCTACGCGACGAAAAATGCGCACTCCCGCTCGTCGTGAATTTCAATCTCTGTCAACTCTATGCCCTCCTATTCAAAGAATCCCTCGATTGGTTTTCAACGGGTTGCGGCAATCTGCAAGCCGTTGCCCTGAAAAAAAACTCTCGCCGCCAGGCCCCGGCGCGGTTTATGCTTGGTCAAATCCATGAATCTCTTGGCATCTTCTGCCGCGCAAAGCGTGCCGGGATGCGAAACTTTGCCCCCCGCCCGCTGTTATACAGTAAATCATGCCAGATCTGGAGATACCTATGAATACCCGCAAATCCGCCGCCTTTTGGTTTCGCTTTGGTCTGTCAATTCTTTTTTGTTGCCCTTTCGCCGCCCCCCTCGGCGCCCAATCGCTCATCAACATTGACTTCGGGGCCGGCAGCCGCAGCCCCAAGACGGGCTTTGCCGCCACCGGCCAGGGCACCAACGATCTCTGGAACCTCTTCCGTTTCTACGACCCCAAATACTCCCCCGGCGCTCCCCTCGTGTTCTCGGGGCGGCTGAGCGGCATCAAACTGGCCGACGGAGCGCCCACCGATGTCCTCATCGAGATGACCAACGCCCCCGGCGTCTGGGGCAATGCCACCGGCGATCCCATGTTCGATTCCTACGTCTTCGCCCCCAATGGCGGCAACATCCTCCTCACCATTTCCCGCCTGGAACCCGGCCGTTACAATTTCTATCTTTACGGCCATGCCGAGCCGGACGCCTCCGGCGAACTGAACAGCCTCTTCAAAATCTCCAGCGCTGACACCAATTTCGGGCCGCTCACCACCCTGAGTTCCGCCGGTTGGAAAGCCAATATGCCGTGGCAGGAAGGCCGCCAATTCGTCGTCTTCCGTGATGTCGAAGTCCGGTCGGGCGTCCCGGTCGTCATCGAAGTTGCGCCCGGGCCGAACGGCGTGGCGGTCCTCAACGGCTTGCAGATCAGTTCCAGAGGCACCAGCCCCCCAAAATTATCCGCCCGCCCCGCCGTCAAAACCGCCTCCAGCTTGACCAACCTCCTCGTCAGCGAAATCCGCTATGACGGCCAGGTCAGCGACAACGAAGCCCGCTTCACCGCCGACCTGACCGCCGAGTCCTTTGCCACCAACGAGATTTTCGTCCCGTTGTTTCAAGGCGATGTCGCCGTCATCGCCAGGTCCCTGCCCCCCGGCATCCGCCTGGCCCGTTCCGGCGATCAATACAACCTCTGCGCCCAAGCCCCCGGCCTCTACCACCTCAAATTGGATGTCATCGCCAAAATCACCCGCGCCGAACCGTGGAACCAAATTGACTTCCAAGGTCCCCCCGCCGCCATCGCCTCCATCCGCGCCCAGGCCGCCGGCGCGGGCGTCGAGATGCAACTCCTCAGCGGCACCGCCCTGGAAAATGACAAGGCCGCCTCCCATCTCGAAGGTTTCCTGGGCGCCGACCGCCAGGTTTCCTTGCGCTGGCAAAGCAAAGCCGCCGAAGTCGCCCGCCACGCCCTCATCGCCGTCGAGACCGCCGCCACCGCCCAAGTCACCCCGGCGGTCGTCAAGCTCTCCACCACCCTCCATTACCAACTCCTCCAAGCCAGCGTGCCGCGCCTCCGCATTGCCCTGCCGGCCAGCCAGGCCCTCACCCGCCTGCAAGGCGCCCAAATCCGCGATTGGAAAATCGAGCCGGACGGCGACCGCCAGGTCCTGGCCATCGAATTCATCAAGCCGGTGGAGCAGGATTACGAACTGACCCTCCTCTCCGAGCAGCCCGTCGAGACGATGCCCGCTTCCCTCCAAATCACCGCCCCGCAACCGTTAGACATCGAGCGCGAATCCGGCTCCTTCACCCTTTCCGCTTCCGACACCGTCGTGGACATCGCCGAAGTTTCCGGCCTCCGCCGCGTCAACGCCGCCGGCGACGCCCTGGCCGCCTTCCGCTTTTCCGCGCGCCCATTTTCTCTCGCCGCCGGCGTCAAGCGCGTCGAACCCATCCTCACCGTGGCCGACCGCGTCACCGCCCATCTGGAAGAGAGCCGTCTCCTGGTCGTCCATGCCCTCGCTCTGACGGTGGAAAAAGCCGGCATCTACTCCCTGGAATTCACGCCGCAACCGGATTTTGTCGTCGCCGCCGTCAAAGGGGAGGGCGTGGAGGATTGGAAAACCGCCGACGGCAAATTGCGGGTCAGTTTTGCCAGCCGCGTGCTGGGCGGGCGCAATCTGGAAGTGCAATTGGAACAGGCCCTCAAAACTTTCCCCGGCCAAATCGTCGTCGCCCCGTTGCGCGCCGCCGCCGCGGCCCGCCAAACCGCCCAAATTGGCGCCGCCGCCGCGCCGGGCTTGCGCGTCAAAACCTCCGAAATGACCGGCCTGCGCGAGATTCCCATCGCCCAGCTTCCCGCTCGCACCGACGAGCTTCTCGCCTTCACCTCCTCACTGCCGGATTGGAATCTGACTCTCTCCACCGAGCGCCTGCCCGCCCGCATCGGCGCCGACATTTTCAATCTCATCACCATTGGCGACGGCGTGGTCGGCGGGAGCGCCACGGTGCGCTATGATCTGGTCAACCAAGGCGTGCAGGAATTCCATCTCAAACTGCCCGCCCACTGGAAAAACATCGAGTTCACCGGCCTGAACATCCGCAGCCGCGAGCAGAACGGCGACTCCTGGACCATTCACCTCCAGGAAAAAGCCTGGGACGGCTACACCCTGGTCGTCACCTACGATTATCAATTCGACCCCGCCCGCGCCACTCTCAACGCCGCCGGCCTGCACGCCCCCGACGCCGAGCACGAAACCGGCTCCGTCGCCGTCACCACCGCCGCCAGCCTCAAAGTCCAGGCCGGAGCCGCGGCGCCACCCTTGCGCGTGATTGATCCTACCGAATTGGCCCAAAGCGACCGCGCCCTCATCACCCGCCCCGTCCTCCTGGCTTATCATTACACCGGCCACGACTTCCAACTCCACCTGACCGCCGACCGCCAGCAGGAAGAACCGGTTTTGGACGCCGTGGCCGACCACACCCAACTCACCTCCGTTCTCACCGACACCGGCGAAATGCTCACCCAGGCCTCCTTCATGGTCAAAAACAACGGCAAACAATTCCAGCGCTTCCAACTGCCCTCCGGCGCCGATTTCTGGGGCTGCAACGTGGATGGCCAAGGCTCCAAGGCCGAGCGGGACAAGGATTGGCTGCTCGTGCCGCTGCCCGAACACGCCGACCGCGACGAAGCCTTTGCCGTGGACATCGTTTATGCCCAGGACGCCGGCCCGGTCAAATCGCGCTGGCTGCCCGCCGCCGTCGGCTTGCAAGCCCCCAAAACCGACCTCCCCAACACCTTCGCCGAGTGGGAGCTCTTCGTCCCGCCCGCCGTTCACCTTTCCGGTTTTGGCGGCAGCATGACCGTCGCCCGCGGCACTACTTATGGCCTGCGCGACGCCCTGCGCGCCTTCACCAATTTCTACTCGACACTCTTCGCGGAAAATGGCCCGGCCCTGTTTTGGATCGTCCTTGCCGTCATTTTAGTCGTTTTTGTCATTAGTCGGATCAAGGCCAAAGGTGCCATAGCGGTGGTTCAGGTGCTGGCCGTCCTGGCCGGCGTTGCGCTTCTGGCCAGCATGATGCTTCCGGCCCTGTCAAAGGCCAAGCAAAAGGCCCAGCTCATGAGCTCAGCCAACAATCCTACAGAAATCGGCTTGGCGGGCCAGAGTTTTGTCCGGGCTAGGACTACCTCCCAACAAGATGCGTCAATAAATAATCTCCGGCTGATAGATTCTTCAATCCAGCAATTTGCCCTCGAGCACGGCGGGCAGGTTCCTGCCAGCATGAACGACCTCCGGCCATATCTGGGAAGGACAGCGCAGGGCGAACTCCCTGTGGACCCTCGAACCGGGCAGAATTACACCTTGGTCGCGCAGGGCAAGAACCTTGGCAATCCCGATGCCATCCTCGCTTTCTCGCCGGAGAGTGAGGCCGGACGCGACGTCTTGACTGGCAGCGGTATCAAACACATGTCCGCCGCCGAATTTGCCGAAGCCGAGGCGCGCGAGGCCGCCGCTCCCACGAGGGTCGCCAGGCCTGCTTCCGAGTTTGCTCGAGCCGGCGCACGCGGTGGCCAGCTTTTGCGATACGGCGGCCCACAATCCGCAACCCAAGGCATCAACCAGCCCCAGAATGCCCCCGCCGGGCAACAGGGTATTGGTTTCTCTACGGCTATGGCTGCGCCTGCAGCGGCTGAAGCTCCCGCGGCGCCCACCGCCGCCGGCCTTCGTTCCATCCACATTGATATTCCGCGCGAGGGCAATGCTTTTTCTTTCACCAAGGTTTTGAACACCGGCGGGGAACCTCTGGCCATCCGCATGTCGGTCATGAACGCCCGTGTTTTCTCGCTCATGCGCTCGGCGTTGCAGGTCACTGCCTTCATTCTCGGTTTGCTGCTCGCTTGGTGGCAATGGCTCCACAACCGCAACAGCCTCTTCATCACGCTGGGCGTGGCCTTGGCCCTGGGTTCCGTGGGGGCGTTACTCATTTCCGTGCGCATGCTCGATGCGGCCTTGATTGTGGCTGCGCCCATCGTGGCTCTCGCCGCCTTGGCCGCCCTGCTCCGCAAAATCTGGCCCCGCAAGCCGGCCGCGCCCGCGCCCGACACCCCGACTCCGCCCCTTCCCCCGCCTGTGGCCGTCTCCATCGCGTTGCTTTTCATCCTCGCCAACTCCGTCCAGGCCCAGGACGCCGCCGGCAATCCCCCACCCGCCAACCCAATTCTGTCCCACGCCCAATCCACCATCATCAGCGCCTCTTACACCGGCGCCATCACCGCGAACGTCGCCCAGTTTGAAGGCGCCCTTCTCCTCACTTCCTCCGGCACCAATCAACTCTTGCCTCTCTTTGGCGATGACGTGGCGCTGGAGGATTTTTCCGTCAAGTCGGGCGCGGTCAAACTGTGGCGCGAGTCCGGCAGGCTGGGTCTTCTTCTGCCGCATCCCGGCGATGCCTCTGTCACCTTGAAATTTGTCGTCAAGCTCGGCGGCGACGTCAGCAAGCGCCAGTTGAACTTCGCCATTCCCTCCGCCCTCGCCAGCCAGTTGACCGCCAGCATTGACGAGCCGGACGCCGATGTGGAATTCCCCACCGCCGTCGCCTTCCAGCGCACCACCGCCGCCCAGCAAACCCGCATTGCCGCCACCATCGGCTCGGCCGACCGCGTGGAAATCCTGTGGACCCCGCGCACCAAGCGCGCCGCCGAAGTCGCCGCCTCCATCTTTGTGGACAACAACACCCTGGCCACCCTGGCCAATGGTGTCCTGGAGGAGCGCGCCACGTTGGATTACCAGATCACCCAGGGCGAACTGCGCCAGGCCCGCGTCCAGTTGCCCGCCGGCCACCGTCTCTTGCGCGTCACCGGCGATTCCATCCGCACCTGGCAATCGGAGGAGCCGGCCGCCGACAAGCCGCCGGGCGGCGACATTCTCGTGGTGGACCTGCTCAAAGGCGTCTCCTCCGATTACAAGCTCTCCGTGGAAACGGAAAAAAAACTCGACTCATTTCCCGCCACCCTCGCCCTGGAAGTCCCCCACGCCCTGGGCGTCAAACGCGAAACCGGCCTGGTCGCCGCCCGCGCCAGCGAGGAATTGAGCCTCTCGGTGGATCACTCCGGCGATTTGCAGCGCGTGGACTCCGCCGAATTCCCGCGAACCGACGACGCCACCAACCTCTTCAGCGTCTGGCGCTTTCTCAACCCGGCATTTTCCCTCGCCCTCAAGGCCGAAACCGTCCAGCCCCAGATCGAAGCCACCGTCCACAATAACGTCCGCATCGGCGTCGGCCAGGCCGCCCTTTCCGCCGTCATTGATTACACCATCAAGCGCGCCGGAGTCTTTGCCCTTCAAATCGCCCTGCCCGCCGGTTACACCCTGGATTCGGTCAGCGGCCCCAATATCCTCCAATGGCAGCCGCGCGACGCCGGCTCCCTCCAGGTCCTCGATGTCGCCTTCAAGGACCGGGTCATCGGCGACTATTCCTTGCGCCTTGAACTCTCGCGCCCGTACCAGGAATTGCCCTCCTCACTCCCCGTCCCGGGCGTCCATCCCTTGAACACCGGCAAATTGTCCGGCTTCATTTCCGTCGCCGCCGATCCGGGCGTGCTGGCCAAAACGGCCGGCTTCGAGGGCCTCACCGAAATTCCCGCCGCCAATCTCGGCGCTCCCGCCAACTCCGCCGCCGGCCTCCTGGCCTACAAATTCCTCACCGCCGAACCCGGCCCCCTCCCGGATTGGAAACTCGATGTCACCCTCGAGAAAATTGACTCCTGGATCCGGGCCGAAGCCGCCCAGATCATTTCCGTTTCCGACAACCTCCTCAACGGCTCCGCCATCATCCGCTACGACATTCAAAACGCCCCGGTCAAAGTATTCCTCCTCAAAATCCCCCCCGCCTACACCAACATCGAGTTCCAATGCCCCAACCTCCGCCGCCGCGACCAAACCAACGACCTCTGGCGCGTTGAACTCCAAAACCCCGTCCACGGCCTCTTCGTTCTCGGCGTCACCTGGGAAGAGCCGGTGGACCTCGCCGCCAACGACCTCAATCTCCCCGGCGTCCAGACCATCGGCGTCGAGCGCGAATCCGGCTTCGTCCTCGTTCACGGCAAGCCCGCCTTGCAAGTCGCCGAAAAATCCAGCAGCAGCGACCTCGTCAAAATTGACGCCGCCGAATTGCCCGATTGGGTCGAAAACTCCCCAGGCCCCGCCCTCGCCTGGCGCTACGTCCACCCCGGCTACCAATTGACCGTCCACGCCCAACGCTTTGCCGACGCCGCCGTCCTTCAGGCCCTGGCCGATCAAGTCCGCCTCACCACCGTCGTCGCCGACGACGGCCAGGTCATGACCCAGATGGCCCTGGAAGTGCGCAACAACGGTCTCCAGCAATTGGAAATCCAACTGCCCCCGGATTCCAAAGTCTGGTCCGCTTTTGTCGCCGGCCAGGCCGTCCGCCCCGCCCTCAGCCAGGGCAAACTCCTTCTTCCCTTGCAAGAAGCCGGCGCCACCGGGGACGCCCCCGTTTCCATCGAATTGACTTACATCGGACGCGAGAAATTCCCGCGCGACCGCGGCCAGGTCAATTTAATTTCCCCCACCCTCGGCGCGCCGTTGAAAAACGCCCGCTGGGACCTCTACCTCCCGGCGGACTACGATTACCAAAAATTCGCCGGCAGCATGACCCATGAAATCCAGGCCGCGCCCGTCGTGCAATCCTACTCCCTGAGCGAATACCGCGCCCAGGAAGCCCAACAAACCGCCAGCAAACAGGCCGCCAACCGTGCTTTCATCAGCAAGGCTCGCATTGACCTGGCCAACGGCAGTGTCGGGGGACTCAACAGCGCCGGCGTATTCAAGAACGCCGGCGCCCTCGATGAAAGCACGCGCGGGCAACTCGAAGGCCTGCAAAAGGATGTTGAAAACATCCAGGCCGACAACCTCAAACGCCAAGGGCGCGTTTTCAATAATTATGGGGTGGTCTCCAGTCAGATGCCCAATACCTCCGGGCCGTTCCCCGCCCAGGCCAACGCCGCTCCCGCTCAGCAATTGCAGCTATCGCAGATGGCCAACGACCAATCCGATCTGGTCGCCCGCCTTCAGTGGAGCAAACTCTCCCAAGCCCAGGAATTGGCGGTGGCTCGGGTCCAGCCGCTGCATGTCAACCTGCCCACCCGCGGTCTCCATCAGGCCTTCACCCAGGTGCTCCAAACCCAGGTGGGCAAGCCCCTGACCGTCCAATTCACCGCCGCCAACACCCGCGTCGGCGGTTTCTTCGGGCATGCCCTTGCCTGGGCCTTGGCCCTGCTGCTCCTCTGGGCCGTTGTCAAAGCCTCCCTCCGCCTCGCCTCCCCAAATGACAATTGACAAATGCGCAATGACAAATTCTCAATTCAACCTGCCAAGTGAGCTCTGCCGGCCACATTACTTCCATGTTTCCAACCATCGCTCATTCCACTGCCTTCACCGAATACAAATGCGTCCTATAGGCCTTGTTTAAAACGATTATGAAACTTCACTGGCTCCTTCCTCTCCTCCTGATGGTCTGTGGCTGTCATGCCTCTGCCCATCGTCCCAAGGGCAAGCCACTGACGGTGTCTGATTTTCCAGAGCCGCCACAACAACGAATGCAGTGGGAAGCGGCGACAAACGTGATTTCATCCGAATTTGAGTCGGCCACCAAATCACTGTTTGAACAAGGTTTGGCTGATCCGCGCAGCTGCGACTATCGGGAGGTAGAAATCCAGGTCGGTGATGTTTGGGGGGGAACGGGCGACAAAGTGAAAACGCATGGCTGGGTGCTGCCCAACTCTTCAAAAAGCAATCAGACATTTTCGGTTTGTTGGAATGGGCTGGTTTATCCGGTTCTCTCCGCGGGCGGACCAGCCAATTTGCAGGCGGACATGAATTTGCTGATCAACGCCGCGTCAACCAACGGTTCGAGAATGAGACTGGCCCTTTACGGCCGGGCCTTTCGGGAAGACATGTCGGTCGCCGCCGATTCCATTTTGCCAGTCAAAGCCTGCCTGTTACTGCGGCTTGGTGAAAATGATCTGGCAGCCAAAGTTTGGAACGTCTGTGAGGCCAGCCAGCAAAGCGCCGGAGGTCGGGAACAAGCCAAAGACCCCTATCTCATGCTCGCCGGGGATTGGGTCTGGGCGCTTTTTAATCGCACGATCTGCGCGCACATGAGAGACGCCGTTCCGCTCGCTTTGGTTTCGGCACGCAAACTCAAGGAAATCCAGCCAAAGATTGAAAGCCAGGCAGCCCAGCGCGGAACTCCTCGGCCGCAAAATCCTGGCAATGGAATGCAGCAACCAAAAGAACAACCTTATCTCACATTTCTTGATCAACTGCCCCAACTGGCCGCCGACTTGGAACGCCGTGCGCGCGAACCAAAGCAAAAAAGTGTCATCGAAATCGGTCTCACAAATTATCCCGGGCAGTCAGAAAGGATTGCCGTCTTGATTGAAGACCTCGATTTAGTCAGCGCCCGGCAGATGGGACAGCCCGGTTGGGTGGCGTTTGAAACGGACCCCATCGTGGAAGCGTTAATCAAGGAGGGCGACGCGTCCGTTGAACCCTTGCTCGATTGCCTGGAACACGACCAACGCCTGACTTGCTCCGTTGGCTTTGGCCGCGATTTTTTCCGTCAACGGCATGTCCTGCCAGTAGCCAGCGCGGCCAAAGGCGCTTTGCAGCAAATCCTGCAAACACAATTTGAAAATGCGTCGGATATCCGGGCCTATTGGAAACAAAACAAAGGCCTGAAGAAGCTTGAAGACCGCTGGTATAAAGTGCTCCGCGACGACAAGATCGGGGAGGAACAAGCGGTTATGGTCACGCCGGCAGGCGGGCAAAGTCGAAGCGAGAAGATGCTCTTCCTTGGTCAGGGGCAATGGATGGAAGCCGCCCGGATCATTGTTCAGTCAGATGACAAGGGCCCCGTTCCCGACTTCAGGCGATTTGCCTCAAGGCTGCCGCCAATTGGCGAGAAGCCGAAATTGCGCGGCGAAGTCTTGCGCGGCAAAAAGAAACCGTCAGTGACTGAGTTGCTTGTCAACCAAGCCGACTTTGTGGTTGAGCAGGCGAACCACCTGGACCAATCCCCGGGTGTGGACGCAATCATGGTTGGCACGGAACTCATCCTCATCATTGAGAAGTGGGAAAGACATGCCGCCGTTTCGCAGGCGCGGGGACTCATGAGGCGCGCCATCCAACTGTTCCCGGATTGGAAAAGCTTTATCATGTCATCGGGACCCGAATTGGCGCGCTGCATTCCCGAACTGACCGAAATCCGCGTCGAAGGGGGCGACACAAACGCACTGCCTGAATATGCCGCGTGGATTAAATCAGCCGGTGAAGAAAAAGTGGACCAGTATGCCGTGGACGCGTTCGAACCGCTCTGGCGCAATCCGAATGACCCCACAGTTTCAACCGTCAGCCAATGGCTGTTCAACGACCCGGCTTCGCCATGGAGCAAACTGCCCTGGCAACGATCCTATTTTCACGATCCGCTGGATTCGGATTTGGTGACGCTGCCCGCCTTCCGGAGGTTGTTGGCCAGAGAACTGGAAAATCAAACCGTTGTCGGCTCGATGCAGTGGAGCGCGGGCGCCGGTGGGGCCATCGCCTACAATCTGTCCAATTCTACCGGAGGCTTTCAAGTTGCCTGGCCGGATGCCCAAAGCCCTGCTGACGGAACTAAGGTTGAGGTTCGCCGGTGTGACTGGGTGGCATGGTCACTATCACAATCAAAACAGATTCCCTTTTTCAACCCGTTTGCGCCGATGGAAAAGCGGGACGAAGCGATCAAGAATGCCAAGGCAGTTTTGCTCGGATCAAAATAGTTTCAAAACCAGCCTTGGGAACTGACAACTTCCACCGCGTAACCCATCTTCGGCAACGACACCATGTCACTCCTCAAGCTGATGGTCGGCTGAGAATACCGTCCCCGCCACCCGCGGCCTGCGCCCCGCAAAACCGCCGCACTCATCCCGGACCAGGTTCGTAATTGTAAGTTTCTGAGCCACAGTTAGTTCTCAACAGAAATAGCCCCATTTGTTACATTTATGTTACAATTCGGTTGCAATCCCGTTACAATCGTGTATATTGCTCCGTATGACAATGCAACTGATGCTCTTTGTGCTGCCGCTGGCTGTCAGCGTTGGCGTCTTCGGCACCAGTGTTTGGTTCTCCCTCCGGCGCCCCCAATCGCGCAAACCAGCCCCGGACTCCTCCTCCCGGACTCTCCCCTGAGCCGGCTCCCCAGCCGTTCGCCTCCTTCTCGCTTTCCTCCGATTCCTCGCTTTCCCACGGCGCGTCCGAGAGGCCGATAGGTCTTGGAGTGCGGGCGCGCCAGCGCCGCTTTTCCACTGGCCCCCGCCGTGTTGTCTAAGAACCTATACACCATCCTCGCTCGCTTCCGAGCAGAGGAAATGGATCGCAGAATTCTTTCCCACACACCTTCAGACCCAATCCTCATCTCAACTTGTCCCAAACGAACATCACTGCTATACTTATTCCCGTAGCTCGTATCCTTGTCAGTCGAACGAAATGAAAACTGGCTCCCATTCCATCGGGAGAACCCTGGGGCTTGGCGGCGTCCTGGTTGCCGCCCTATGTCTTGGCCTGATCCAGCCCGGCATCGCCGCGGACCCGGCAATGAAAATCCTGCCGGGGCATCTCCCCGCGGCGGTGGCGAAACTGGCGGCCTATGGAACTCTCCCGCCCACCAACCGCCTGAACCTGGCCATCGGACTGCCCTTGCGCGATCCCAAGGGCCTGGACGATTTCCTGGCGGCGGTTTATGACCCGGCCAGCCCGCATTACCGGCAATACCTCACCCCGGAGCAATTCACCGAAAAATTCGGCCCCACCGCGGCGGATTACGCGGCCGTCACCGCGTTCGCCCTCCGGCAAAACTTCACGGTCACAGCCACCCACAGCAACCGGCTGTTGCTCGATGTCACCGGCTCCGTCGCCGACATCCAGCGGGCCTTCCACATCACCCTGCGCGCTTACCATCACCCAACCGAATCCCGCGACTTCTATGCGCCGGATGCCGACCCCTCGGTGGATGCGTCCCTGCCAATTTCCGACGTTAGCGGATTGGACAATTACACCCTGCCCCGTCCCAAGAGCCTTCACATCAAGCCCGCAACTTTGCTCAACGCCGCGCCCAAGTCCGGTTCGGGTTCAGGAGGAAACTACCTCGGCAATGATTTTCGCGCCGCTTATCTTCCCGGCGTGACCCTCACCGGGACGGGGCAAATGGTGGGGCTGTTCGAGTTCGACGGCTATTACCCCAGCGACATCGCCGCCTACGAATCGGTGGCCGGCTTGGCCCCGGTGCCGCTGCAAAACGTGTTGCTCGATGGCTTCAGCGGCACCCCGACAACCGGCCGCAACAGCGGCGACATCGAGGTTTCACTGGACATTGAAATGGCCCTCGCCATGGCGCCGGGACTTTCCAAAATTGTCGTTTTTGAGGCCGGGCCTGATGGGCTGCAAAACGATGTCTTGAACGCCATGGCCGCCAACAACCAGATCAAGCAACTGAGTTGTTCCTGGGGTTGGGGCGGCGGCCCCAACTCCACCACCGACGCCATTTTCAAACAGATCGCCGCCCAGGGACAGTCCTTCTTCACCGCCTCCGGCGACGCCGACGCCTACACCACCGGCGCCTCCTCGGTGAACGGAGTGGACAATCCCTCGCTGGACAACGCGCCCTCCAGTTGCCCCTTCATAACCTCCGTGGGTGGAACCACCCTTTCCACAACCGGCCCGGGCGGTTCCTGGTCGTCGGAAACAGTCTGGAACTGGGGCCTGGACGACGGCAGCTACGTGGGCAGCAGCGGCGGCGTCAGTTCGTACTATGCCATCCCCAGTTGGCAGGCCGGCATCAGCATGGCGGCCAACGGAGGCTCCACCGCCTGGCGCAACATTCCCGACGTCGCGCTCACGGCCGACGACGTCTATGTCTATTACGATGATGGAGGCGCAACTTCAGTCGGCGGGACCAGTTGCTCGACCCCGTTATGGGCCGCTCTTGCCGCCTTGATGAACCAGCAAGCCGTGGCGGCGGGCAGATCAACCGTTGGCTTCTTGAACCCGGCGCTCTATTCCCTTGGCCAGAACTCTACTTATGCCGCGAGTTTTCACGACATCGCCTCCGGCAACAATTTTTCCAGCAGCAGTCCGAGTGAGTTCAGCGCCGTCCCAGGCTATGATCTCTGCACCGGCTGGGGCACGCCCGCCGGCCAGATTCTCATTAACGCCATCGCCGGCGTTCCCGATTCCTTGGGCATTACCCCGGCCACCGGCTTTACCGCCACCGGCGCGGTCGGGGGGCCTTTTCGCCCGGCCGCCATGGCGTTTGTTTTGACCAACAGCAGCTCCTCTTCGTTGTCTTGGTCCATCATCAACTCGAATGGCTGGCTTGCCGCCGCGCCGGCGAACGGCGTTTTGGCGGCGGGCGGCGCAACAAATGTGACTGTCAGTCTGGCCGGCGCGGCCTGCGATCTGGCCGCGGGGGTTTATGCGGCCAATCTCACCTTTACCAACTGGAACACCCATGTCGCGCAGATTGTGCCCTTTACTCTCCAGGCCGGGCAGTCCCTGGTGGTCAACGGCGGTTTTGAAACGGGCGATTTCACCGGCTGGACTCTGACTGGCCACACCGTGGTTCGCTTGCGCGGCCGGACCACCGTTTACAACGCCGTGGAGCCTGCGTCCAGTTATCCCTTGGTCGTTCACTCCGGAAACTACGGCGCCTTCCTGGACGACGACCAGTTGGCCACACTCTCCCAATCCCTCCCCACTGTGGCCGGCCAGTACTATCTGCTCTCCCTTTGGCTCGACAACCCAACCGCCGGATCGGGCCAGGAATTCCTGGTCAACTGGAACACCAACGGCGCCACAGCCAACACCCTCTTTGGCTTGACCAACCCTCCCGCGTTCACCTGGACGAACCTGCAATTTATCGTCTCGGCCGCGGGCTCCGGCACGGTCCTTGAATTTGAGGCCCAAAATACGCCGGACTATTTTGGCCTGGATGACGTGAGCCTCACGCCGCTCCCTGTCCTGGCGTTTAATGCCGGCGCGAAAACCTCCAACACCTTAAGCCTTTCCTGGATCGCCGCCACCGGGCTGGTTTATCAAGTTCAGTACAAGACCAATCTCCTTCAAACCAATTGGCTGGATCTGGGCGCCGCCTTTGCCGCGACCAACAGCGCTCCCGCCGTCTCTGATCCCAACGTCATCACCCCCTCCTCGCAGCGGTTCTATCGCCTCCTCCTTTGGCCTTAGCGCCAATTTTGACAATCCTGCTCATGTTCTGGCTCTCCTCTGCCATTCTGGAAGCCGCGCCTCTGATCCTCGCCCCGCGCCTGGCTGCGGTTCCTCGGGAGAAATTGCAAATTTGCAATTGACAATTTGCAATTAGCAATTCACTCGCCGCTGTTATCCCTTCGGGGAGCACACGCGCCCCGCGTGTCCATGATGGCGCCCCGCCATCATCTCATGGGCGCGGACGGCGTGGCGCCATTCACGGCACGCGATGGCGCGTGCGCTCCCGCCCCGACACCATTCCACCCACCGTAAGGATTCAATTTGAAGAATAAAATCAGACTTGCCCTTTGCGTCTTTGCGTTAATTCCGTCCGGCTGCCGCGCGTCGGCCAACCTCGCCGCCTTCGGCGTCTCGGTGGACGTCCCCCAGAAGCGGCCCGCCGCCGGCGTTATTGCCCAAATACGACGCTCGATGCTCGCCCATTCTTCGTCAGGAGTCAGAGCGGCAACGAGAACGCAAGCAGGAAATCGCGCTAAAGTATTTCAATAAATAGTGTAGCCATTTTAGAGAAGTGTGGTATGGTCTGTCCATGCGAACGCTTTCTTTGGATCTCCGTGAACGAATCCTTGTTTCCTACGACCGTGGCGAGGGCACTCGCGCC
>JBEKOF010000099.1:0-14810 GCA_049522055.1 Verrucomicrobiota bacterium | reverse complement strand
GAGACGAGGGTTCGATTCCCTTCACCCGCTCCATTGATTATCAATAGGTTGCGAGGCGTGTAGCTAAAATGTAGCCAAAACAGAGAGTTCCGCCCGCATTGCCATTTTTGTCGCCCATTCGGGTGATCGCCATTTTGGATGAGACCTATTCACTTGACATGAGTCCTGACTGAGAACGGTTGCGGGAGATTATTCGCGCGGCGGAAAAAACCAATACAGCAAGACGTTTGGGCGGGCGTTCGCGCTCGGATGTTTTTTCGCCCACCGGTGAACCCACCAGACGATGAAAGGACACAGGAAAACGAAGGCCATAAACAGCCAAAGACCGTAGTCGTCAACCACTCCACTGAGGAAGTGGAAGAACCGATTCACATATACGATGGGGTCATCTTTCATACGCCCTCTCAAATTAAAATACACTTCAAACGCCATCCTTGCAACCGGGGTCGGCAGCGGCCCCGAACAGGCGTCGCTCCGCCCTTCGCTGCCGTCGTTCTGCCAGACGGCTGGCCTTTCGCGCCTTGATTTCGCGCAGCTTTTCCATGTGGGCTTTGTCCGCCTCAGACCGCAGCATCCACCAAAAAACGTCATACAGTCGTGCCGTGTGCCTGGTGCGACGGCGGTGCTCGCGAATCGTGATGAGGTCGCCTTTTTCGAGGGCGACAACCAGTTTGCGGGCCTTGCTGCCGTGGCCGTATTCCTCTTGGGTCAGGCGACGAATAGTTTTGGTAAGAGTTGTCATAACGTCAAATCGAGTTGGCGGGTTGTGAGTTCAGACGGCTGCTGGCCGTCCAACAGTTGGCGCATTTCGGCTTTGGTGCGTGGGAGAAGATCGCCTGCCAGTTCCAATCGCAGAGCCTCGCGAGCATTTTCGGTCTTGGATTCCCGGCTGTCTTCATTGAGAAAAAGCCCGTAACTCGCGTGACGGGCGAACCATCCACCATCCGCGTACATCGCACGGAATAATCGCCGCCACTCCTCGACGGTGGCGTCAGTGGCGACAAACACTATCTTTGGGCCAAGTTTGAAAACCTCGCTTCGGAAGCAGGCTTCGCGGCCCTCGTACGTGTAGCGTTGTGGTTCGGAACCGTGATAATCGTTCGCCGGAACCAGCGGGTAGCAGTTGGCCGCGGCAGCAACCGGGCCAGACGAAAATCCGCCGCCATTGGTCAAAAGAACGCCACCGTGAGTGAAAACCTTGACTCTTGGAAACGTCTCGGCGGAATAGGCGGCTTGGATGTCGCCTTCGGCAACGCGCCAAAGACCGGACGAGAACCGCTGCCAGTCCGTGACGATTTTGTCTGGCCACGTTCTGGCGACAGTCGGAACGAGTATATCGCTGTTCATTTGAATTCCTTTTGTTCTGTGTCCATCTTTGTCGCGCAGCGCAAAGGTGGTGCGCGTGAAATCCTAAGAGCAGGCCCCTGGCGGAGGCGGAAAGCTCAAGGAGGAACGGAAGACGCGGACGCATAGGGAGCGGAACCGTAGTATCCTTGAACTTTCCGACGACGCCATATAATCGCCTGCCCATTTCACGCGCTGAGGACGCCACGCGGCCCGACTGTTTAAGTCATGCCGGGATCGCATTGATGAACCGACCATGTTCAGGCATAAATAAGTCGTGTTCACGGCGGCGAAAAAATCGGCAATTCAGGAATTGATCCGCGCAAAATCGGACCGCGAAATCGCGCGATTGCTGCGGCAATCCCATCGAGTGTTGAATCTGCATCGGCGACGACGCTCGAACATTTCGCACCGGGAACGATGGACGGATTATGAACTCCGGCTGCTGGGTCGAATTCGTGATGAGGAATTGGCGAAATTGCTGCGGCGCGGCATAACGGCTGTGGCGGGAAAACGTGAATCCCTTGGGATTCGCATTTTCGCGCCGCAACGGATTCGCTGGTCAAAACGTGAAATTGAACTTTTGGGCCAAAGACCGGATGCGGTCGTCGCCCGGATGTTGGGCCGGACGCGGTATGCGGTGCAACTCAAGCGGCATTCGCTGGGCATTCCACAATGTTGGGAAAAGCGCCGTGCCTGGACGCGGGAAGAAGATGCGATATTGGGAACGCAGCGCGATGCGGCATTGGCGCGAGTATTGAATCGCACTGTTCTCTCCGTGCGGACGCGGCGTTTGGAAAAGACGAACGTTCGCTTTATCAAGACTCCAAAACGCTGGACTTCAAAGGAATTGCGTTTGCTTGGGCGAATGCCCGATGGCGAAGTTGGGGGGCGCACAGGACGATTCCTGGCCTCGGTTCGGAATAAACGAGTTCAACTCGGTATCCGGCGTTTTTCATCGCCCGGTTGACCGATCGTGTTTGCTTCGGTTCGACCATTGGTGCGTGGGGAGTGGACTGAAGGCGGCGTGGAGGAATGCTCGGAGCAGAGCCGGAAGGGAACGACGCGCGCCAATGGCCGGACGGAAGCTCTGTGCGACTGCACACCGCAGCAGCGGCGACGAGCGTGTGCGCAGGGAAGCGACGAGGCCGGAGCGATATTAGCGAAGGCCCGGTCGCCGACCGGAGCGCACGTTGGTCGCGGCGTTGAGTTTTGTGTCTGCAAAAAACTGATCATCCATGCGTACAATTGAATCGTAATGAATTGGCTCGCCGTCAAAAGCTGGCGAATGTACAACGAACGATGAATGATGGATGACCAGATCAAGCACCAGGAAAGCCAATTTGTGCCAAAAACCGCCGGTCAATAAGCCGCAGTCACATTCACTTGCTAATCACAATGAACCTAGACGATGCAACGACAGAATATGACGCTGCTTTCCGAAATGTTCAAGGTCTCACATGGCTGCCGTGGGTAGGCCAGCGCTATTCAGATCGCCCGATTCAAAAACGTCTTTTCGTAATTGGAGAATCTCATTATTACAACGGAGAAACGCCGGAAGAGCGCCACGCAAATCGTGAGAAGTGGCTCATATATCCCAAGTACACCAGAGATGTTGTTTCGGAATCACTTGTGAATTATGAGTGGACGACCAGGACTTTGGACACGATACCTCGGTTACTTTTTAAGACCACCGATATTGATCGGCCCAGACTTTGGGCCGCTAGTGCCTACTACAACTTGGTCCAACGCATGATGGACTACAAACAAGATGGAAGCCCCGAAAGACCAACTTGGGATGATTACATGAAAGGGTGGAAGGTATTTGGGGAGGTTGTAAAGATTATCCAACCAAGCCATTGCCTTTTCATCGGTGTTACGGCAGCAAACAGCTTCAACCATTGGATTGGAAGTCAGACTGGATTCACAGGCAACGTCATTGTCACAGAGAAGATTGGCGGAACTTGGGCGCGATCAGGGAATATTGAAGCGGTCGAAAAATCCACGGAGCTTATCTTCGTCAAACATCTCGGATTGCCGTTTAATTGGATTCGATGGCACGATTACCTGAAAGTTCAGCACGCCGATTTTATGAAGTGGCTGGAAACGGAGTCTTACGCAAACAATGGAATCGTAGCGGGGCTGTGAGATCGCGGTTGTTTTGATTGGCAGGTGCGGCCAAGTGCGTTCGACTATTCACACGCGAACGGCCGCCCGTTTTCTAGGCCGCACGGTCTCCGATTGCGTTTCGCGTTCAGCGGTCTTTTCCTGAATCTCATTGGACGTTGCATCGGCCTGGCTTGGAGCCTGATTTTTGGTGAGATCCAGCTTGTCCTCAATCTCGCCCTGGCGACGGCACAATTCCTGATACCGTTCCTCGCGCTCGAACGGAGCGCCGATTTTGCTTTGCAATTCCTTAGCGCGTTTGTTGGCGTCAGCAATATCTGAATCCAGCCTGGCCGCGCGTTCTTCAAATCCCTGCACGGTCGCCTCCAAGGAGCGAACAGTGCCTACGGCTGTATCCGTTACCCGCGCACTGTAGGTGTTTTGCCCGCGCACAATGATTTCGACGGCATTGTTCAGGGCTGGTCTCAAAAACAAATCGAAACCAGCAAAACGGCCAATGCGGATGTCGTCGCCAAAGCGATTCTTGATCTTCTCGGCTCGTCGAATCGTCAATTCTCCGGCAACGCCCCGGTTGTCAAGCGTTTGGCCATCCAATTCGATGCGAAAATTGTCGCCAGTCGTGTCCTGTCGTGTTGCGATGTCCTGACGCAGGTTGGAAAGTCGCGCCGTGAATGTTTCAGCATCCTCATGTGAACGGCGAAGATTCGTGCGAATCCGATACTGTTCCTCGGCGTGAGCGGAGCGAAGCCTTGTGAGCCTTATCAACTCGGCGTCCACCTGGGCCTTTTCGATCACCAGCGGATTGCCAGACGCGATTGCTTTGACTTCGGCGTAGGTCAGCGCGGCGGTGTCGAGGTCTTCGAGGCGACGAATGGTCATGTCGCCGGTCATGACTTGGGCGATGAACTTGGCCTTGGTTTCCAAGGTCTGCCACATGTAAGCGTCAAATGAACCTTCGGTCACATAACGAAAAATCTGGACCATGTCATTGGTGTTGCCTTGTCGGAGAATCCGTCCTTCCCGTTGTTCGACATCAGCCGGTCGCCAAGGAGCGTCAAGATGATGAAGGGCGATTAAGCGTTCCTGGACATTGGTGCCAGAACCCATTTTCTGCGTGCTGCCGAAAAGGATTCGGACTTTCCCGGCTCGCACGTCCCGGAATAACGTCAGCTTGCCTGTATCCGAATCGTAATCTTGAATGAATGCCAAGTCTCGGCTTGGAATTCCCCGCGCTTCCAGTTTGTCGGCCACGTCCCGATAAACCGAGAAGCCCCTGTCTTTCGGAGTGGACAGGTCGCAGAACACCAGTTGAGCGCAGCGGCGGTCGGATGTCTCCTGCCAAATGCGAAGGATGTTCTCCACAGCAAGATTGGTCTTCCCGCTTGGGTCATCGCGGGCGGCGGGTTGGACAAGCCGGAGATCGAGCGCGGCTTTGCGACCCTCGGAAGTGATTTTGAGCATGTTGTCCTCTCGCGGGTCAACGCGGCCGGATTTCAACCTGTCGGCGCGGGCCGCCAGTTCCTGCACAAATGCTTTCAGCTCCGGCGTGGCTGGCGCATTGCGGATGGTCGGCTTTTCGCCATCCAACTTTGGGCGCGCTAGATTGAGCATCTGCGCGGTTTGCACGTCGGCGGTCTGGCGAAACATCTGCATCAGCTCGGGCACGTTGATGAACCGAGCGAAGCGAGTGTTGAGCCGATAACCCGCGCCGTCAGGCGAGAGTTCCATAGCCGTCACAGGTTCACCGAACGTCGCAGCCCAAGAATCGAAATGGTGCAGATTGTGTTTCTTCAAATCCTCCGGCTGGAGATACCGCTGCATCGTGAACATTTCGGCCATGCTATTGGCGATGGGAGTGCCAGTGGCGAAAACCACGCCGCCGCCTCCGTTGACTGACTGGATATGGCGCACTTTGAGGAACATATCAAAAGCCCGTTCACTGGAAGTCTGAGGCAATCCGGCGATGCGCGTCATTTTGGTCAGGTAAAAAAGATTCTTAAAAAAGTGGGCCTCGTCCACGAATATGCGATCAACGCCAAGCTCCTCGAAGGTCAAGGTGGTATCCTTTTTGTGCTCGGCGGCGAGCGCCTGCAAGCGGGCTTCCAACCGTTTTTTGGCGCGTTCCAATTCCTTGACGAGTCGGCGGTTGTTTGTATCCGCGTGCTGATGTCGGATCACTTCCAACTCGTGCAACTGCTCCTCGAAAAAGCGACGCTGGGTGTCTTGAGAGAGAGGAATCCGCTCGAAACCGGAGTGGGTCACGATGACGGCATCCCAATTTCCGGTGGCGATGCGACTAAATAGTTTTTTGCGATTCTTTGCCTCGAAATCGTCCTTCCCGGCAACCAGGATATTCGCGCCCGGATACAGCGTAAGCAATTCCGTCGAGAATTGGCCGAGCATATGGTTTGGCACGGTGAACATTGGCTTGCGGGCAAGGCCAAGCCGCTTCAATTCCATTGCGGAAGCGACCATTGTGTAGGTCTTGCCCGCTCCGACGACATGCGCCAGCAGGGTGTTGGGTGTTTGGAGGATGCGCCAAACGCCCGCCTTCTGGTGCGCGTGAAGCTGAATTGCCTGACTGGCACCGGGCAGCGTCAGATGGTCGCCATTGAACGTGCGAAGGCGGGTATGGTTGAACGTGTCGTTGTAAAGTCGGGCAAGCCGTTCGCGGCGCGCATCATCGGACCAGACCCATTCCTTGAACCGCTCTTTGATGCGTTCCTGCTTTTCCCTGGCGGCTTCCGTGGCCTGGGCGTTGACAATCGGCTTTTTCTTTTCGTCGAGGTCATACACCGTGGGCGTTTTGAGGTTGAGCGCGTCCTCGATAAGTTCGAGACCCGTGTAACGATCGGTACCCCAATCGGTCGTGTTGGCCGTGGCGCTTTTCGCCTCCCACTTGGCGTTTACATGCCAAGTTCCAAGGGCGTGGATGTGTCCGATTTCCACACCGGCTGGAGTGTTGAGCAGTTCATTGGTAAACTGCTGCACGTCCTCTGGCGGAAGCCAGGACGCGCCGAGGCGAACGTCAATTTCCGTGGCCGGTAAATCCTCTGGCTGCACTGATCGCAGTGCTTCCACGTTCTCGCAAAAGCGCGGGTCCGAGACTGCGGCGGCATCCGCGATGGCGAATTTGTCCCGGACATTTCCCGACAAATATTGGTCGTCCGTCTCCCATTGGCTGGTTTGAGGATTGAGGAAAATGATGCCTTTCAAATCGGGCAGGAATTCTTCGGCTGGCTTATTGAGCAAGCCGGCCATGTGTTCAAGGTCAACGCAGCCGCGCTCATTCAACGAAACCAACAGCGCTTCCTTGGGTGTGCCGACTGATTCGACCGGCTGGCGGTGATGAATCGTCCGTTCTCGAAAGATAGTAGCTTTTGTCGCGACTTTGGTTTCATCGTTGTAATTCTCCAGCGAAATCAGCAACGGCAAGTCTGGATCGCCAACAAAGGCCCGTTGATTGGCGTGGAGATTGACCGGGCCGAACCGATAAAGGAAACGGTCATAGGCGAGATTGAGTTGTCGGCGGGTTTCGACAACCTGCTCTTCGGTGCTGTCGTCAATTTGCGAACGCAGGCACAACCGCACGGCGTCTCGCACCTGAACCAGCGCGCGAATCCGTGATCGTGTTTCGGTGGGCAGATCGTTGAGAGGTCGAAGAGTATTCTCCTCACAGACGCAAACCATTCCATCGTGGACGCAATAGGCGTTGGGCTTGACATAATCCGGCGCGGGAATGGCCTGATCGAATGCCGGTTCTGCAACCTTTTGGGATTGGGCTTGGTAGATGTTTCGCGGGAGGCGTTCGATGGCCCCTGCCAGCGCCTCGGCCAAATCACGACCGTCGGATTCCAGCGTTGGTTCGTTGTCCCGATACATGCGTCCGGCGAGGCGCATGGTCCCCAGCATCATCTCCGGGCGGGCGGCGAAGTATTCGTTGATCGTGAAGCTTTCAGCCGCATCGTTCGAGTAGTCCGATGTCATGTTCCAGGCGGGGCCAGTGGGACCTTCGCCGGGGCGAAGTTTGCGGAGCATCACAATATCGGTTGTTACCTCCGTACCCGCATTGCGTTTGAAGGCATCATTGGGAAGCCGGATTGCGCCCAACAGTTCGGAGCGTGCGGAAAGCAATTCGCGCAAGGTTGAGTTGATTTTATCCAATGTGCCGTGCGACGTGATGAACATGACGAGTCCGTCGGAGCGGACCTTTTCCAGTGCGGCAGCAAAGAAATAGTCGTGAATCGGCAATTTATACGAATTCCACCGAAGGTCGTGGACAGTATAGTCGCCAAAGGGAACATTAGAGATGGCAAGGTCGTAGAAACCGTCCGCAAACTTGGATTGCTCGAATGGCTGCGCGCGGATGTCGGCATCAGGATAAAGTGCGCTGGCTATGCGGGCGGTCAACGGGTCAATTTCGGTTCCGCTTACGGTGGAACGGTGGAGCATCGCTTCCGGCATAAGGCCAATGAAGTGGCCGATACCACATGCGGGTTCAAGGATGCGCCCGCCTTGGAAGCCGAATCGGGACAGCGCGGCATACATGGCGCTGATGACCACTGGCGATGTGTAATGCGCGTTTAGCGTGGTGGAGCGGGCATGTTCGACTTCCCCCTCGGTCAGTGCTTTATTGAGCGCGGCGCGTTCTTTTGCCCATTCGCGATTTCGGTCGTCAAAGACCTGGGGCATAGCCCCCCAACCCACGTATTTGACCAGGATTGCTTTTTCCTCGGTTGTGGCCGGTCGTGATTCCGTTTCGAGTGCCCGAAGCGTTTGGATCGCTGTCAGGTTGAGTTGAAATTTTTGCTTCGGTCCTCCTTCGCCGAGTTTGTCGCCGTCTGAGATTCGGTAGTTGTTGAGATTCTTCGGAGGTTCGTCGCGATGCGCTCGCTTTGGGCGTTCCTGGCGCTGGTCCGCTACGTCTCCTCCGGCAGCAGAATGTATCTCTCTCGCACCATTTCCCAAGCCCGGTCGTGGGCTTGTTGTGGCGTCAATCCCTGCTTCCGGAACTCCCCCAGCAATTCGACCATTTCGTCCTTCGTCTTCTCCTCCGCTTCCAGGAGCATCTGATGCAGGAGTCCTTTGGTCTCCAGTTCGCGGACCATTTTCGGGCGAAACTCGCGCCAGTGTTTCTCGGCCATTCGGCCGTATTGGGTCAGTGATGTCATAAGCCGGCTTTGTTGATGCAAAAAGATCAAGCTGCTGGTCCGAGTCTGACGTTTTGTGACGAACAGCCATATAATATCATAATCTTCGGTCAGGTCCGCAAGTCATACGTGGGAACCGCAACGCCGCTTGCGATGCCGATGGCGAGTCACGTAGAGAGAGGTAATTTCCGTTAAATGATCATGCGCCTCTCCGTTGGTCCTCGGCGACGGCGGAAACAGATTGCCAACACCGACGCCGAAGACAGCGGCAAAATACTCGATTTGCTTATCGGTGACGATGCAACGGCGGGTTTCGATGTTGGCCAGGATGCACCGTGTCATATAGCACCCCACAAATAGGAGCTTTCCGACTAGATCATCCTGAGTCCAGTCTCGTTGATAGCGCAGTTTAACAATTGTTGGCCCAATAACATTTGAGTCGTGGTGCATACGCACCCCCCTTTTTCATATTGATAAAACTCCTTGGTCCGGGTGACGCTGAGGGCGAATTTGGGAGAAGCCCCAAATTATCGCCGGCGTCACGCGGCGTTTAATCGGTGGTTTTCCTGGGCAAACAAAGATTCAGCGTTGGAATCGGACTTCAGGGCCGGCCAAAATGGATGAATCAAAGAATTGAGAATCGGGTTCTTGCGACGGGCACAATTTGTGCAACCGATGCCGACCAGACACCCGAACAAGGGACGCGCCATATTCCATTCAGTCGGGTTCTGAATTCTCAGGCGACTTCGTGCGCGGGCGCTATATCGAGCCGGGCATTCCATAACAACGGACAGTGGTATTTCGGGTCTTTCCACTGCGACTTTACTTAGCGAGCATTTCTCATGCCTATCATGTTACACGGGAGTGACATGCGCTTTTTGAAATAACTCAATGCGTTCCTTTATCTTGACCGTTTGCAACTGCCTAAAGTGAAGGCTGTTTCGCGGCCACGGCTCCATTCTTTCAGGCGTGGAAATCGTCCAGAAAGCGTGTAGTTGACGCTGGCAGGTAATTCGCAGCCGTGAGAACGAGGTCGTGGCGTGGATGTGTGTTGTCAGACGGTCACTCCTTGTTTGGTCTGTTGCTGTTGGCTTTGGGAACGGGCCACAGCGCGTCTCGCCTGGCGGGCGATTTGCGCAATGACGCCTTCCCGCTGGTCTTCGGGCAGGTCCTTAACCAGAAGGTCGTAGGCACGTTTCATGTCGGGATTCTGGCTGATCTTTTTGAGAACTCCCTCACGAATGCGCTGCTGGCGGTCGAGTTCGCGCACTTCGTTCAATACGACAGTCCGTTCAAGGCGGTCGCGAGGCATGGCTTGGACGTAAGCCCAATACTTGGGGTTGTCTTTGATGTACGTGTCAATCTTCGCATCCACTTCCGGGTTATTCCGAAATGCGGGCGGGTCGGAGGGAGCGGCATCGCCGCTGGCGCTCGGTGGCGCAGATGATTTAGCTTTCATAACCTTTCATTTGTTTTTGTTGCACGGCATTTGCCGCGTTCGCCGGAAGCAGGAGCCGGGCTACGCGCCCGTCGCCTTTTCGGCAAAGTGTCTTCATGGTTTGGTTGGGCCAATTGGTTCAGGAATAAACGCCGGTTCATCTTGAGCCGTTCGGCTAATTGGGGCATTCAGGGTTTGGAGGGCTTTTTCAAAATCGGTGATTCGCTGTTCCGCATCGGTCAGACGTTTGGTCAGCATGGCGTCATTTTGGGCGACGTTCCTCAATTCGTTCACGACCGTTTGCAACTCCGAAAAGGATCGACCGAGCCGGGCTGCCTCATCCATCACGCGCTCCGTGGCTTCCCGCTGACGATACATTTCAGCAATGACGGCATCGTTCGTAGGAGGTTGCGAAAAGGCGGAATCCAGTGGTGGATTCAAAAGATTAGCCGTCGGCTGTGAACCTGGATGCAAATTCCACCGCGCCGACGCTTCAATTCGATACAGCGGATGGTGCTCCTGCATCGTGTCGGGATGGTTCGGGTCCACATAGCGACCGACATAATAGGTCCGCACCACGTCCGCATATCGTAACGCTTCGGGCGACTCAATGGCGGACGTGGGGGCGGCGCTGATCGCCATGCGCGATTTAGGATGTGAGGCGCAAGACGAGATCAATACCAGTGGGATGAGAGCGAGATATTTCATGGTTCAAGTAGGGTTTAGTGTGAGCGAGATGACGGCGGTTCGGGTGATGTCACCAGCGAAGATTTCTCTTGGTCAACGAATGGCTCCGCCGAGCCGCCGATGGCTGCATCGGCCCGGTCAATGGTTTGAAGGATATACAGGTAAAACTGTTTTCCGCTGGGGACACGCACGTAAAAACCGTCTCGCTGGATTGCGTCGTAAATGTGCTGCGCGTAAACGGACAGAACCTGTTGCGCGCCCTCGAAAGGCGCATTATTCAAAGAGGGGCTGTTGATGGGGCCAAAAACCGTCTGTTGCTTTTCAGTCAGCGCGTTGGCCGCGCCAGCGAGAAAAGTCGCGGCAAAAAGTTTTATTTCCGCCAAGTTATCCGTCTTTATGATGCTCCCGCGCAATCCGGCGCTGCCATCAGTGATGCCCCATCCCTCCTGATTACCGGAAAACTCGCGGTCGAGCGCAACGGCCTTGAGATGAAGTTCCTCGCCTGTCTGCCAGACGAACGTCCAACTGGTGCCGCTGGCAATGCGTTCACGGTGGCGGTCCGTTTGGGCCATGCCGTGAACTTCCGTGCCAGCGGGAATCACCAACTTCCCCGCATGATAAACGTCCTCAATAACGAGACCGACGATGGGCGTCTGAATGGAAGAGGAATCCACCGTAATAACCGTTTCGCAGGAAATCAGCCTGCCAAACGGAGCGAAAACAGAACTCAAAGACTTTGGTTCCGCAATTCCGGCCGTGGCATCTGCAAGGAGGCTTATGGGAGCGAGCGGCTTCGGCGATGGTTCCTTGGGTTCCGGCGTTGTATGCGATGGAGGGTCATTCTTCGCAATTTCATTTGCCATCGGTGGCGAGGTCTGGTTCGGATTTGAAGGACCGAGCTTTGCCGGCGGCGGACGGAACGGTTGCATCGGACGCTCGACCGATTGAACAATTTGCGGTTTGTCGGTCTGGTTGTTCGCTGCGCGAGGAGCATTGGCAGCCTCCATCTGGCTCCCGGCGCGTGCCCGATCACGGATGGCGCTCAACAGAAGCAAACCAGCGATGAAGATGACGGCAAACAACACCAACTTGCCACTTTTGGTCTTGAAGTAATTGAGGAAGTTGCGTGGCGTCATGGTTCCTCCCCGGATTTATTGGGCGTTGAATTTGTGGCTGGCGCCGCAAGCGGTGGCAGTGGAGGTTCGAGAGCGATGCGCGTCACTAAAACGGTGAATTCATTTTTAAGTGACAATTCGTTTCGCCCGCCGTCCGGCGTGCCGGTGATGGCAAAATAGACCGTCCCAGCCGATTTCGGCGGGAGTACGCCGGGGGCATCGCTGATGGACTGGTAGTAAAGGCGGTTGCCGACGCGCACAGTGAAACTTTCCGGACGGTATAGAATTTCCTTTTCCGATTTGTTCCGAAGCGTGACGTGAAATACCAGGGTGTCCTCCGGGTTGAAGCGAAAGATTTCATCAATCCGAATTTCATAGTCGTTGAAGTCTGCGATTTGGGGCTTGTCACCGAAAGTTCTGGCTTCATCTCCGTTCACCGCCTCGGGGTGTTGCTTCTTCAGAAGTGGAAACGCCTTCGCTTTGTCCAAGATTGCCAGCAATTGCGCCGGGCCGATGGATGGAGCGGATTGAACCGTGTCCCGAGCTGGCTCTTCCAGATTGAGCGCCAGGACCGGCGTATCGTCCTCGATCAACTCGAAGACATACGTGTGCTTGTTCCACCGAATGTTGAGGTTGGTTTTGGCCTTTGGCGTTAAGGCACGGACGGAAAGGAACGCCGACCCTTTGGTATAAGCCAGTTGGAACTGGGCCGGAGATTTGCCGTCGATAGTCACCCCTGCACCATCAATCGCCGCAATCGGACCCGGAAAACTGATCGTCGTAACACGGTTGGTGGCGACAGGAACAGTGATGACGGTGCGTTCGTCGAGAATTACCCGTTCTACAGGTTCACGCGTATCCGCGAACGCAAGGGTCGCGGCCAAGAAAAGCAGGCTAATTGGAGATTTCATATTTAAAATCCGCAACGGCGGTAGGAAAGCGCCCGTTGGCGGCCATGTTCGGATTGCGGAGCAGACGGAGACTGAGCTTGAAATTGAACGCCTCCGTGAAAGCCTTTTCCTCGAAGATGCCTGCGCGGACAAGCTGCCCCGATACCGCGACCAGCACTTCATTTTCGCGGGTGGCGAGAATGTCTATTCTGGCAATCTCAGGTTTTTGGTGGAGTTGTTTGGAGCGAAATTCGATTGCTTCCCGTGTGCGCTGATCTTGCGCCTTTTGCAGGGCGGATTTGAGGAACATCTGTCGCAACAGATCCGGGTGGTCAAAATCCTTTGGGTTGCGTTCAAGAAAGGCCATTGCCGCCAGTTCAGCCTGTTGCGCGTGCAATTCCTTCGCCTCCTGAAATTGGAGCAGTGGACTGACATAATAGGTCTGCGAGGGGTCAATGATAACGACGCGCTCGCGTTGCTTGAATTGCTGCACCAAATGGTAGCGGTCCAGCGCGGCAAGTATCGTGACGGCTACGGCCACAAAGAACCAAAACCAGGGCAACCGGTCCCGCTGCACGAAAAGTTCGGTGGGATTAAATCGTTTGCGCGGCAAATGAACAGTGCCGTTGCTGGATGGCGTCTGACGCGGATTTAATTCGGCGGTTTCCATAGCGGTCAGTAGTAGTGGTCTTTGGTTTTGGCGATGAGTTCGCGGACGGCTTTATCGCCGGTAATGTCGTCACCTGGTCGGCCGCGAGCGGAGCGAGGCGGAAGACCGGAGCCAGCGATTAGGATGGCCCCGGCACTGCCGTGTCCGGCTGCGGTTGAAAGAGTGCTGAGGAGAGCCGCCATGCCCGCCGCGCCAGCGGTTACGGCTGGAATTCCTGTTGTGGCCGCGACAGCCGCCGCCCCCGCCGTAGTCGCGGCGGTTTGGAAAAAGCCGCTGAACGCCCCGGAGATGAGTTGGCTTCCCGCGAGCGAGCCGTCGGCGATAACTTTTTGAATGACGAGGGGGGCCGCGATAGTGCTGAACACAATCCAAAAAGCGAGCACGGCGACGCCAAATGTGGTTTGCAACGTGTACAAACTGGCCGATGGGTCAACGGACATGAACGATTGGTCGGTCATGAAATCGAGAATCCCCTGGGTAATGAGCGCGGCAACAGCCCAACCCAGCGGCCACAACAGGACGCCAACAAGGTGCAACAAATAACGGCTGCCAATGGAGCGGAGCGGGTTTATGGCCATGAAACCGATGAGCAAGGGCGAAAGCGCGTAGCCCGTAAACAGTATGAATTTCTGAATGATGTAGGCCCAAAACAACAGCAACGAGGCAAACTGGCCGACCAACCAAAGAATCCCGGAAATAAATGTTTCAACCGTAAAAGTGCGCAGATTACCCAAGATGTCCCACCATGAATGGTTGGTGCCGGTGTCGCGTTTGACGACCAGAAGCTGGTTGTACTGATCCTGCACGTTGGCCGGGTCAACCCCAAGACCGCTAATAACGGAGTTTTGAAGAAGCGATTGCGCCTGATTGCCCCATTGCGGCAGAAACACAAGCAAGGCCGTGAGCGCGAACAATCGTGTCAAATGCAGTGTGAGCGTCTTTCCACTGAAGCCCGGCAAAATATGGAGAATGGTCCCGGAGATAAACAACGCGAAGGCCACACTTTCCAGCAAGCCATTCAACTCGGAACACTTTTGCAGGAACGTCGGGAAAATGCTTTCAAAAGAGGCCATAAGCCGGAGCGGTTCATTGCTGTTGCGTCGGGAATTGGGTCGGAGCGTTCATCAACCGGAACGTCTGGCCGTATTTTTGCACCGCCTCGGTGAATTCGGCGTGCTGCTGTTCCTTCTGTGCTTCGACCTGGCGTTCAGCGTCACTGCGGTTGGCGATGTCCTGAACCACGGCGGAGCCGGAAGCCTGGCCGAGTTCATAGTCGGTGTTGTTGAGCGCGGAGGAGAGGCCGATGAGAACGCCGGTAAGCTTTTGAACATCCGACGCGGTGGTTGCGGTTTTGAGTTGATCAATAGTGGCCGCAATGTCCTGCTTTAA
>JBEKOF010000098.1:0-15675 GCA_049522055.1 Verrucomicrobiota bacterium | reverse complement strand
GTGGCCAGGGCCTCGGTGACGGCCTTGGCTTGTTCCGGTTGATGGAGATGAAATCGTTTCGGCATGGCCCACGATTGCGCAAGATCTAAAATAGTGCAATTACAAAATAGAAATGGTATAAGTAATGTCAAGCTTTTTTAGTTTTTTTGTTTTTGGCCGCGAGGGAGATGCAATCCAAGCCGGCCTGGAAGCGTGTCGCGCGCGGGCAACCGGACTGAGGGGTGCGGGGGAGAACCACGGATTTCACGGATCTATTTTGAACAGAAGGAAACGAAGGAAAGGAAGAGGGAACGATAGTGAGGAGAATCTTTTCGGAAATGCGCGATTTTTTCATATAGTGGTACGGATTTCACGGATGGAGAGTAAAGGCAGATAGGCCGCCCGCAATTATGGCATTCCATTGATAAACTGGCATGGTTTAAGTCCGGCGGGTCAGGGCATGATGAGGGCGTAGAAGCGGGCGGAAGCGGCGGGTTGAAAGGGTTCGCTGAAATGGGAGGAGCCGTTGACGAGGTTGGTGGTGAGGGGCAGCCAAGCCGGGTTGGCCAGGTTAGTGCAGGCTTCCACCACGACGATAAGGTTGTTGCACGCCAAAGTTGGGGCCGCTGGGTTGGATGAGCGGGTTCCACAGAACGGCCGGAATACCGGTATTGGCGGAGAAATCAGCCCAGCCGGTTGTGCCGGGCAAATAATAGGCCGTCGGGTTGCCATACCCGACCCCGACGTACCTAAAGAACACTGTCGAATCAGCGTTCGGAGCGTTGCCCGTGAAATAAACGCTGGTCAGGCTGGTGCAGTCCGCGAACGCATAATCCCCGATGCTGGTGACGCTGCCGGGAATTCTGTAACTTCCGACCAGGCCGGCCGGATATTCAACAAGCGTGGTTTCGCTCAGGTTGAACAGCACTCCACCCAGATTGCTATAAAAGGAATTGTTGGGATCCACCGTGATGGCCGTCAGGCTGGCGCAGTTTTCGAATGGGACTGCTCCGATGTTGGTAACGCTGGCGGGAATCGTAATGCTGGTCAGGCTGGTGCAGTCGTAGAACGCATAATCCCCGATGTTCCTGACGCTGCCGGGAATGGTGACGCTGGTCAAATTGGTGCATTCAGAGAACGCAGTCGCTCCGATGCTGGTGACGAAGTTGGAAATCAGCACTGCGCCCCCGTTGCCAGTATATATGGCGAGGGTGATCGTGGCGTCGTTGGTCGTGTAGATGAATTGGGCTTGCACGGGGGCCGGCGCGGCTAGGAGGAGAAAACCTAGAAGGAGGGGGAATGTGGTTTTCATAGGGATTGTCTCATTGCTTGCTGATTATTAGAGATTGTAATTGAGGGGCGTTGTGGGGTCAAGGTTGACGGGGAAGGGTTGGCGCTTACAACAGGGCGTCGTGGGAACTCCGCCCTCCCGCCGTTGTGGGGTCAAGCTTGAAGGGGGAGGGTGTCTTTGTTTTCCGCCGCGAGAAGGGGATGGTTTTGACGGGCTGTCAGGGCAGGCCGAGGGCGTAGAAGCGGGCGGAAGCGGCGGGTTGAAAGGGTTCGCTGAAATGGGAGGAGCCGTTGACGAGGGTGTTGGTGGCGAGTGGAACCCAAACCGGGTTGGCCAGGTTAGTGCAGGCTTCCACGACGACGGTAAAGTTGTTTGTGGCGGTGATGTTGAATCCGAAGTGATTGGTCTGCACGCCAAAGCTGGGGCCGCCGGCTTGGATGAGCGGGTTCCAGAGGACAACCGGCAGACCGGTATTGGCGGAGAAATCAGCCCAGCCGGTGGTGCCAGGTAAATAATAAACCGTCAGGTTGTTGTCCTCCCGGAACGCGGTCGAATCGGCGGTGGGGGCATTGCCGGTGAAATAGACGCCGGCCAGACTGGAGCACAAACCGAAGGCATAATCTCCGATGCTGGTGACGCTGGAGGGAATGGTGAGGCTGGTCAGGGCGGAACATTCAAAAAACGCATCCTCCCCGATGCTGCTGACGCCGTTGGAGATCACGGCGTTGGTGAGGTTCTGGCAGACACTGAAGGCCTCCTCTCCGATGGTGGTGACGCTTCCGGGGATTGTGATGCCCGACAGGCTGGAGCATCCTCCAAAGGCATCATCTCCGATGCTGGTGACGCTGTCGGGAATGGTGATGCCGGTCAGGAAGGGGCAGTTTTCGAACGCATTGGCCCCGATGCTGGTGACGGTTGCGGGAATCGTGTAGGTTCCGCCAAGACCGCACGGATATTGAAGGAGGGTGGCATGGTTGTGATCGAACAAGACTCCATAAACACTGCTATAATACAAATTTTGCGCAGGCACATTAATTGCCGTCAGGCGCCCGCAATTCCAGAAAACGCCAGTTCCCAGGTTGGTGACACTGGCGGGAATGGTGACGCTGGATAGGGCGGCGCAACTTTGGAAGGCGCTGTCTCCGATGCTGGTGACGCTGGAGGGAATGGGGAGGCCCGTCAAGTTGGCGCAATCATAGAACGCATACGCCCCGATGTTGGTGACGCCGTCGGAGATGGTGATGGTGGACAAGCCGGCGCAACCATCGAAGGCCTGTACCCCGATGCTGGCGACGCTGCCGGGAATGGTGACGGCGGTCAGGCTGGCGCAGGCTTCGAAGGCATCGTCGCCGATGATGGTGACGCTATCGGGAATGGGATAACTTCCGCCCAGCCCTCCCGGAAATTCGAGGAGCGTGGAGTGAGTAATGTCGAACAGAACGCCGTTCACACTGCTGTAAAACGAATTGTTACTGTTCACCGTTATCGCTGCCAGGCTGGAGCATCCCAGAAACGCGTCCGCTCCGAAGTTGGTGACGCTGGCGGGAATGGTGAAGCTGGACAGGGCGGCGCAACTTTCGAAGGCACCGTCTCCGATAATGGCGACGCTGGAAGGAATGGGGAGGCCCGTCAAGTTGGTGCAATCATAGAACGCATACTCCCCGATGTTGGTGAGGCCGTTGGAGATTGTGATGGCCGACAAGCTGGCGCAACCAGCGAACGCTTCCTCTCCGATACTGGTGACGCTGCTTGGAATGGTGATGCTGGTCAGGTTGGTGCAGGAGTAGAACGCAGCCGCCCTGATGCTGGCGACGAAGTTGGAAATGACCACGGTGCCGCCGGTGCCGGTGTATGAGGAGAGGGTGATCGTGCCGCCATTGGTCGTGTAGGTGAATTGGGCTTGCACGGGGGCCGGCGCGGCCAGGAGGAGCAAGGCTAAAAGGAGGGGCCATGTGGTTCTCATGTGGATAGTCTCATTGGCGGCTCATTATTAGAGATAATCTTGGAGATAATAACTGAGGGCGGTTCTGGCGTCAAACGTGAAGGGGATGGATGTCTTTGTTTTCAGCCGCGAGAAGGGGATGGTTTTGACGGGCTGGCAGGGATGGCTTGACTTGGGGCGGTGGTTGGATGCCACTTGGAAGGGATGGCTCAAATGAAACGGTTGTTTGTCGGGATTTTTCCGCCGGCTCACATCGTGGCGAGCTTGCAAGCGGCCGTGGCGGGCGTGGGGAAGGGAATGCCGGGGCGGGGGATTCGCTGGACACGGCCTGATCAAGTCCACCTGACATTGTTTTTTCTTGGGGCGGTGGAAAGCGGGCGCGTGCCGGAAATGGAATCGGCTTTGGAGGCGGCGTGCGATGGACATCGGCAGCACCGGGTTCGGGTGGCGGGGCTGGGGTGTTTTCCGAACGCGCGCCGTCCGCGAATCATTTGGGCGGGGCTGGCGGGGGAATTGAGGCCGTTGGAAGGGTTGAAAAAGGCGATTGACGCCCGGTTGCTGGAGTGCGGGTGCGTTGGGGAGGAGCGGGCCTTCCACCCGCATCTGACGATTGGGCGCGCAGCGGAGTTGAACGCAGCGGGACGGAGAGAGATGGCGGAGGCGCTAGCCAGAGAACAAGAGCGCGACTTTGGGGAGTGGGAGGTGGGAAGAGTGGACCTGATGGAAAGCGTGCTTTCGCCAGGGGGGGCGGTTTATAGCAGGCTGAAATCCATGGCGCTGGAGAGGGTGTGACTCTATTTGGCCAGGGCGACGAGGTAGCGCTGGAGGCGCTCGCTTTTGTCGAGGGATTTCAAGTGGGTGTAAATCTGGTGGAGATTGGCGCAGATGCGCAGGAGAATACGGCGGGCGCTCACGGGGGCGAGGCAGCTTTCGTCGAAACGATGGCGCAGTTGCATGACGTATTTGACGCAGTCGGATTTGGAGAGCAAGCGGCCACGGCGGAAAGGGTCAATATAAATTTCGTGGCGGCTGGATTGGTAACGGCAGACAAAATGGCCGGGCAGGCCAATGCCCACGACGGGCAAGCGGAGGCGGCGGGCGAGGAAAAGAAAGACCACGCTCAGGCTGATGGGATTGCCCTTGCGGCGGTCGAGGACGCGGTTGAGATAGCTGTTGTCGGGGTCGTAAAAATTGGTTTCATCGCCCAAGAACTTGAGTTCGGCGAAGAGGTACTCGGAGATGGTGTGGAGGATTAGTTCCGGCTCGGCGCTGAAATCCAGGCGCTGGCGGAGTTCGCCGGCCAGATCGTCGAGGAGGGCGGCGTAAGCTTCGATGTTGATGTTGGGATATTGGGTGCGGGCCAGGAGCAGGACGCCTTGTTCGAGGTCGAAGTCCTCGCCTTGATTCAAACAGAAGGCCAGGAGGTCGGTGTCGGCGTTGATGCGGGAGAAATGATCGGTGATTTCCTGGGCGCGGCGGCGGAGGAGAGGGTCGTTGCTTAAGGTGTGTTGGCGGAGCCATTGGGCGGCGATGGGGCCTTGGGAGAGGAGGTTTTGCCGCACGGTTCGATAGACCGCCAGGTCTTCGTCAGCGAGGAGGCTGATCAGGGCTTTGCGCTGGTTCTCATCCAGCTTCCCCGATGGCTTGGCGGCGGGTGAATTCATAGCATGAAAAGGACAATAGCAGATGGGTTTGGAAAAATCAATGAAGAATGTTGACAATTTGTGGAAATGGCCTGGGGGGGGCGGCGGGCGGATTTTTGATTCGATTGCGGAATGGGACTCCGGCATTTTGCAGGTTCTGAAAATAACCGGAACATCGAGCGACATCGCGGCGGAGGAACGATATGCCACGGGGGTATTGGTGCGGCGCCTGCTGGCGCTGGCGTGGGAATTTCGCGGGGATTGTCTGTGGTCGGTGGGGTTGAGCCTGGTGCTGCTGCTGCTGGGGATCAGCGGACTGAAGCTGCTGGGGGTGGTGATTGACGTGATCCGGCAGGCGCTGGATCCGGCGCTGCCGGCGCCGGAGTATCCGTTTGGCTGGAAGCCGCCGGGGGGATGGACGGCGTTGGAGATTGTCACGGCGCTGGCGCTGGCGATCGTGGCGCAGGCGGTGCTGAGGGCGGGCCTGACGTACGCCTACAACATGCTCACGGCGCGGCTGACGCAGGGGGAAATCGTGCCGCGGTTGCGGGCGCAGCTTTACGCGAAGTTGCAGCGGTTGAGCTTCAGCTTTTTCGATGTGCACGGGTCCAACTCGATATTCAACCGGGTGACGGGGGACGTGCAGAACACGAGGTTGTTCGTGGACGGGGTGTTGTTGCAGGGAGTGAACATGATGCTGACGCTGGGGGCCTACGGGTTTTTCATGTGGCGGATTCACCCGGCATTGACGGTGGCGTGCTTGTCGGTGTCGGCGCCGCTGTGGTGGCTGGCGCGTTATTATTCGGCGCGGCTGAGGCCGGGGTATTTGCGGAACCGGGAGTTGACGGACCAGCTGGTGTTGTTGTTCAGCGAAAGCGTGAGGGGGATGCAGACGGTGAAGGGATTTGCGGCGGAGGAGCACCAGAAGCGGCGGTTTGAGGAGGCCAATGACCGGGTGTCGGCGCAGCAGGGGCGGATTTTTTGGGATTTGTCGGTGTTCACGCCTGGGACGCAGATGTTGTCGCAACTGAGCCTGGTGATTTTGTTTGCTTACGGGGGGTGGTTGTATGTGGAGGGACGGATCGCGCTGGGGGGCGGGCTGGTGGTGTTTGCGGGATTGTTGCAGCAGTTCACCGGACAGGTGGCGAACATTTCGACGATAGCCAATTCGGTGCAGCAAAGCCTGGCGGCGGCGCGGCGGGTGTTTGAAGTGCTGGACACGCCGGTGGAGGTGCAGAGCCGGCCCGGGGCGATTGTGTCGGGGCGGCTGACGGGGCGGATTGAGTTCGAGCGGGTGAGCTTCGGCTACACGGCGGAGAAGTTGGCGCTGGCGGAGGTGTCGTTCGAGGCGAAACCGGGGCAGGTGATTGGGATATTCGGGATGACCGGGGCAGGGAAGAGCAGCTTGCTGGGTCTGATTCCGCGGTTTTACGATCCGCAACAGGGGCGGGTGCTGGCGGATGGGAGGGATTTGAGGGAGTTGGAGCTGGACGGGTACCGGCGGCAGATCGGGATAGTGTATCAGGAGAGTTTTTTGTTTTCGAACACGGTGGCGGCGAACATCGCGTTTGGGCATCCGCAGGCGACGATGGAGCAGATAGAACGGGCGGCGCGGATCGCCTCGGCGCACGAGTTCATCATGGGGCTGGCGCAGGGTTATGAAACGGTGCTGGGGGAGTCCGGGGTGGATTTGTCCGGGGGACAACGGCAACGGCTGGCGCTGGCGCGGGCGTTGTTGCTGGAACCGGCGATTCTGATATTGGACGACCCGACGGCGTCGGTGGACGCGCGGACGGAGAATGAAATCCTGTCGGCGTTGGGGGAGGCGATGGCGGGGCGGACGACCTTTGTGGTGTCGGGCCGGCTGAGTTTGTTGCGGCGGGCGGATATGATATTGGTGCTGGAGGGGGGGCGGTTGAGGCAAAGGGGCCGGCACGAGGAATTGATCCGTCAGCCGGGGCCGTATCACGAGACGGCGCTGTTGCAGATCATGGATTTGTCCTGAGGAGATGAGGATGATGAGAGCGCCCGCGAAGGAGACGGGGAAGAGAGAGGCGGCCCGGGGAGACCCCGGGGCGCGGGAGGCGATCACGTATTACAACGCGCTGGAGGAGCGTGAGGCGGACAAGGCGCCGCTGCAAGCGAAGCTGATCCGGCGGATCTTCAGTTACACCAAGAGGTGCGCGGGCAAGAGGAACTGGCTGTTCGCGCTGACGCTGATGCGAGGCCTGCAACTGCCGGCGCTGGCGTGGTTGATTGGGCGGACGATCAACGGGCCGATTTCGGGACGGGATTTGCCGGGGATATACTGGCACGCGGCGGGATATTTCACGCTGGCGCTGGCGACGGTGACGACGTTTCATTTTCGGCAGCGATTCGCGCTGGAGCTGGGGGAGGTGGTGGTTCACGACATGCGGACGGATTTGTTCGGGAAGTTGATGACGATGCCGATGTCGTTTTTTAATGAGACGAAATTTGGGCGGATCATCAGCCGGCTGACGTCGGACATAGACAGCGTGCGGGCGGGGGTGCAGGACGTGGCGTTTGTGCTGGTGGTGCAGGGATTGCAGATGACGGCATCGGCGGCGTTGATGGCGTGGTATGATTGGAAGCTATTTGCATTGATGGGGCTGATGGCGCCGATCATCTGGGTGGTGAACGAGCATTACCGGCGGGAGATGGGCCTGAGGCTGAGGAAGGTGCAGGAATCCTGGAGCCGGGTGTCGTCCACGCTGGCGGAATCGGTGAGCGGGATCCGGGTGACGCAGGCGTTTGTGAGGCATGAGGTGAACGCGGGTTTTTTCCGGAAGTTGATAGACGTGCATGGGGAGAACAACGTGGGGGTGGCGCAGGCGTCGGCGGTGTTTGTGCCGTTGTTGCAGTTGAAGAGCCAGCTCTTTCTGGGGGCGATGGCGCTGCTGGGGGCGTTTGGAGCGTTGCGCTGGCACGGATGGCTGCACATGGAGGTGGGGGATTTGGTGATGTTCTTTTTTCTGGCGAATCTGTTTTTCGACCCGGTGCAGGTGATAGGGAATCAACTCAACCAGGCGTTGATGGCGATGGCCGGGGCGGAGCGGTTGTTTCGGATGCTGGACCAGGAACCGGAATGGCAGGAGGCGGCCGACGCGCGGGCGATGCCGCGGATCGAGGGGCGGGTGGAATTTGAGGGGGTGAGTTTTGAATACAAGGCGGGGCGGCCGGTGCTGACGGACATATCATTTGTAGCGCAACCGGGACAGACGGTCGCGCTGGTGGGCCACACGGGCAGCGGGAAGACGACCCTGGTGGCATTGCTGCAGAAGTTTTATCCGCCGGGGTCGGGGCGGGTGCTGGTGGACGGGTTGGACTTGGAGAAAGTGACGGGCGAATCGTTGCGGGCGCAGATGGGCAGCGTGCAACAAAACAATTTCCTGTTTTCCGGGTCGGTGCTCGACAATATCCGGTTCGCGCGTCCGGAGGCAACGGAAGGGGACGTGCGCGCGACGTTGGAGGCGCTGGATTGCCTGGATTTGCTGGACGCGCTGCCGCGGAAGCTGGAGACGCAGGTTTCGGAGCGGGGGGCGTCGCTTTCGTTTGGGGAGAGGCAACTGGTTTGTTTCGCGCGCGCGCTGCTGGCCAACCCGCGCATCGTGGTGCTGGACGAGGCGACGAGCGCGATAGACACGGTGACGGAGGCGCGATTGCAACGGGCGCTGGAGGTCTTGCTGCGGGGGCGGACGGCGTTCATCGTGGCGCACCGGTTGAGCACCATTCGCAAGGCGAATTTGGTGCTGGTGCTCGACCAGGGACGGATAGTGGAGCGGGGCACGCATGAGAGTCTGCTGCGGGAGGAGGGAGTGTATGCGCGGCTGCACCGGGAGTTCGCGAGCGGGCAGCCGGCGGGGTGATTGACGAAAGGTCTTTTTCTCCAATTCAGCGGCGGGCACCGACCGCCGCTACGAGGTTTGGATGCTGAAATTGCCGAGGGGTCGAGTGGTCACGGGATGGAGTCAGTCTTCGTTGGCGACATCGAACTTTTGGGGAGGGCTGGAGAAGGTGATGGGAGGGTCTTCCTCGAGCAAGGACTGCTCCCAGGGGATGACCAGGGAGTGGGATGGATCTGTTTTGAAGGTTCTATCGCCGTTTTTTGCATGGATGACGATGGCGGCGTCGGTGTTGGGCGGATAAAAGAACTTCATGCCGCGAATGGAGGAGGAGGCGATGCCTGGGACCATTTGCGCGCGGATGGCTTCCAGGTCTTTGAGGGGGCGCATCATGGCGCGGTAGCGGATGCCGTTGGTGGGAGTCTGAGGCTCGACCAGGCCGACATACCAGCCGAGTTCCATGGTGCCTTTGGGCTGGTTGACAATAATCGGCGGATTCTCCGCCAGAAGACTCTCGCGCATGGGGACGGAGAAAATGCCATTGGTGTCCAGCCGCACCGGCATCTTTCCCTCTTTGCTGTCAATATAAACGATCAAGTCCGAGGTCTTGACGTCCGGCAATGAGGATTTGATCCTGACAAAGACCAGGAGATTGGTATAGGTGAGGGCCATGCCGGCCTGCCTTTGCTGAATCTCATAGATCAATTTATAGGGGAGGCGGGCTTGCTCCGCGGCCCGGAGCGGGGAGGAGGGCAACAAGAGCGCGCAAAACAGAAACGGGAAGGCGATTGGTTTCATGGCTTTTGGCTGAAAAAATCATTACTTCATACGCCGCGCCTTTTTGCGGCCAGGGCGGGTTTCAAGATGGCCGCGGTGGGGATCCCCGGCGGGGAAGCAGCCCCGGCCTTTTGCGCCTGCCTTTTGGCAAAGGCAAAAAGGTGGGAGAGAAATTGCACCACCAGCCCAAGGGCCACCAGGCTGCAAGCCAGGTAGGGCGTGACCGCGGCCGGATTGCGCACCACTTGCAAGATGGAGGCGCGGTCGCCCTGCAGAAAGCCGGCCTGATAGAAGGTTTCCCCGCGATAGCGCAGAGGGGTGTTCATGCGAATGAGCACATCCCGATCCTCACCGCGTGCGGGATCGCTGAGGTGGATTTTGCTGGAGAAGTTATTCGGGATGTCGGTTCCGGGATAGAGATCGCGTCTGAACTCCAGCAACGTGATGGTGTAAGGCTTGTAATAGCGGGTCATGCGCAGCGCCATCTGGTAGGTATGGCCCGCCAGCGAGAAGGTTTGGGGAACTTCCGGCGTGACGCCCAGGTTCACGCCGGCCTGTTGCTCCACCTCGGCCAGCCACTGCCGCAAGATCAACACCGGCTGGGGTTTGGTGAACCAAAGGGATTCGGTCCAATCGCCCAGAGAAGCATTGTTGGCGATCACCTCGATGAGGGCGGCGGGTTTGTCTTCATCGTCCATGGTCTTGACATCGGGGGCGGAGGCCAGGAGGAGCCTTTGACCGATGCCCTGGGAGGCTTTGAGTTTCTCCCCCGGGTCCATCGGGATGGCGGGCTGGGAGTTTTTGAAATACTGCTTGACGCGCAACGAGAAAGGAAGACCGGGAGGATGGATCAGGGTTCCGGGAACAAGGAGCGACTCGGGAATGGGCACGACCTGATCGAAGCCGGGATTGGAGACATCCATCACCGCCAGTTCGTGTTTGCGGCTGTCTTCGGTGTAGTTTTTGGCCCCGCCCACATCGAGCAGCATCTGGCTTTCGACTTGGAAAAGCTCCGTCAGGAACTGGCCGAGCAGCAAGAGAATCAGCCCGGCGTGAATGAGGAGAATCCCGGTTTTCTTTCGTTCAAAGCGAAACCGTTTGATATGGGCGGCGACCAAATTGACGAGCAGCGCCAGGCCGATGAGCCATCCGCCCGGAAAGACGGGGATGCTCCAATGCGTTCCCGGGAGCGTGCGGTGAATGAAGAAGCTGCGGAAAATTTCGGTCTGCGCCTGGTAAAGGCCCATCCGCACCTCCGCGAGCGTGCCGACGAAGACCAAAATAATTGCCAGTCCCAGGCAGGCGACCGTGAGGCGCAAGGAGGTGAGGAAATTAATGCAACGCCGCAGCATGGTTGAGGCTAGTGTGGTGTCACAGAACGATCGTTCATAAAGCCGTCGGCGGGACGCCGACGGCAGCGGGCGAGACGCCCGCGCTCCCCGTGCATCAGAATTATGCAAAGAACATTCATGACACCACACTAGTACTGGACGGTCTGGACGAATCTGACGAATGCCGTTTTTTCCCGTTCGACCACGCTGCCGTCGCCCATCAGTTTATAAAACCATGTCTGCTCGCCATGCGGGACCATCGCGGCCACCAGGCGGCTGGGCTGGGCTGATTTATCGGCGCCGGTGAAATCCACGAGGGTGGCCCTCCCGCCCAGGACATCAACCGACTGGGTGGCCGCCGGCAAAGCGGCCTCCAGGATAGGCGGCAAACTTAGCTGGGCGCGCCAGCGGTTGACGTTGGCCAGAGTTCCGCCCGCTCCGCCGCCAAAAACGCTGATGCTGACGATGGCTTTCTGGCCGGCGTCGCCTGAAATGGAAAAGCTCTTGACCACCATGGAGCCCGGCGGGGTCTCGGTCCAGTTCGGCGGGACGGCCCATTGCGGCGCGGGGCTGGGAGCGCCTGGGGCCGCCATCCCGGGGATGGCAGGCGCATCCGTCGCCGGTTGAGCTGCGGCGGCTCCGCCAAAATGGACTGATTCTAGAAACTCAAGGAGAGCCGGTTGCGCGCCGGCCACGGTGTCCGGGTCACCGCGCAGTTTGAAGAACCAGGAAGCGCCGTCGCGGGGAATGACCGCCACGACCGTCCGTTGGGACGGGCCGGCAATATCGTAGAGATTGCCCTCGGAGGAATCCACCGTGACCGGCTGGGAGAGGAGGGCGGAGTCGGCGATTTCGCCCAAGCCGTTCTCCTGACGCCAGCGATTGACATTGGCCAGCGGGCCCCCCACGTCTCCAGGGAAGGAGGTGATGGAGACCTCGGCCTTTTTATCCCCGGTTGCCGGTATGACAAAATTGCCAATCCGAATACTGGTGGGAGCGATTTCCCGCCAGGAGGCTGGGGTGGTCCAGTGAACGGGGGCGGCATTGACGGGGACAGGGGGAGCGGCGGCGTCGGCCATGGAAGGGGCGGGCGCGGTCTGCGATGGGGCCTGGGCGGGCGAGTCCTTGGGCGCGGAGTAGGATTGGATTTGTTCATCGCGATGGCAACCGGACAGAAGCCCGGTGCCCAAGGCGGCCAGGATGGATAAGAATTTCGTTTTCACCAGATTCGGAAAGAACATAGCATGTTCAAGGATGAGCAAAAGATGTTTTTTCCTTCCGAGTTGTTGGCTTTACAAGGGAAAGTGAAGATGTCAGCGTTGGGTCTGGACGATGAACTCTGAGCCACCCGGTTTGCGAACGGACTTCGACAGGGAGTTCACGGCCCCCCGCCTGATGTTGCTGCTGGGCCTGCTGATGTTCGTTTACTGCCCCGAGATCATTTTGGGCACGCACGCTTTGTTTTACCGGGACGCGGGGCAGTTTGGATATCCGGTGGGGATATACCTGCGGAACTGCCTCTGGCGCGGGGAAGTTCCGCTGTGGAATCCTTACAGCGACTGCGGCATCCCATTTCTGGCGCAATGGCTGACGCTGGCGCTCTATCCGCCGTCGCTGATCTACGTGTTGCTGCCGACGCCCTGGTCCATGAACATATACATACTGACCCATGTGTTGCTGGCGGGAATGGGAATGTATTATCTGGCGTGGCGCTGGTTTGGGAACCGGTTCGCCGCCAGCGTGGCCGGGCTGGCGTTTGGGTGGAATGGGCTGACGCTGCATTGCTGGATGTGGCCGAACCTGATCGCCACGCTGGCGTGGATGCCGTGGGTGGTGCTGCTGTGCGAACGCGCGCGGGGCGAAGGCCGGCGCACGCTGATTTTGGCGGCGCTGGCGGGCGGGATGCAAATGTTGACAGGCTCTCCCGAGGAAATCATATACACATGGCTGATCGTGCTGGGAAGTTTTCTGGTCGGAGTCTGGCGGCAGGGTCAGCCGTTTTGGACGGGGCTGGGGAGGTTGTGGTGCGTGGGGGCGCTGGTGGCTGCCCTGGCCGCGGCGCAGCTTTTTCCCTGGATGGACTTTCTGGCGCACGGGGACCGCACGACGGCCGCCGGGGGCAATGATTGGGCGATGCCGGTGTGGGGCGCGGCCAATTTTCTGGTTCCGCTGTTCCGGGAGGTTCAATCCATCAGCGGGGTGTGCATGCAGCCCGACCAGGCGTGGGTTTCCTCGTATTACATAGGCATCGTGACGTTGCTGCTGGCCGTGCTGGGGATGATCAAAGTCCGCAACGCGCGGACCATTTTTCTGGGGGCGCTGGCGGCGGGGAGCGTTTTGTGCGCGATGGGGGATGCGGGCGTGGCGCTGAAAATATTGAGGACGGTGATGCCGTTTTTAGGGATCACCCGTTACCCGGTAAAATATGTGATCATCACGGATTTTTGCCTGGCGCCGCTGGCGGCGGCGGGGGTGGTCTGGCTGCAAGGGAGCGCGGCGGCGGCGGGGCGGCGGAGCCTGTTATTGACAGGAGCGGTGATGGCGGCGGGGGTGGCGGCGCTGGCGTTCTGGGTTCCGTTCCCGGAGAATTCGCGGAGCCTGGTGGGGATGAACGGCTTGGTGCGACTGCTGATTCTGGCGGTGGGGATTGGGGCGATTATTTATCAGCCGCACTGCCGGGATAGGAAAGGGCAATTGATCGTCTCTTTTGCTTTTTTGCTATTGATGGGGGCGGACATTTGCACCCATGTTCCGCGGCAAAACCCCACGATCCGCAGCGGGGACTACGCGCGGATGAGGCCGGAGATGACGCGCGTACCGCGTCTGGGAGAATCGCGCGCGATGCTGGCGAGCGAGCCGAAAATACTGATGCTCGGATTGTATGGGCGGGATTTGGAAGGATGGTTTGCGGCGCAGCGAATCATGCTGTACGGCGACTTGAACCTGCTGGATGAAGTTCCTGAGGTGAACGGTTTTTTCCCGGTCCACTTGCGGGAGGAGAGCGCGGTGGCCGGGCGGCTATACAAGGGGCCGGAGCTGGCCAAATTGCAGGAGTTCCTGGGAGTGTCGCAACTGTGCACGAACCTGTTTGTGTGGAGGGAGCAAACCAACTTCATGCCCTGGGCGACGATGGGACAGCAGCCGGTGTTTGCAGACGAAGCGGCGACGCTGGAGGCGCTGGGGGCGGCGGATTTTGAGCCGCGCCGGGTGGTATATCTGCCATTGGAGGCGAGCAACCATGTGTCGGCGTCGGCAGAAGTGCAGGCGGCAATAGTATCGAGCAATTACACGGCGGGGCAATGCGCGTTTGAAACGCAGGCGGGCGGGCGGGCGATGCTGGTGATCGCGCAGTCGTATTATCACTGGTGGAAGGCGTCGGTGGATGGGGCGGCGGTTCCGTTGTGGCGGGCCAATGAGGGGTTCCAAGCTGTGGAGGTTCTCGCCGGGCGGCACCAGGTGCGGGTGATTTACCAGGACCGCTCGTTTGAGATTGGCGCGGCGGTTTCCATCCTGGCGCTGCTGGTTTGCGGGGCGGGGCTGCGGAGGAGAAGTTAGCTGACGGTCATGCTCAAGAGGAACTCGATGTTGGTGCGCATTTTTTTGAGTTTGCCCAGGAGCAATTCCATGGCCTCGACCGGGGGCACGCCGGTGAGGGCGCGGCGGAGGAGGACGACTTTGTTGTATTCGTCGGGATGGTAGAGGAGTTCTTCCTTGCGGGTGCCGGAAAGCTCGATGTTGATGGAGGGGAAAATGCGGCGGTCCACCAGATGGCGGTCGAGGTTGACCTCCATGTTGCCGGTGCCCTTGAATTCCTCAAAGATGACCTCGTCCATGCGGGAGCCGGTATCCACCAGGGCGGTGGCGATGATGGTGAGGGAGCCGCCTTCCTCGATGTTGCGGGCGGCGCCGAAAAAGCGCTTGGGCTTGTGGAGGGCGTTGGCGTCCACGCCGCCGGAGAGGATTTTGCCGGAATGGGGCTGGATGGTGTTGTAGGCCCTGGCGAGGCGGGTGATAGAGTCAAGAAGAATAACAACGTCGCGTTTATGCTCGATCATGCGCTTGGCCTTTTCGCTGACCATTTCGGCGACCTGGACGTGGCGTTCGGGGGGTTCGTCGAAGGTGGAGCTGATGACCTCGGCACCGCGGCAGGTGCGTTCCATGTCGGTGACTTCCTCGGGGCGCTCGTCAATGAGAAGGATGAAGAGGTAGGCTTCGGGGTTGTTTTTGAGGATGGCGTTGGCCAGCTTCTGCATGAGGACGGTTTTGCCGGTGCGGGGCGGGGCGACGATCAAGCCGCGGGTGCCTTTGCCGATGGGGCAGACCAAATCGAGGACGCGGGTGGAAAGCTCGTCGGAGGTTGTTTCCAGGAGGAAGCGCTTGTTGGGGAAGAGGGGGGTCAAGTTGTCAAAATGGGTTTTGTCCTTGGCCTTGTCCGGCTCTTCGGTGTCCACGGCCTCGACTTTGAGCAGGGCGAAGAAGCGCTCCTTATCCTTGGGTGGGCGGATTTGGCCGGCGATGAGATTGCCGGTTTGGAGGTCGAAGCGGCGGATTTGGGAAGGGGAGACGTAAATATCCTCAGGGCAGGGAAGGTAATTGAAGCTGCGGGAGCGCAAGAAGCCGAAGCCTTCGGGGAGGATTTCCAGGACGCCCTCGGAGAAGAGGACGCCGGCGCGCTCGGCGTTTTTTTGGAGGATCTGGAAGATGATCTCGTGCTTGCGCATCGTGCCGAAATTCTCGATTCCCATCTCTTTGGCCATGTGGTTGAGGTCGGGCAGGGCCATGGCCTGGAGCTTGGCGATGTTCATGGAGCCGCCGGAGGGGGCGCCGGCGGACACGTCGGAGGGTCGGA
>JBEKOF010000097.1:0-15360 GCA_049522055.1 Verrucomicrobiota bacterium | reverse complement strand
TTGCGCTGCATCCACAGCAGCCGACGCTTGGACGAGTTCTGGAAACACCGGCTCAATCAACACGCCAAACGCAATGACACCCTCAGCCTGTCTGCTTAACGAAGAATTTTGTCCTGCACCCGGGCAATTTTTTGCGAAATTTTTTCCTTGTCATTCATGGTTGGGGCTGGTTAAATGGCTGGGTAATCAAGACAAAGTTAGATAACGCAGACCGAGAAATCTATCCGCCATGCGGATACACCGGTACAAAAGCGTTTCTTTAACAAGCCCGATCGGACCCAAATCCGGTCGGGTTTGTTGTTCATGCCCGATGCCTCTTCGTCCACCCATGTTTTGAGCCTTCTCTGGTTTCCTGGCGACTGCTCAAACGATACACTTCGCCCCAAGCGGGACAAGCAGAAAATGACCCTTTGCAAATGTCGCCCCGATCATCAGCGGAGTTTCACGAAGTCGGCCGCCAATCGGTCCGCGCCGGCCAACTTGGTCAGGGCTTGCGGCTTCGTCCCGCCTCTTGCGGGGCTTCCGCCGTCGCGCTGCGCGATTCCGCCTTCGCCGAGGCTTCTGCGGACAAGATGGCGAGACGGGATGGCGGGACCCGCCTTCGCAGGGCTACGGCGCGGCAAGCAAGAGGGCGAGGGCCAGTGGAAAAGCGGCGCTGGCGCGGCCGCACTCCAAGACCTGCCGGCATCCCGGACGCGCGGTGTGAACGCGAAGCGTCGTGGGAAAGCGGCGCTGGCGCGCGCGCACTCCAAGACCTACCGGCATCTCGGACGCGCGGTGGGAACGCGAAGTGTCGTGGAGTGCGGAACGCCAGTTGCGCTTTGGCCGTCAAACCGGCGCTTTCGACCGATTTGAAGGATTTTGTCTCGCACTCCGCCGGGAGGGAGCGGGGTTTTTGTGTTGTGAATAATGTGGCAGCATCTTTTAATAACCGGGTAGTGACGATGAGGCATTGCAGGAGTTTGCTGTTGCACTATGACTGATACCACTGTTCTCCAGGAGGAGCCGGGCGCCGCGGATTTGCAAAAATCCCGCCGCCGCAGCGCCGCCACCGCCAATACGCCCAAAATTGACCGGCTGCCCCCGTCGTCCACGGAAGCGGAACAGGGGGTCCTGGGCTGCGTGCTGCTTTCGCCCAACGATTGCCTGGGGGAGTGCATCGAGAAGCTGCGGCCCGGCGCGGAGGTCTTTTACGATCTGCGCCACCAGACGCTGTTTCAGACGCTGGTGGAAATGTACGACGAGCGCGCCGGCATTGACCTGATCACGATTCACCAGCGGCTCAAGGACCGCAAGCAATTGGATGGGGTGGGCGGCCTGGCTTATCTGGCGTCGCTGCCGGATTCGGTGCATTCGGCGGCGAGCCTGGATTATTACCTGGACATCGTGCTGGAGAAATATCTGCTGCGGAAGATGATCCAGACCTGCACTTCGATTGTGGGGCGGGTTTTTGAGCACGAAGGGGAGGTGGACGCGCTGCTGGATGAAGTGGAGCGGGACATTTTCAAGATTTGCGAGGAGCGGGTTTCCGGCGCCAGCGCGTCCATGCGGGAGCTGGTCCACAAGGCCATTTCCACGATTGAGGATTACCACAAGAACCAGGGGATGCTGACGGGGATCGGGACGGGTTTTACGGATTTCGACAGAATGACGACCGGGCTGCACGAAGGGGAGATGATCGTGATCGCGGCGCGGCCCTCGGTGGGGAAAACGTCGCTGGCGATGAACATCGCCGAACACGTGGCGCTGGAGCAAAAGGTTCCGACGGGGGTGTTCAGCCTGGAAATGACGGCGGACCAATTGGTGCTGCGCATGCTCTGTTCGCGGGCGCGGGTGAACCTGCGGAGCATCCGGGACGGTTTCCTGGCGGAACGGGATTTCCCCAAACTGACCGGCGCGGCCGGCAAACTGGCGGCGGCCCCGCTAGTGGTGGACGACTCGTCCACGCTGTCCATATTGCAGTTGCGGGCCAAGGCGCGGCGGATGAAACAGCAGCACGGGATCAAGTTGTTTGTCATTGACTACTTGCAGTTGCTCCATTCTACTTCGCGTCGGGCGGAGAACCGGCAGCAGGAGATCGCGGAGATTTCGGGGGGCATCAAGGCGCTGGCGAAGGAATTGGCGGTGCCGATTGTGGTGCTGAGCCAGCTCAACCGGGAGCTGGAAAAACGGGGGGATGACGCGGTGCCGCGGCTGTCGGATTTGCGCGAGTCCGGGGCCATTGAGCAGGACGCGGACCTGGTGGGACTGCTCTACAGAACGAAAGCGAAAGATGAAGATGACAACAGCGGCGAAGCCGATCAGGACGCCATACCCTTGAAACTTCTGATCGCCAAACAACGCAACGGTCCCACCGGAGAAGTGGACCTGACTTTCCTGAAGAGCTACACGCGCTTCGAAAGCGCGGCGAAAGTCGAGCCGGAAGACGCCACCCGGTCGAACAGCTAGATGAAGAGGTTCCATTTACGCGTCCGCCGGCTTTTTTGCCTGCTCGTGCTCGCCTGGCCGGCTTGGGCCCGGGCGCAATACGAGCCGCCGCTGATCCATAAGATCAGCATCCAGCATATCGGCCCACCCGCCGTGAGCGACTCGTTTATTCTGGCCAACATCCGCAGCAAGGAAGGGGAGCGGCTGTTCACGGCGACGGTAGAGGAAGATGAGTCGAGCCTCTACAACACGGGCTACTTCTTTACGGTGCGGGTCAACAGCACCAACACGCCCGACGGGGTGGACCTGATTTATGTGCTGGAAGGCAAGCCGATCGTGACGGATATCCGCATCATCGGGAACAAAAAGCTGACGCTGAACAAGCTCAAGAAGAAGCTTTCCTCAAAAACGGGCCAGCCGCTGGATGAATTGAAGCTTTTCCACGACTCGCAGGCGATGCAGGAGCTCTACCAAAAGGCGGGCTACCAGGACACGACGGTGGAGGTGAAGCCGCCTTCGATTGACGAACTGAACGGGCGGGCGACCGTGACCATTGAGGTTCACGAGACGCCGAAAATCCGGCTGGTGGATGTGGTCTTCGAGGGGGCGTCGGCCTTTCCGCAAAAAAAGCTGCGGCACGTGTTTAAGACGACGCGGCGGCATTGGATGTTTTCGTGGCTGACGGGGTCCGGGGTGTTGAAAAAGGACGATTTTCAAGCTGACCAGGACCTGCTGATCGAATTCTACCAGAACGACGGATATATTGATTTTGCGATCCAGGACATCAAGTACGAATACCCGGCCCCGAACCGGATGATCATCCGCGTGGTGGTTTCCGAAGGGCGGCAGTACAAAGTCGGCAACCTGGACATCAGCGGAAACAAAATCTTCTCGACGAACACGTTCATCAAGGGGACGAACATAGACGGCAAGCTGATGAAATTGACGTGCGTCCCCGGCGCGATTTTCAAACCCACCGGGTTTGACGACGACATTGAGACGCTGCGGGACATTTATGGGGCGAAGGGCTATCTGACGCGCGACCAGAACGGGACGACGGCCATCAGCGCCAGCCGCAACCCCAACGCGGCCAATGGCACGATGGATGTGGCGTACCACATTGATGAAGGGGAGAAGTGCTACATCGAGAAAATTGAGATCAAAGGCAACGAGAAAACCAAGGACCGGGTGGTGCGGCGCGAACTGGCGGTTTATCCGGGCGAAGTGTATGACATGGTGCGGGTGAAAATCAGCAAGCAACGGCTGGAGAACATGGAGTATTTTTCCAAGGTGGACACGCAGGCCGAGGACACCGACGTGCCGAACCGGAAGAACCTGGAGATCGGGCTGGAGGAAAAAAGCATGAGCAGCGCGAGCGTCGGCGCCGGTTTCAGCTCGGAGGAGAGCATTGTCGGCTTCGCGGAGGTGAAGATGGGCAACTTCGATCTGTTCAATCCCCCGACCTTTACCGGGGCCGGACAGAAGCTGCAGCTCATCGCCTCGCTGGGTTCCCTTTACCAGGATTACGAGGTATCCTTTACGGAGCCGTATTTTCTGGGCAAGAAACTGGCGCTGGGAGTGTCGTTTTTCCACAAGGAGGTGGACTACGACAGCATGAACTACATGTATGATGAAACCTATAACGGCGGGACCATCAGCCTGACCAAGAGCTTGAACCGGAGCCAGACCCTGAGCGGGGGAATTAGTTACACGCTGGAAGCGGTGGACGTGAGCATCAACTCCGGGTTCACGACCAACTCCACCACCAATCTGACGGGCGTGCCGGGCGGGCTATACTCCGTTCCCACTGTGACCGGGCCTAACATCTCGACCAACATCTACGACGAGCACGGGACCTCGCTGATCAATAAATTCGGCCTCAACCTCTCTTACGATACCCGCCGCACCGTCCAGGATAACGACCGCGGGCAGCACAGCCAGATACTCGCCCAGGTGGCGACGGCGCCGGGCGACACGGACTTTTACAAACTTGAGCTCAAAACCAGTTGGTATTTCCGCGGATTCCGGCCGGGCGACATCATCGAGGTGGACGGCCGGGCCGGGGTGGCTGACACCTACGGCGATACGGCGCGGGTGCCGATATTTGAGCGGTGGTTCCTGGGCGGACTTAATTCGCTGCGCGGCTTCAAATACCGGCAAGTAGGCCCGGCGGACCAGTTCGGAGAACCGCTGGGCGGAGACACCTACTGGTTTGGCGGGGCGGAATACAGCATTCCGATTGTCACCAAAATCATCCGGCTGGCCTGGTTCTACGATGCGGGGGACGTTTACGCCGATCCCTACAGCTTCAAGCTCTCCGAGCAACAGAGCCACTATTACAACGACGACGCGGGGATGGGCCTGCGCATCCTGCTGCCGGTGGGCGGGGGCATGCCGCTTCGGCTGGACTACGGCATCCCAATCACGCATGATATCAACAGCGGGAGTGCCGGCAAAGTGCAGGTCAGCGTCGGCTTCTCCCGCGATTTTTAAATGCTTATGAAAAACAAAATTCAATACAGCCTGCTGGCCATCGCCTTGCTGGCCTTTGGCTCCAACGCCCGCGCCGCGGACATCAAAATCGGCATCGTGGACATGCGCAAGGTCTTCGACTCCTATTACAAGACCATTGAAGCCAACAAAGCGATCACCAACGAGGCGGCGGAGATGAAAAAATCCATTGACTCGATGATGGCCGACGCGGAAAAAACCAGGGCGGCCGCCTTGAAGGCCCAGGAAAGGGCCAACGACCAGTCCATTTCCGCCGACGAGCGGGCCAAGAGCCAAACGGCCGTGGAGGAGAAGCGCGCGGAACTCCAGAGCATGCAAACGGACATCGAGAACTTCAACCAGCGCGAGAACAACCGGCTTGGGGAAAAGAGGCGGCAGCGGATCGAGACCATCGTGGGCGAAATCCGCGGCGATTTGAACGAATTGGCAAAAAAAGCCGGCTACACGCTGGTGTTGGACAAATCCGGAGAGGCCATTCCGGGGGTTCCCATCGTGCTTTACACTGACGGGGAAAACGACATGACCGACGCGTTGATCAAGGACCTCAACGCCGCCGCCCCTTCGACACCGCCGGAGGACACCAAGCCTTCGATCCCCCCGCCGGATCCCAAACTGCTCCCCACGCCGGATGGCCGGTGACGCGCCGGGGCGGGCGCTGGGCGTGCGCCCAAGGTTGCGGAAAAAACCCAACGGTAGTACATTTTGGGTATGACCTGTCATTTAAAGGCGCTCTCGGTCAAGCTTCCGCTTTCGGATGTGTGCCGGATTCCTGGCAATCGAAGCAAGTTTGTCCGCCAGGCGGTGGCCGAAAAGCTGGCGCGTGAGTCCCGACCGCGGTGGCGGCCCAAAACAGCCACCGGACGGAAGCTGCTGAAACTTCGCAACCAGTTTGTGGCGCAGGGCGGCGAACTTCTTGACGCCGAGGCCATCTCGGAAGAATTGCGGCAACGGCGCGGAGGGTTGGCGTGAAAACTTTTCTCGATGCGGGAGTGTTGCTGACCGCCTGGCGCGGCAGGGACGCCGAAGCAGCCTTGGCGGTCATGGAAGACCCGAGACGCCAGTTTTGCACGTCGCAAATGGTCAAATTGGAATTGCTGCCCAAACCGGCGTTCTACAAACAAGCGGCGGAGATGGAGTTTTACCAAACGCATTTCCGCGCCGTAGAAGGCGAAGAGGCATTGAGCCGTGAATTGGGAGAAAAGGCGGAGGAGTTGGCGCGCCAATACGGCCTGTCCGCGGTGGATGCGCTGCATCTAGCGGCGGCCGTTCGCCAGGGCGCCGGCGAGTTCATCACCGCGGAGAAACCGGGTAAACCTATGTTCCGCGTCCGCGGCATCGCCGTAAAGTCCATCCCCACACAACCCGTTTAAGAGAATCTTAGAAAACATGCAACCGGATCGCCTGACGATCAAAGCACAGGAGGCCCTTCAACAAGCCCAACAACTGGCCCATCAGAACTCCAACCAGGAGGTTGACGCCGCCCACCTCCTGGCCGCGTTGCTGGAACAACAGGACAGCCTGGTTCCCCCGCTGCTCCAAAAAATCGGCGCTTCCCCGCCCGCCCTGGCCGCCGCGGTCCAACGGGAAATTGACCGCAAAGTCAAAGTTCATGGCACCCCGTCCGCCGACCTGTACAGCAGCCCGGCCTTGAAAAAGACGCTGGATGCCGCCGCCAGCCAAGCCACCCAGCTCCACGACGAATACATCAGCGCCGAACACCTGCTCCTGGGCCTGCTGGAGGAGGCGGAACCCCCGCTGAAAAAAATCCTCCAAACCCACGGGCTGACCCGCGAGGCCATCCTCAAAGCCCTCGCCGAACTGCGCGGCAACCAGCGTGTGACCGACCAAAACCCCGAGGACAAATTCCAGACGCTGGAAAAATATGGCCGCGACCTCACCGCCCTGGCGCGCGCGGGCAAAATTGACCCCGTCATCGGCCGCAACGAGGAAATCCGGCGCGTCATGCAAGTGCTCACCCGCCGCACCAAAAACAATCCCGTCCTGATCGGCGAACCCGGCACGGGCAAGACCGCCATCGCCGAGGGCTTGGCCCGCCGCATCGTCAGCGGCGACGTCCCCGAACCGCTGAAAAACAAAAAGCTCGTCGCCCTGGATTTGGGGGCCATGATCGCCGGGGCCAAATACCGCGGGGAATTTGAAGACCGCCTGAAGGCCTTCCTGAAGGAAATCACCGCCAGCCAGGGGCGGGTGCTGCTTTTCATTGACGAACTCCACACCATCGTCGGGGCCGGCGCGGCCGAAGGGGCGGCCGACGCGGCCAACATGCTCAAGCCGCCGCTGGCCCGCGGGGAACTGCGCTGCATCGGCGCGACCACGCTGGACGAATACCGCAAGCACATCGAAAAAGACCCCGCGCTGGAACGGCGTTTCCAGCCCATTTACATCAAAGAACCGACCGTCGAGGAGACCATCGCGATTCTGCGCGGGCTCAAGGACCGCTACGAAGTCCATCATGGGGTCCGCATCCAGGACGCCGCCATCGTCGCCGCGGCGACCCTTTCGCATCGTTACATCGCCGACCGTTTTCTGCCGGACAAGGCGGTGGATTTGATGGACGAGGCCGCGTCGCGGCTGCGCATGGAGCAGGATTCGATGCCGGCGGAAATTGACCTGCTGGAACGGCAGATCATGCAGTTGGAAATCGAACAAACCGCCTTGCGCAAGGAAAAGGATGACGCGTCCCGCGAGCGCCTGAAGAAAATCGAGCGCGACCTGGCTAACCTCAAGGAAAAATCCGCCGCCCTGAAGGTCTCCTGGCAAAACGAAAAAGCCGCGATCAACGCCAGCTCGATCCTCAACAGCCAACTCGACGAGGCCCGCCAGCAACAAGAAGCCGCCCAGCGCGCCGGGGACCTGAACCTGGCCTCCCAAATCCAATACGGACGCATCCCCGAACTGACCAAGAAACTGGCCGCCGCGCAAAAGGAGTTTGCCAGCCGCCAGGGCAAACACCTCCTCAACGAGGAAGTCACCGAGGAAGACATCGCCCGCGTCGTGGCCCAGTGGAGCGGCGTTCCGGTCACCCGCATGCTGGAGGGGGAGCGTGAAAAACTGGTCCACATCGAAGAGCGATTGCGCCAGCGCGTCATCGGCCAGGCCGAAGCCATCGCCGCGGTCGCCAACGCGGTGCGCCGCGCCCGCAGCGGCCTCCAGGACCCCAGCCGCCCCTTAGGCTCGTTCATCTTCCTCGGCCCGACCGGCGTCGGCAAAACCGAACTGGCCCGCGCCCTGGCTGAATTTCTATTTGACGATGAAAACGCCATGCTCCGCATTGACATGAGCGAATACATGGAGCGCCACACCGTCGCCCGGCTCATCGGCGCGCCCCCCGGCTACGTCGGCTACGAGGAAGGCGGCCAGCTCAGCGAAGCCGTGCGCCGCCGCCCCTACAGCGTCGTGCTGTTCGACGAAATTGAGAAAGCCCACCCCGACGTCTTCAACCTCCTGTTGCAAGTGCTGGACGACGGGCGCCTGACCGACAGCCAGGGCCGCACCGTGGACTTCAAAAACACGCTCATCATCATGACCAGCAACATCGGCTCCCCGATCATCCAGGAATTCTTCTCCACCGGCCTGGGCCCGGCGGGCAAGGAACACTCCCGCATGGAAGAACTGGTCCGCGCCGAATTGAAAAAGTACTTCCGCCCCGAATTTCTCAACCGCGTGGATGACGTCATCATCTTCCACAGCCTCGACGAGTCACAGATTGCGGCCATTGTGGAAGTCCAATTGCGCCGCCTCCAAGCCCGCCTGGCGCAACAACAATTGACCCTTAAAACCGACCCCTCCGCCCTGCGGTTCCTGGCCAAGGAAGGCTACGACCCCCAATTCGGCGCGCGCCCCCTCAAGCGGGCCATCCAGGAATACCTCCTCAACCCCCTGGCGATGAAACTCCTGGACAACGAAATCAAGCCCGGCGACACGGTCAAAGTCAGCGCCGACTCAGGCAAATTGAAACTCCACTCCCAGAAATGACCCGCCGCCACGGTGGCAATGCCATTTGGATTGGGATCAGTCCGAGCCAGGACCGCCCTGCAGGACCATCCCCGCGATCAGCCGCGCCGCCTGATTGTGCCCGATCTGGTCGGTGTTAATCACCAGATGATAGAGGAGCGGATCGTCAATATCCCTGCCGAAGTACTTGTTCAAATATCGTTCGCGCCCGCGATCTTCCACGCGGATGAACTCCAGCGCGGCCTTCTTGCCGACCTGCCGGATTTCTTGAAGGTACTCGATGCGCTTTTCCAGGGAGCCGACCAGCCGGACGTGAAACACATAATCCAGGGTGCTGGTGATCAGGTTGGCGCCCCGTCCGATCAGAATCACATTTCCCATTTCGGCCAGGCGCCGGATCGTCTCGGCCGTCTTATCAACCAGCGTGGAGGAGGGCGGGTGCAGGCCGCACAAATCCTCCAGCACATCGTCCATTTGCGAAACGCGGTCCTCCGGCATGAATTTGGCCATGCGGGCGGGCAAATGATGGTCCTCCAAAACTTTCTCCACCAGATTCCGGTCAAACACCGTCCACGGGCGGGAGTCCTTCTTCCCCTGAGCCTGCAAGAGTTCCGCCAATCTCTCCGCCACCGCGTGCGCTCCCGACCCCGTCTGCCGCGAAATGGTCACCGTGCGCCATTGCGTGGCCCTGGCCGCGAGTTTCACTTTCGTGTCCCCCGGGCGCAACTGACAATTGATAAAAGTGAGGCACTTCTCCAGCCTGGGTTCAGCATTCATACGACATCGGGGTTCTTGACCCAATCTATGCCCCCCGCGAAACCATTTCAACCGCCTTCCGCCTCATTTCATCCGCGCTAATCCCCTCCATTACTCCAACCAGACTGGGGCCATATTTCACTTTTTGGGCAACCGCCTCACATCGGCGGGCAGATCAACCACCGCCTGCAAAATGGCGGCCAAGGCGCCGGGTTAATCATTGCTCCGCCGCCGCATGTCCGATATTCTGCCGCGCGATGACGACGCCATGAACCCAGCCATTGAAACGACCAACCTGACGCGCGATTTCGGGACCTTCCGCGCCGTCAACCAACTCAATCTCCGCGTCGAAGCCGGCACGTTCTACGGGTTTCTCGGCCCCAACGGCGCCGGCAAATCCACGACCATCAAGATGTTCACCGGCCTGCTGGCGCCCAGCGCCGGGGCCATGCGCATCCTCGGCGAGGACATGAGCGACCCGCGCCGCGCGCTGGAAGGCAAGCGGCATGTGGGCGTGGTGCCGGAGAACCTGGCGCTGTTCGATAATCTGACAGGGCGCGAGCACCTGACCTTCATCGGCCGCATGTATCATTTGCCCCCGGCCACCATCCGCGCGCGGTGCGACGAATTGCTGGCCATGATGGACCTGGCGCAGGAGGAAAAGAAACTCACGCTCGAATACTCCCACGGGATGAAGAAGAAACTCGCCCTGGCCGCCGCGTTGATCCCCAATCCCGACCTCCTGTTCCTGGACGAACCGTTCGAGGGCGTGGATGCCGTCGCCTCCCGCCTGTTGCGCGACACCCTCAAGCAATGCGTCGGCCGCGGGGCGACCGTCTTCCTCACCTCGCACGTCCTGGAGATTGTGGAGAAACTCTGCACCGACGTGGGGATCATCGCGCACGGGCAACTGGTGCATCAAGGCACGATGGAAGAATTGCGCCGCGCGGGGTCGCTGGAGGACAAGTTCCTGGCCGTTGTCGGCACCGACGGCCGGGAGGCGCAGAAGTTGAGCTGGCTGGAATGATCACGTGAACTGGGACCAGCTCAAAACGATTCTCTGGCTACGCTGGCGGCTGACGCGCAACCAGTGGGGGCGCAGCAAAGGCCTGGCCGCCGCCATCGCGGCCATCATCGTCGTCGGCGCGGTTGTCATGGGCGCGGCGAGCTTCGTCGGCGCGTTGCTCGGCGGCATCTTTGGCCTTGCCCACGCGCCCGCGACCGCCGTTTGGGGCGTCTGGCTCGGCCTGACCCTGGTTTTCCTGTTCTTCTGGATGTTCGGGCTGATGCAGGAAATCCAGCGCTCCGAAACCATTGACCTGCAGCGGCTGATGCATCTGCCGGTGGGCCTGGGCCAGATGTTCGTGATCAACTACCTGGCCTCCCATCTGGCCGTGAGCATTGTCATCGCCGTGCCCGCCATGCTGGGCCTAGCCCTCGGGCTGGCCATCTCGCGCGGCCCCGCGATGCTGTTGCTGGCGCCCCTGGGCGTGGGGATGGTTTGCATGATCACTGCGTGGACTTATTGCCTGCGGGGCTGGCTGGCCGCGCTGATGAGCAACCCGCGCCGCCGCCGCAATGTCACCATGGCCATCGTCCTTGCCTTTGTTCTCCTCGGCCAGGCCCCGAACCTTTATTTCAACGTCTTCCGCCGTTTCGACGTCCCTAAGTCCAGCGCCTCCCAGGAACAAACGCGACAACAGATCAAGGCGTGGAACAGCCATAATCAGCAGACATTCAACCAATTCCGCTCGCTCCAGAAATTCATCCCGCCGCTCTGGCTGCCCCTCGGCGCCCAAGGACTTGCCGAAGGAGACGCCTTGCCGGCGTTGCTCGGCACCGTCGGCTGTTTTGCCATCGGCGCGCTGGGCTTGCGGCGCGCCTATCGCGGCACACTGCGGCAATACCAGGGCGTATCGGGCGGGAAAGTCGCGGCGCGAATCCAACCCTCTCCAACACCCGCCGCCGCCCCGGCCCCGGCCAAAGCCGGAACTCGTTTTCTCGAACTCCGCCTCCCCGGTGTGCCCGAACAAGCCGCCGCCCTGGCGCTGACCACCTTCCGTTCCTTGCTGCGCGCGCCCGAAGTGAAAATTGCGTTGGCGACTTCCTTCCTCGTGCCCCTGATCGTTGGCGGGTCGCTGCTGTTCCGCGCCACGCTCAAGGTCCCCGAAGCCGCCAAACCATTCATCGCCACGGGGGCCGTGGTGTTCTCGGTCTTCATGATGGTTCAATTTTTCGCCAATCAATTTGGGTTTGATCGCGACGGCTTTCGCGCCTTGATTCTATCGCCGGTTGACCGAAGACTCATTTTGCTGGGGAAAAACCTCGCCTGCCTGCCCGTGGGCGCGGGCTTCGGCCTGCTGCTGCTGCTGTTGATTGCGCTGCGGCTGCGCCTCCCCCCGCTGGTGCTGGCCGCCGCCCTGTTCCAACTGGCCGCGGTGCTCCTGCTCGCCGCGCTCGGCGGCAACGTGCTTTCCATCCTGGTGCCCTACCGCATCCAGCAAGGCACGATGAAGCCGACCAAAATGCCCGGTCTGGCCATGTTGGTGTTGATGGTTTGCCACCTGTTTTTTCCCATCGCGATGACGCCGGTGTTCGTGGCCCCGCTCGCCGAGTTTCTCTGGCGGGCGGCTGGCTGGTCGGATGCGGTGCCGGTGAATCTCGTCCTCTCCGTCTCCCTGGCCGCGCTGGTGGCGCTGGCCTACTGGCAGGCGCTCGGCCCGCTGGGCCGTCTGCTGCAACGCCGCGAAACCCGGATCCTCGCCGTTGTGACCGTGGAGGTGGAATAGCGGCCCCGGTGGCCAAGGCGGGGCCTGCGCTTGTGGGGTGGCGACCGCCAATGTGAAAACATCTTACAAACTTTAACTTGCCTTACATATTGAAACATGGCATAATTCAGCAGAATGACAGAAAACCGATGAACACTTCCTACGTTACCTCCAAAGGCCAGTTGGTCGTTCCCGCGCGCCTCCGCCGCCGGTTCGGCATCAAGCCCGGCACCCGCGTCAACTTCGTGGAAGAGGGCGGGCGGATCATCTTCCAGCCGGTCACCCGCGAATACATCCACAGCTTTCGAGGCATGTTCAAAGTCAAGCCCGGCGAAAAATCCGTCGTGCGGGAACACCTGGAAGAACGCCGCGCGGAGCGGGAAAAGGAGAACGGCTGAGTGAAGACCACGGTTTTGGACGCCTCCGCTATTCTGGCGCTGTTTTTTGATGAACCGGGCGCCGGGAAAGTGGAAAACCTGCTTCATCGGGCCGCGGAGGACGACAAACGCATCCTCATCGCCGCGGTGAACTGGGCTGAGGTGCTTTACAAGATGCAGCGCAAAAACGGCGCCGAAGGACTCGAAGGCGCGCGGCATTTTGGGCGTGCCATGCCGCTAGAAGTTGCGCCAATGGACCGCGAACTGGCCGAGGCGGCCGCGCAATTGAAAGCCGCGCACAACCTGGGCTTGGCAGAGGCCTTTGCCGCCGCGCTCGCCAAAAGCAAAAAAGCCGATCTCGTTACCGCCGACACCGATTTCAACCCGCTCGAAAAGGAAATCAAAATTGTCTGGCTAACAACGGACTCCCAATGATTGCTTCAGACAGAGAGTTTGCAGGTTCGCACCGCCTCCTGACCATCGAGGCGCTTGGATAAATCAATGGGATCGCCCAGGGAGACTTCCGCCGGATTGACCTGATAGGCCCAGACTTCAAAATGGGTCAGATTGGCCTCGCCGTAAATCGTCGCAAACGCGCCATCCACCGCGTCGGCGCCATGCGCCACCTTCACGCGCCCGATCCGCGGCACATTGTAGCGCGGATCAAAAGTGAGCCAGTCCTGCCCCAGATAAACTTCGCAATAGGCGTGGAAATCCATCGGGGAGCCGGGATCCACGTAGCCAATGTCCGGCAAATGTCCGGTGACGTAGCGGGCGGGAAGATTGAAGGCGCGGCAGAGGGCAATGGCCGCATGGGCGAAATCGCGGCAGACGCCGTGCCGGCTCTGGATGACTTCCGAGGCGGAGAGGTCGGGCCGCCCCGAGCCGAAGCGGTATTCAATGTGATTATGAACCCAATCGCAAATGGCTTGCACCCGCGGCAGGCCGTGGGGGACCTGGCCGAAATTACTCCAGGCGAAATTGAGGAGCTTGTCCGAATCGCAATAACGGCTCGGCAGCGTGTAGCGCAGCCATTCAAAAGGCAGTTGTCCCACCGGCGCAATCGGGCCTCGCACCTCCCGGCTGTCGGGCAGGGAAGAAACGGCGACCAGGGCGTCATGCCGGATTTCGTTGCGGCCCGGCATGAACATGGAGCGATAGGTAATGTTGCCGTGGCTGTCTTGAAATTCGTAGGACGGCAGGCCGATGCCGAAGGAGAGCTGCTCCCGCATCACCAGCACCCGGCCTTCCAGGCGCGGTTTGAGCACGAAAAGAACGGCGGTTGGCACGGTGGTCTCGTAGGCCAGATTGCAGCCGACCCGAACGGTGAGGTTCAAAGGAGTCCAATTCATAAGTCATCGCTTCGCCTGGCACGGGTTGATTTCGGCCGGTGGGAATGCCGTTAGCCGGCATGCTCCAGAACACTATGCCTGCTGACGCTGTCGCCGTCATCCTTTTTTAATTCGCGGAAAACAACAGCGGAGAGGACGGTCAGCCCACCCAGGACAAGGAAAGCCTTGTGAATGCCGACAATCATTTCCGGCGCGCTGGTATGAAAGCGGTCGGGAACGAAAAACGCCGTGGCCAGCGAGGCCGTCGCCACGCCGAAACTCATGGACATCTGTTGCATGGTGCTGGCGATGGTGCTGGCGGCGCTGGTCTCTTCCTCCGTGACGTCCGCGTAAGCCAGGGTGTTCATGCTGGTATATTGCAGCGAGGTGAAAAACCCATAAACAAACGACTGCGCGACGATCAGCCACACCGGTGTGCCCACCCCGATGGTCGCGAAGAGGGCAATCAGCAGACCGCCCATCATGGTGTTGAAAATCAACACGGCGCGATAACCAAAGCGCCTGAGAATGCGCGGCAAGGTGATCTTCAGGCTCATCGCCGCCACCGCCTGGGGCATCACGAGCAGGCCGGATTGGATCGGGGTGAACCCGAGGCCGACCTGATAGAGCAGCGGAAAAAGAAAGGGGATTCCGCCGATGCCCAGCCGCGTGAAAAAGCTGCCGCTGACCGACGCGCGGAAGGTCCGAATGCCAAACAAGGCCAGCCGCAGCAAAGGAAATTCGATGCGGGTCGCCCGCAGCCCGTAAGCGGTGAGAAGAGCGGCGGCAACCGCCAACAGCCCCATTATGGCGCGACCGCTCAGCGTGTGCTCCCCGAAGACTTCAAGCACATAGGAGAGCAGCGCGATGCCGGAGCCGAACAGGATCAGTCCGATGACATCCAGCGGATGGGAGTGCTCCTGGCGATAGTCCGGCAGATGCCGATGGACCAGATACAAACCGAGCAGGCCAATCGGCAAGTTGACAAAGAAGATGACGCGCCAATGAAAATAGCCGACAATCAGACCGCCGGCGATGGGTCCGAGCATCGGGCCAATCAGACCGGGGATGGCGACAAAGCTCATAGCACGGATGATACCATTTCTATTTTGTAATTGCACTATTTTAGATCTTGCGCAATCGTGGGCCATGCCGAAACGATTTCATCTCCATCAACCGGAACAAGCCAAGGCCGTCACCGAGGCCCTGGCCACC
>JBEKOF010000096.1:0-15553 GCA_049522055.1 Verrucomicrobiota bacterium | reverse complement strand
ATCCGCCCCAAGCCGACTACGCAGCCGCACGACGGGCATCTGGTGACCGTGGAGGGGTTGCTGGTGGAGTTGTTCATGGAAGTCCGGGCGCTGGGCTTGATGGATGAGGGCGAGTATTTCCGCATGTTCGACAATCTCGCTGGCTACTCGCGGATTTCGCTGGCCCGACTGCTGGATTATGCGCGCGAGCGCCGCCCTGCCGGGCTGGAATTGCAACGACACATCAAAGCGGAGTTTTTGAAAAACTCCGCGTTAGCTGGTTCTGATGACAAGCCATGATTTCGCCCGAATGTTTTGGAAGACAGTGGATTTTGAGACAAGCTTCCGAAATCGAATGCCGGAATCCGGTGATGCTGGAGAAGACCATCGTCGCACTCCAGCTTCTGGGCCATTTGGCGGAAAGCGGATTACCCATCCAATTTAAGGGCGGATCGAGCCTGCTCCTGCGCCTGAATCCCATCCGGTGTTTGTCCATTGACGTGGATATTGTCACGCAGGCGAAGGCGGAGGAGTTGATCGCCGTTCTGAAACGGGTGAGCCATCTCATGCCGTTGGCCGGCTACACACACGATGCCCAGCGAGACAAAGAACTGCCGCCAAAAAAACATTTTCGCATCTTCTATCCGTCGGATGTCGAAGCAAAGAACGACCACGTTTTGCTCGACGCGCTCTTTGAATCACAGGCGCCAGCACATTGCGAACCTGTCATCATCAACACTCCGTTCATCACGCCGGAACGTGAAGTTCGCGTGGCCGTGCCGACAGTAAACAGCCTGCTCGGCGACAAACTCACGGCGTTCGCGCCGCGCACCATCGGCATCCTTTATGATCCGAAGCGCAAGACGGATATCGCGAAACAACTTTTCGATGTCGGAGTCTTATTCGACGCCGCCACCGATTTGAGCGTGGCCGCTGAAGTCTATGTTGCCACACACGCACGACAGCTTATTTATCGCAAGGCGGAATTCAGCCTCGCCGAGACTCTGAACGATTCCATCGAAGCCGGACTCCTTTACAGCCAGATCGAATTGCGCGGCGGCGCAAAAACGGAGCAGGGGCTTTTCCTGCAGGACGGCGTGACCGCGTTGCAAAACCATCTTGTGAACCAGCCGTTCCGGCGCGACGAAGCCCGCATCGCCGCCGCCAAAGTCGCCTGTATCGCCGCGTGGATTCAGCGTCGCCCGGAGGGCGTGACCATTGAGCAATTGCGTTTTCAGCCCGACCGCATTGCTCAATTGCGTGACTTGCAAATCCAAGCGCCCTGGTCGCCGTTGACCCGGCTCAAAGGTGGCAACGCACAGGCATTTTATTACTGGTACCAAGCACAGCGCATTCTGACCGGCGGTTCGACGCCGGGCTGAAGTTGCAAGGCGTGATGGGTTTTGTCCAACTGGGCGCGCAAGCGCTCGCGCGCTAATTCGATCACCAGGCAGAATCAATTCGCTGGCCACGACCCGCAGAACCCCGTGAACCGAATTTTGGCCGCGGCACTTTTCAGGGGCAAAGTTTGGCCAAACGGCCAAAAATCGGTTTACGGCCCGCCTGCGCGTACCAATTAGGGTGGTTCTGCCCGTATTTTCCCAGGGATCGATTGAACCTGTCGATGTGTTTCACCGGATCCCCCTGGAGCCGCCCTGTCGCTTCCCATCAGATGGTTTGTCGTAGCCACGATGATTCAATATTCCATACCCCCATCAGATGAGTCGCTTCCAGTCGTGACAACCAATATTGATTGGACCATACTCACCCGACTCTCTCACAGGGGTCTTGAGAAATCATGGCACCAAAAGCCAATAACCCGCTTGATGACCTGTTCGCTGTCGCGGCCTCGCCAGGTGAGACCTGCGAAACTGCGCCGGCCACCAACAAGACCGGGATGCTGGAATCGCGAGAATTGGGCGAAGCGGTGGCGCGTCGCACGCGCAGTCTAATTGCCCCTGCCCCTCTCCTTGAACTGGAGACAAACAAGAACCAACGTGGACTTGATCTCTCCCGGCACGACTTGCGGATGCTTTGTCTCGTGGTGCTGGATGTGGTGATCGACAAAATGGGCTTTGGCACTGGCGCGACGCGGCGGGACATTGAGATTGTCTTGTCTCCCATTCTTCAGGCCGCTGACCCTGGCATCGTGGAGGAAGATAAGAAGCGCGCGGTCGGAATTATTCTCGATGCGTTGTTCAACGAGCGCGGACGCCGGCAGCAATTTGTCGAGCGCTACGCCGCGTTGGAAAATGGCGACGTCCGTTGGCGGGAGTTTTCCTACCGTCTTTTGGAGGAAACCCAGACGGAAGAGGGTGAACGCGTCTACCGCGCCAGCAGTGAGGCTATCAATCTTTATACCGAGATGCTCGGATACAATCTGGAAGACGCGGCCGAAGCCGACCTGGCCGTGCTCAAATATCAATCCCAGCGCGGACGGCTGGATGACGCTATTCAAACCGCGCGGCAGGCGCAAATTCGTGCAAAAGCCTACGCCGAGACCATTCGCCTGCGACTGGAAGTCGCCCGGCGCGATGCGGATCAGGCGAAATGGACCACCGAAGTGCTTCCGCAGATGACCCACGCACTCGGCCACATCCGTGAACGTCAACGCAAGGAGGCTGAGCTTCGCACCGGTCTTGAACAGCGCCGCGACCAGGCTGGCGGCGACGATCTTGGCAAACTCACCCGTTTGTTGGATGAACTCGAAAAGTCTGAAATCACCAATCTCGAGCTCCACCGTTTGCTTATCACGGCCAACGACCAGTTTCGGGAAGAACACGCCCGCCAGCGTTTGCGCCGCGGGGCGATGGGTGCATGTGTGAATCTTGAGCCTGAAGTCCTGTTACCTTGGCTGCACGCGGAAGTCAGTTTCGTACGGGAAGCGTGGGTGCCCGCGATGAATTTGTTGGTCGGACACGCGACACCAGTTCCGCCAAGTTTGGAGCAGATCTGGTCCAAACTGCTTGCTCTCCCGACCGAATCTGATGCGCTGCAAGCCGACGTCGCAGCGCCCCAGACTGAGGCGCTTGCCGAAGCGCCGCCCGTATTTCAGCCCGCAGACCGTGTTGCGGTGCGTGATTTTCTGCGGCACGAATTGCGGGGGGCACAAAAGCTTTCCGAATTGCTTGCCGTCGCCAATAAACATGGCCTGTCGCCTCCTGCCTGCCGGCTCTTCGTGTTGCTGACCATGGAACAATTTGGCGCGGCGGGCGAGCGACGCCAATTTGCTGTCGTGCCTGACGGAAAGCCCTTTGCCGCCGAAGGTTTTTCGGGTGATGAACTTGTGTTAAGCCGCTTGAGCAAATGAACCCTGCCGCCAACGATGCCCACGATGCCGGTCGCCTTATCGGGTTTGCGTTAGCGTCGCGCTCGCCTGCAACGTCCAAGGATTATTCCGAATTGCTCCGCCGCTATGAAGAGGAAGTTACGCTCCGCACGATCACTGATGGCGTTTGCGATGGGCTTGGCCTGCGAATCGTCTATGTTGGAAAACATGGCTTGATCGTCACCGCGAGTGAAACCAGCCCTTTTCGATTGAATGCGGACGATTATCGCAGCGGCATGACACCGGAGGAGCGCATCTGTCATGGCATTATTCAGGTCGCGATTGCCGCTTGGTCATTTCCTCGGGCGGAGACTTTGGCACAGGATGACGATGTGCAAGCCGCCTTCCTAACCGCGCCGGAGTTGGCGAAATGGCTTAAAAATTTAGCCGAGGCCGAAAACGCGCGCCACGCGCAAAATCCTGATCCGGCTGAATCGGAAGAGAAACGGGCATGGCGTGTCGTGCTCGCACAGGCGCTGACGAAGGAAACGAAGAACAAGCGCGAATCGCGCCAATCACTCACCGGCATGTGTGGCTACGCGCTGGAATATCTCGCGGGACAGGGATTGCTCCGCCTGGTGGATGAAAAAAGGGGGAACTATCAGGGCACGTCCGCGTATCGCATCCGCCTCAAGTATCACGGCGCGCACGCATTGTTGGAACAGTTGCGGGCATTCGCTGCCAAGCCGGGTGGCGAATATGAACAGGCACTGCCGTCTGCCCCATCCGGTAGCCCTGAAGGAACCCCGGCTTCCTGACTTGATCCTGCATTATGCCCCGCATCACCCGCATTCATTTTGCCGGCCTTGGTCACCAGGACGCTCGATTTCCGTCGCTGACGTTGGATTTGCGCGATGCCCAGGGCCGCGCGGCAGACTCCGTGATCTGGGCGGAGAACGGCACAGGCAAATCTTCGCTCCTCAGCCTTTATTTCTCCACGTATCGCCCCAGCCAGCGGCTCTTTCTCGGCAAGCAGGCTGAAAGCAGGGCGCGAGAACTGGGCGACTACCTTCGCGACCGCGACTTGGGCTTTGTCATCACCGAATGGGACACCACCGACGACCGTGCCGAAGCGTCTCTGCTGGCAGATGGCCCGCGCGAAATACTGCTGGTCGGACAGGCGCTCTCATGGCGCGGACTAGACCGCAGCACCGGGGACTTGCGCCGTCTGTTCTTCACCATGCGGCCTGGGCGTGATGTTAATTTCGATTCACTGCCTGTCCTTGGGCTGGGTGAGCCGGTTCCTTCCTTCGAGGCGTTCCGTGACTGGCTTGATGCACAGCAGAAGACGCAACCACGTCTCGCCGTAGTCCACACAACCAACCAGGCGGAGTGGCGTGAGCATTTGGAAAACAACCACCTCGACCCTGAGTTGTTCACGTTCCAACTGCGCATGAACGAGCGCGAGGGCGGCATCAACAATCTCTTCAACGAGCTTAAGCGCGACGCTGATTTCATCCACGAATTTCTGAAGCTCGGCTTCGATCCCGCCACCGCAACCGAAGTCCGTAAGAATCTTGACGCGTTCCTGCCGAAGCTCCGGCGGCGTGAAGCGTTGGAGCTTCAGTTGGAGTTCAACCAGAAGCTTCTCGTGGACCTTGACTTGTTCGTGCAGCAACTCGGCATCTGGCAATCCGTCAAAGAGCGAGGCGAGACGGTCGAGCGTGATGCTGGATCACTCTGGGCTGCTTTGATTGTTGCTAAAGATCGGTTCAACACCGAAATGGCGCGGCGTGAGGAAGAGTTGAAACTGTTGGAAATCGAGAAAAAGCGGCTGGAATCCGCGCGAACAACCAACGGCCGCCGACAAAACTTCTTCCGTCGGCTCAAAGCCCAGTTGGAAGTCGGGGAGGCTGAAGCTGAACTGAAGCGTTGTGAGCAGGTCCGAACCGCTGCCCAACAGGATAAGCGGCTTGGTGAAATGGCTGTGGTTCTGGGCGAGTTGCACACCGTGACTGCTGATGTTACCGAATTGGAGCGCGCTTTGGAACATGAGCACACACAAGCAAAGCCAGTTTTGGAAGCACTCCAAGTTTTGGGTGCGGCCTACAAATTCCAGGTCGAGCAAGCCGTCGGTCCGGTCACGACCAACCAGAACACGGTGCAGCATGAGCACAAGGCGCTTCGCGATCGTTTCAAGAAACTGGGCGATGAACGGACAAAATTAGTCACGGAGCAATCCACGAAGCAGCAAGAGAAGAATGCGCTCGACCAGCATTTCGCTTTGCGTGAGACACATCGCGATCGGCTGCGAACCGAAGGCTTACTGGAAATAAAAGAAGCGGCAGCGGATGGGCTTGCACGGTGGAAAGACACGAGTTCAAAGGCGAAGGAAGCCGAGGAGAATGCTGCCCGCTCAATTGGGAATCTCCGCACTGAACAGACCGGCTTGGTTGGCGTGGCGACCCAGTTGTCAGGCGAAATCGCTGCCGCGACCAGTTTCGTAAGTCAGCTTGGCAAACAGGTTTCTGCTGCCCAAGCCGAAGAGGAACGCCTCGCGACTGATGAGCAGACCCGGGCCGCTGTTGAAGCATCGCGGGCAGACCTGAATTTGCCCCAGACCGCCGAACGGTTGTCCGAACGGGCCTCATCTCTTCTTCGTCAAATCTTGCGGCTGAACGTTGAGGGGGCGGAAGATGAACGGGCGCAGGCGTCGGTGGACAAGCAGCGGCTTTTCCCCCCGCACCGGGATATTGAAGTGCTGGTGGAAAAATTGCAAAACGCGGGCATCCGCAGCGCCACTACCGCCGCCCTGTGGCTGGCCTACAATTTCACCGATCATCAGGCTGCCGCGGACCTGCTCGCCAGCGACCCGGCCCGATTTGGCGGGGTGCTGTTTGATGCAACAGCGGATGGCCTGCGTTTGCGCGAGGCCCTCGCTGCGCTGCGGACTGAGCAATTGGCGGTGGTCGTTGCCCCCACGCCCGACGCCATTGCCAAGCTGCCCTCATCTACTAATGGTGAGAGGATGGTCGTTCTGCCCCGGCACGCCGCCGGATTCAATTTCGCAGGCGCCCAGGCTGAGGTGGAGAAACTGGCCTCGGTGATCACCTCGCGCAACAAGGAACTGGAAACGCTTCACGCTCAACTAGACGCCACCAAGACTCTGCGCGATGAACTTGGCCGATGGCTTGCTGAGTATGGAGGGACGAAACTGGGAATGCTGCGGGAGAAATTGCGCGGAGAGCAACAGGGCTTGGAATCTCTACAAGAACGCCAGCGAAGGAATACCACACGCCGGGAGGAAGTGGCAGAGGCAATCGCGTCGGCGACGACCGCAGAGATCCTTGCCCGCCAGGATTTCCAGCGGGCTGAGAAAGCGGTCGGTCAACTCAATACCTTCATCGAACGTTTCGACATTGATTATGATTCGAAGCGGGCGCGCCAAATCGAGCTCGGCTCGCGCTTGCAGGCAATCGGCGTCGAGTTGCCCGAACTAGAGGAGCGTCTCGGTAAACAGGAAACCGAGGAGCAACCGCTGGTGAATCGACTCACGGAACTTGGCGTGGAGTTGGCTGGCTTCCAGAACGAAGCCCGCAGCATCATTTATGTCGGCACTCTGCCGACGTCGGTCACCGACTCGCTGGAACAACTCCGAACCCGCTACAAGGCCGCAAGCCAGCAATACGAAGGGCGTTTCCTCAATTCGAAAGCACAGGGCGAATTGGCGGCCAAACAAACTGAAAAGCGAACGAAAGAGCAAAAACTCGCCAACGAATTTGCCGGATTAGACCAATTCGCCGCAGTAGCGAAGATGGCTGTTGGCGATCTGCCAGGGCAATTGCAGACGGCAGAATTGGCAGTGGCGGCTTCACAACGAGCGGAGGGTGCAGCCGATCTCACTTTCAAGGAGGCGCGGAAACGATTTAAGGAACTCGGGGCTGCGGGCGAGCAAGAACGCCCCGGCCAAGTGGAATTGATTCCCTCGACTTCAGCCGCTGCCGCCAGCGAGGTGGCTAAACTTGAAACAGAGAGCGTCCAGCTTCAGCAAAAAGCCGAGACAAATCGCAATGCCAGCCAATCTTCCACTGAGGCGAAGATGCGCTGTGCTCAACGCGCAACGGATTACGGCAATCTTGCCGACCGATTGCGCGATCAGGGTTCTCCCACCGGAATATCGCCTGCTGATTTGCCCGATGACGATGCCCAGGTGAGATCTCACACCGAGGAGTGCTTGCAACGACTGAAGAAGACCCGCGCCGAATCACAATTGGAGCACGGCAAGCTGCAAACACTTCACAGCCGGATTTCCGAACTCACCCAGGAAGACCGCTTCGCCCGTGCGATGGACCTTCCAGCGCGTTCTCTCTTCGCTCACATGCCGCTGGAGGAACTCATTCTCGGCGCCGCCGATAAACGGAACGCGGTGCATGAGGAAACGTTGGTGCTACAGGCGGATCTGGAACAGATGAACCAGCACCGCGAGACGCTGGTTGAATCCTTGCTCAATGTTTGCGAGCAGGCCGCCCGGTTGCTACACCGCGCTGAAAAATGGAGTGTGCTTCCCGCGAATATGGGTGAGTGGGCGGGCGAACCGTTCCTGCGCATCCGCCTGCGTCTTTCGCAAAACCGCGCGGACAATCTGGCGCGGCTCAAGTCACTGGTGGATTTGATGTTCACCGAGGGAAAGATTCCGCCTGCAATTGAACTGGTGTTCCGCTCGTTGACAGCGTTAGTGGGCGAAACCGGCGTTGACGCCACCATCCTCAAGCCCGAAACCCAGCGCCGACGCCAGCGTTACCCGGTGCGCGAAATGGCCGGCTGGAGCGAAGGCGAGCGCACCACAGTCGCCATCCTCCTTTATTGCACGCTTGTAAAAATCCGCACGCAAAGCCGCGGCCATGCTGGACGCCGTGCCGAAGTCAGTGCGCTGCTGCTCGACAACCCTGTCGGGCCGTGCTCGAAACCAGAGTTCCTGCAAATGCACCGCTGGATTGCCAGCCAGTTAGGCGTCCAGCTCATCTACGCCACCGGCATCAATGACCCTGCGGCACTGAGCGTTTTTCCGAACCGCGTCCGCTTGGCAAAAAATCGTTTCATCCCCGCCACGGGCGAACTTGCCGTCGGCCTGCAAACCGACACCGACGAGTCAGTCATCCAAGACATCCGTATCTTTGACGCTAACGGCGAAGCCAGTGGTGCGACGCCCCCAGCCACCGAGGCATGAATCCGACGGAACAGTTTTATCGCAGCTTGCTCGATCATTCCGATGGGAAGGTCCGTCTCGGACTGGATGCACTCCGCCGTGCATTCCAGGAAGTTCACCCGGAATTGGCGGCCTCTCCAGCCGCCCGCACCAGGCTGCGCGAACTGCTCGACCGGCTGCAACTCGACGAACGGATTGATTTACCGAAGGGTCGCGAACAGTGGGAAGTCTCCGCCCTGCCAGCCTTGCCGCGCTGGGTGAAACTGCCACGAGAAGCAGTCTCCACCGAGAAACCCGATCTCCGCGCAATTCCATGGGCGCCTGAGTTGCGCTTTCTGGTGACCGTTCGCGTTTTTGTCCCTTTGGCCGACTTGCTTAAACTACAGGACTTCTTTGCCCGTGGCGGTCGCGAGCGACCGAGTGTGCCCATTAAGGAAAGGTCACTTGAAATTTTCGGCGACGAGAAACGACTCGACCAGTTGGTGCGCAGTTCCGCATTGTTCGGCGATGGACGCCTCACGCCCGAAAAGCTCGGTTTTTTCATCGTCTCCGAACCGCTGCCTTGGACGCCAGGTCCAAAACCGGAAGGGCCTGTGCTGATAATTGAAAACGCCGCGACATGGCACTCCTATTGCCGATGGAATGCCGAGCAAAAACTGTTCAGCGCCATTGTTTACGGGTGCGGCAATCGTTTCATGGATGGCATCCATTCCCTGCGTGAAATACTGGCCGCGCTCGGCGGCATGCGCCCCGTGCTGTATTTTGGCGATCTCGATCCCCAAGGTTTGCTGATTCCGCAGGAAGCTTCCGCGCGCGCTCAAGCCGCCGGCCTGCCGGCAATCTTTCCGCATCTCTGGAGCTATCATCAGTTGTTGACACTCGGCCGCGGGCGCGGTCAGCCTTCGGAAGCCGAGCCGCCATCCGCCACACTCTGCGACTGGCTGGAAACCTGTGCTGAGCCGGCGCGTCAGCTTTTCGCCGCCGGCCAGCGCCTGGCGCAGGAGCGGATTGGCTGGGAGTTCCTTCAGGGGAGATCAGAAATGGCATATGTCTGTGGGGACTTTTTCCCGCAAAAACCAACGCACACTGAAACGCACACTTGGTGAGTAGGAAATGAGTAGGTTTGGGTTATGCCGGGTAGGCTTGACTTCCCAGCAGAATCTGGCATTTTATCTGTGGTTTGCGGTGGTTATCAGCCCAATTCCGACCCCCGCCTCCACTCCCAAGTGTGGGAGTATCAAGGAGTTGCGTAAGTTGGAATGGCCACTGTCAGTGAAAGTGTCAGTGAATTGGGGCGCGAAACGACAACTCGCCACAATTCGCCAAAACTCCGCTGAAACTCGCCGAAACTCGCATTCGCCAATGCGGATGAAACCGGACTGGTTTCTCGATTCAGAGAAATCAGCCATGAAACAACGATTCATCCTGTTCCGCCGCGCGGGGGTTTTTTACAGCGAGGACACGGCCACCCGCAAACAAATCAGTCTCCGCACCAGGGACGAAGCCGAAGCCCAAACGCTCCTTCATTCCAAAAACGAAGCCCACCGGCAGCCGGTCCTCAATCTCCACATCGCCCGGACGTATCTGGCCGCCAGCACAACTTCTGCCTGGACATGAACTGGCTGGCTTGGCCGCTGGTGCCCAAACGCCAATGGCCTTCCGTGCGGTTCAAAGACAAGCGCGCGATCACCTGGAAAGAAAATCAAGCCATCATCGCCGCCGAACTGAAACCGGAACGCCGGGCGTTTTATGAATTCTGCTGGCTTCTGGGCGGCGCGCAATCCGACCTCGCGAACTTGACCGCCGAGGACATTGACTGGCAGAGCAAAATCGTGAGCTTCCACCGCCACAAGACCGGAACCGCTTCGATCATCCGTTTTGGCAAAGAGCTTGAGGCCGTGTTGCGAACGCTGCCGCAAGCGGGTCCGCTCTTCCCCAAACTCATGCCGATGCGGGAGGGGCACCGGGCAACGGAGTTTGCCCGCGCCTGTCTTCGCAGCCGGGGAAAAATGGGCGCAGGGAGCCAAAAGTAGGATCGAAACAGCCCTGTGCCAGAGAATAACCGGAACGCGCTGGAAAAAAGTTCTTGCAAACCGGTGGAGCAGGAAGAGCAACATGAAGAAGGCCCACGGAGTTCGCGGGCCAGGAACCTAAATGGGAAATCCCGGATAGAAAGGAGAACGTAATGCCGAAGATTGAAACCGTTCACGGAATGGAGAACCGCAAAGTCGTTTCGCAAAAGGCCTGGCTCGTGGCCCGCCTGAAACTCCTTGTCGAAGAAAAGAAGTTCTCGAAATTGCGCGATAAATTGAACCTGCAACGTCGGAAGCTGCCCTGGGTCAAAATCGAAAAGGAGTACGTTTTCGACGGGCCGACCGGCAAAGTGACGCTCGCCGATTTATTTTGCGGGAGGAGCCAGCTCATTATCTATCATTTTATGTTCGGGCCGGGCTGGGGGGAGGGTTGCGAGCATTGCTCGTTTTGGGCCGACCATTTCGACAGCGTGAACTTGCACATCGGACATCGGGACACCGCTTTGGCCGTTGTTTCCCGCGCGCCATGGAAGGAGATTGAACCGTTCAAGAAACGCATGGGCTGGAAGTTCAAGTGGGTATCCTCGTTCAACACGGATTTCAATTATGATTTCAACGTTTCATTCACGGTGGAGCAACGAAAGAGTGGCAAGGCCATTTACAATTATGCGCCCTCGGACATGGACATTGGCGAGCGCGAAGGCGTCAGCGCGTTTTACCGCGACAAGGACGGCAACATTTACCACACCTACTCGTCTTATGAGCGGGGGATTGACTTGATGAACACGACCTACAATTTTCTCGACCTGACCGCCAAAGGCCGCGACGAGAATCCGGAGGCCTCGCAGAATTGGGTGCGTTATCACGACCAATACGAAGGGGCGCCTAAAGACGGCTGCTGCGCTTGAAGCGACCGTCGAATTATGGCGGACCGCTGGTCGCGGGCAAGAAATCCAATGGGAAATCCCGATTGGGAACGGAAAAAGGATGAAGGCTGTCCGGCAAGAACGCAGCATTGCAGGAGCGCGAGAATCGGCACGTCGTAGTATGATGAGTGATTTAAAAAACCCCAAATGGGTATGAAGATTATGGAAGCGCGTATCAGCATTATTACCTTGGGAGTATCCGATCTGCCCCAGTCCATCCGGTTTTATCGCGACGGCTTGGGCTTTCCGACCAATGCGAATGAAAGTGATGAGATTGCGTTCTTTACCACCGCCGGCACGAGGTTGGCGCTGTATCCGCTGGAGAAGCTGGCAGAAGACATTGGTCCGGGCGTGAAACCGGCCAGAGGATTTTCGGGCATTACCCTCGCGCATAATGTCAGGAGGAAAAAAGAGGTGGCCGAAGTGTTGGCCTTCGCCAGGAAGGCCGGCGGAAAAATCGTAAAACCCGCCCAGGACGTTTTCTGGGGCGGCCATAGCGGTTATTTCTCTGATCCCGACGGCTATTATTGGGAGGTGGTCTGGGCGCCGAAGGCAACTTTTGATCAGCATGGCCACATTTGCATGGAGGCAGGGGCTTGAGACCCATTTTTCCCTCAGGGCCGCAAGAAAGCGCATTGCCCTTGCGACTGCGTTCGCCCACAATCCGCCCATGCTGGCCCGTGTTTTGTCCGCCGCCTTGTCGGTCATGGCGCCGAGAAGCGCAAGAATCGGCCGCGTTTCAGTCGTTAGACTGATGCTTGCGGTCGTTTGCATCGGCGGTTGCTAGATGGTTGCCAAAGCAGGCGAGGGATATCCAGCGCGATTTATCCTGGACATGGTACAGGACAATCCTGGCGAACCGCAGCAGGCGTCGGCGTTTCGGGACCCGCGCAAGCTGGCCGATTGGGGTTACAACGGCCAGGTGATCGAAGCCGAGGCGGAGGCGTCGGAGACGTTCGACGCGATTGGGCCGGACATTTTGACGAAGAGCAGCGAGGCGCGCATTTGGATTGAGGAACACGCACAGTCCCTGGAAAGCAAGGCGCAACAAGCGCACGCCGCGGGCATCAGGGCTTATGCGTGGTTTCAATTCATCGTCTTGCCGAAGGCGCTGGTTGGGAGATTCAAGAATGACATTTGCGATGAGAGAGGACGCATTGATTTGGAGCGTCCGGTGACGCAGACCCTTCTGCGGGCGCAAGTGGGAGAATTGTTTGCGCGATGCCCGTCACTGGACGGCCTGGTCGTGCGTACGGGGGAGGTTTATTTGCAGGACACGCCGTTTCACGCGGCGAGCGGCAACGCCAACGAAGGCAAAACGCAAGGCAGCAGCGCGATCCTGAACGGCCCGGAAAGCCACATCGCCTTGCTCAAGCTGTTGCGCGACGAGGCGTGCGTGAAACGCAACAAAATGATATTCTACCGCACGTGGGACTTCGGGAACAATTTTCACGTCAACCCGGCCTACTATTTGAAAGTGACGGAGGCGATTGAGCCGCACCGGGATTTGATTTTTCCATCAAGCCTCAGGCCGGGGATTTTCTGCGCATGACGCCGTTCAATCCGACGCTGGGCCTCGGCCGGCACCGTCAGATAGTCGAGGTGCAATGCCAGCGGGAGGCTTACGGCAAGGGGGCGCATCCGTATTACGTGGGCGACGGCGTCATCAACGGCTGGGAAGAATACGGGACGCTGATGAAGCCCGGCGAGCCGAAGGGGTTGCGCGACATTGTCAACAATACCAATTTCGCCGGCGTGTGGACGTGGTCGCGCGGCGGCGGCTGGGAAGGCCCATACATCACCAACGAGCTTTGGTGCGCGCTCAACGCGTACGTGATGGCCCAGTACGCCGGGAATCCGCAGCGAAGCGAGGCGGAGATTTTCGACGAGTTCGCCCGGCAACAGCTCGGCTTGAGCGGCAGCGACGCGGCCCGTTTTCGCGAATTGAATTTGCTGTCCGCCGCCGCGGTTTTGCGCGGCCAATGCAGCTTGCTCCAGCCGGTGGACCTTTGGTGGGCGCGCGATGATTTCATGGCCGCGCCCCAATTGGGGGCCTTTGCGACGAGCAATTTGGCCGGGGGCGCCCTGGCGGAAAAAGCGGAAGCGGTGGGGATGTGGAAAAAAATGGAAACGCTGGCGCGGGAAATCCATTTTGCCGATGCGGCGACGCAGGATTTTGTGGAAACTTCCTGCGCCTATGGCCGGATCAAGTATTCCATTATTGAGCAGGGCTGGACGATTCTGCTTTGCGGGGCGATGGGCGACAAAGCGGGGCAGTACGATGTGGGCAGACTTACCGTCGCCATCGCCCGGTACGATGCGCTGTGGCAGGAATGGCGGGCGTTGAAGGCGGCGCATCCGTCTTGCGCGACGCTATACAAGGATGAAGCCTTTGGCGACAAACCCGGCCTGGGCGCGGCAGTGGACCACTGGCGAAAAGTCTGTGAGTCGGCGAAGAAATGAACTTGATAGCAGCACTGAAGCCTGCCCCTTGGAGGTGGAGGGCAATTGTCCTGACTTCATCACGGACTTGTCTGGACTAATTGGTAGAAGCGGGTGGAATTGGTGAGAACCGCCGGGTCGGACCAACGCTGGATTGAATTGGTCAAGGTGACGCTTCCCGCCATTTGCCACAGGCCGGCGCCGAGGATGGAAATGGATTGAATCTGGTAGGTGCCACCGATCGTGCCTTGAATGTAGAAGGAGCAGGTCCCGCCGGAAACGGCGGGCTGCTGGAGCTGGGGCGGCGGGTAAATCCCGTTGAGAAAAAATGTGTTCTGCACCGGATCGAAATTGTAGTCATAGCCCATGCTGGAGCTGCCGCCGGTGACAAACAACCGGCCGTCTTGCAAGAGGGTCATGGCCACGCTGCCGGGATAGTAGTTGGAAATCGTCAGCGGATCGGAAAGGGCGAGCGTCTGGCCGGTTGCCAAGTCGGCCTGATACACTTGGAAAGTGGCGTTGGCGCCCCCGTTCAGGTTGGCTCCGGCCAACATCAACGCGCGGTTGTTGGTCGGGTCCACGACTGGCTGCCAAACCGACACGTTGGTCCAAAAGGCCGGCGTGAGGGCCAGCTTTGAGAATTGCTTGCTCGCCGGGTCGAAAAACGCGAGGGCGTAATCAGTGCCGCCGTTTTGCGACATCATGAACACGTAACGGCCGTCGCTGGTTTTGCAATGTTCGATGTCCTGGCTATACCCCAGGGCTGCATAGACCCAGGCGGTCTCGCTGGGGATCACGAAGGGGGCCAGGACCGTGAAAGTGTTGCTGGAGGGATTATATAGCTCGACGGATGAGATGTCGGAGTCGCCGTATATGGAGGTGCCGCCGACCACCACGGCCTGGCCATCCGACGTTGGGAACACCAGCGGCAACGACCGGGGGTTGTTGAGCGGGCCGGTGGAGGCAAAGGCGTTGTTGGACGGGCTGAAAATTTCGCCGTAGGTGGTACTGGCGGCGTCATACCATCCGCCGACAATCAGAACATTGCCACCGGTCAACTGCGCGCCTTGGCAGCGCATTCTGGGATAGACCATGGAGGTGCCGGTGGAGGTGACCGTCGCGTTGGACGGATAGAGTATTTGGGCGGAAGCATAACCGGGAGCGATGCCCAAATTGGCGGCACCGCCCGCCATCAGGTAAGTTCCGTCGGAGAGGGGGACCAGAGCGCCGCCGTCATAGACAAAGGGGATGCTCGCGCCGGTAAAACTGTTGTTGGTCGGCGTCCACAGATCCATGGAGTTGAGGGCGACAAACCCCGTGCCGTGTCCGCCCAGCAGAGCCACGGCGCCACCCGGCATCGGCACGACGTAGTGCCCCATGCGGGGCACACTCATCATCGGCCCCGTTTCCAGGGTGGCCGCATTCCCGATGGCGGCCCCGGCGAATGTCATCGAAGATACAACAGCCAGAATCACCGTCCTTGCGCAGCTCTTTGCGGCGGTTCCAAAACATTCGCCGAGGTTTGATCGCCACTTGTGCGCGGCACGGACCCGGATCGCGAATACTGGTTTCATCACAAGCAGAGTCAATCACATATTAGATTGACTGTCAATGGTAATGTTTGTTTATTACATAAACTAATTATTAAGAACAAGATGCGCGAGGTGGCGGCGGGAAATTCGCACGAACTTCGCTTCGC
>JBEKOF010000095.1:0-15622 GCA_049522055.1 Verrucomicrobiota bacterium | reverse complement strand
ACGGAAGAAATCCAACTCACCCTCAGCAACGCCAACGTGCTGCAATTGGAGCGCAAGGGCAACACCTATGTTTTTTCCGCGGCGCGGTACGGCGAGCCATTCGCCACCGCGCAACTCACCAATCTTGACTTGGGGGACGAGGTGTGCGCCGGCCTGTTTATATGCGCTCATACCGCGGACGCGGTGGAGAAGGCCGTTTTCCGCGACGTGCGCATCATCCGGCCTGCGCCGGAAGGGTTCGTCCCCTACCGCGACTATATCGGGAGCGTCATGGAAATCCTCAACGTGCAGAGCGGCCAACTCCAGGCAATCTACAGATCGGACCAGCCGTTCGAAGCGCCAAACTGGACCCACGACGGCCGGGCGCTCATCTATAACATCAGCGGACGGGCGGCGGGCCGCGGACAACTGTGCCGTTTGGATCTCGCCACCGGAAAATCGTCCGTTCTGGACACCGCGCCTTGCCTAGCCAACAACAACGATCATGTCCTGTCGTTCGACGGCAAGATGCTGGGCATCAGCGACCAGAGCGCCGCCCACGGCGGACAGTCCCGCGTGTTCACCGTGCCGGTCGCGGGCGGAACACCCGCGGCCATCACGCCCTTGACGCCCTCCTACTTTCACGGCTGGTCGCCCGACGGACAATTTCTTCTTTACACTGGCGGACGCAACGGAAAGTACGACATTTACAGAATGCCCTCCGCCGGCGGGGCCGCGGAAACGCGCTTGACGGACGCCCCGGGCTTGAACGACGGCCCGGAATACACCCCCGATGGGAGTCATATCTATTTCAACTCCAGCCGCGGCGGGACGATGCAACTCTGGCGCATGACCCCGGACGGTCAGAACCAGGAACAAGTGACCAACGATGAGTTCAACAACTGGTTCCCCCACATTTCTCCCGATGGAAAATGGATCGCCTTTCTCTCCTACGGCAGGGAGGTTGCGCCAACCGACCATCCCTATTACAAACAGGTTTGCCTTCGCTTGTTGCCTATCCAGGGCGGCAAGGCCAGGATCATCGCTTACGTCTATGGAGGGCAGGGAACCATGAACGTCCCTTCCTGGTCGCCCGACAGCGCGCGCCTTGCCTTTGTCAGCAACACCCGATAAGAGGCCCAATCGCTTTGTCAATAATATTTTATTCCCGGCTCTGCGATCCGTTTTTTGCGCCGGCCAGGACTCCATCCGCCAACTCGACCACCCGGGGGGCGCGCGCCGCGATGCGCGCTTCGTGCGTGGCCATGATCAAAGTCGTCCGGCGCTCTTCCCTCAGGGCGCACAGGAGTTGGATGATCTCGTCGCCAGTGTGGGAATCCAGGTTGCCCGTGGGTTCGTCGGCGAGAACCAGATCGGGCTGGTTGATCAGCGCGCGGGCAATGGCCACCCGTTGCTGCTCCCCGCCGGACAATTCATAAGGCCGGTGCTCCAGGCGCTGGCCCAATCCAACCCGCTCCAGCAGATCCCGCCCGCGCTCCCCGGCCTCCCCGCGGGAAATCCGGGCCATCCGAGCGGGCAGGGCGACGTTTTCCAGCGCGCTCAGTTCGGGCAGCAGGTGATAGGCCTGAAAAATAAAGCCGATCCTTCGGTTGCGCAGCCGGCAAAGCGCGGCGGGCGGGAGCGCGCGCAGGTTCCATAAGTCAAATATAATTTCCCCGGAGTCGGGCAGATCCAGGCCCCCCAGCAGGTGCAGCAGCGTGCTCTTGCCCGTCCCCGAAGCCCCGCGCAACGCCAGAAATTCGCCCCGCTCCACCCTCAAATCTATGCCCCTCAGGACTTCCAGCGAACGCGGGCCAATCCGATAGGCCTTGCGCACGGCGCGCGCCGTGAGAACCGGGCCGGAGGCGGGCGGCGGCGGGATGGAATCATTCATGGCGCAACGCTTCCACAGGCTGCAAACGGGCGGCCTTCCAGGCGGGGAATAGACCGCCCAAAACACAGGTCACAAAGGCCGTCCCACAAATCACCAGCGCGTCACTGGTCTGGATGACCGCCGGCAAATCATACACGTGATAAATGGAGGCCGGCAACAAGGCGGTGTGCGTGACCTGGCGCATCAGGTGCAGAAACTCGTTGCGATAATGCAGCGCCGCCACCGCCAGACCAAAGCCCAGGCCAACCCCAAACACTCCCACCGCCACGCTCTGGCTCAGGAACAGCGTGAGCACCTGCCAATTGGTCGCGCCCAGCGCCTTGAGAATCCCGATCTCCCGCGTCTTCTGCACCACAAAGGTAATCTGGCAATTGACGATGCCAAAGGCCGCCACCACCATGATGAAAAAGAGGATGAAAAACATCATGTTCTTTTCCACCGCCAGCGCGGAGAATATCACCGAGTGTTCTTCCCGCCAGGTCATTATCCGGGCCGGCTCTTGCAGCGAGTCGGCCAACTGTCGCGCGACTTCATCCGCCAGAAACGGGTCCCGCAGTTTTACGTAGATGCCCGTCACCCCGCCGGCAGGCAGTTGATACAGCGCGCGCGCGTCCTGAAGCGAGGCCACCACGATGGAGTTGTTGTAATCATTGAAACCGGCGTCAAAAATGCCGCGCACGGTGAATTCCTCCGGCGCCACCCTTTCCTCATTGGTCCGGCTAGCGGCCCGCGCCATTTTCTGGAGGCTGCCCGGCGAATAAATCGCCAGCCGGTCCCCCACGTGCAATCCCAGGGCGCGGGCAAATTCAATGCCGATGAGCATTCCCTGCTCATGCATGTCAAAGCTGCCCTGGACGATGCTGCCGGGCAGGTCGCTCACGCCGGCCAGCGTTCCCGGATCGGCTCCAAAAAAAAGCGCCGCGCAAAAATTGGTGTCCTCCTCGCTCAGCTCCGTTTTCACCAGCGCCTGGTCCCGGATAAACGGCGAGACCCCGGCGACATTTTGGTTGGTGCCGATTTGCTTCATCATCGCCGCATAATTGGTCAGCGCCGAGCCATCTAGGCTGTAGATTTTCAGGTGCGCGTCAAAGCCCAGGATGCGGTCGCGCCATTCCTTGTCCATGCCGCTCATCACCGCGATGACGATGATCAAGACCGCAACCCCCAACATCACCCCGATGACCGAGATGACCGTGATGACCGAAACAAACGTCCGGCGCGGACGCAAGTAGCGCAAAGCCAAAAATGCCTCGAAGGGCAGCATCCGATTTAGGATTTTGGCGCCGCGGGCGGGGTGTCCATGTAGCGAATCCGTTCGCCAAAGCGCCCGTAGTCAAATTGACTGATGGAATAGTCCCCCGGGGGGATCACCCGCAGAAAACGGTACTTCAATACCACGGTCCCATCCACCACTTTTTCCGGGACGCCATAGACGATGGCCAGGCTGCCAGGGCTGGCAAAGCGTTCCACCGCGGAGAGGCCGGCGCCTGGTTTATTACGGCGGAAGACCGCCTCCGTGCGGAAAAGGCCCTCGCCGCGCGGCGAGACGCTCAATCTGGCGCCGCCGTACAACCCGGCTTCCTCCTGCCAGTCATAATAGCGGTGCTCGAAGGTCGTGACCGCGTGAATCATGCCATCCGCTCCCCCCTCCGCCTTCGTGCTCTTAATGATCCCCGCCCAACCGACGCCGACGTTGGTGTATAAATCCAGGTTCTGGCGAATATCGCCGGGATAAACGTCCAGCACGTCCCGCTCAAATTCCAGGCGGTCCGGTTTGTTGGCCGGACGATAGACCACGGTGGAACTGCAACCCAAAAGGCACGGCAGACCCGCCAGTATCAAAGCCATGAAGCGATTCATATTTTTCCTTCTGATTAAACAACACCAACGTCCGAGCCAGCGCAACCCTCTGTCGCGCGGACTGGACTGGCATTGACGGGCAGGAGATTACCGCATTAGCGGCTCGGTTTCCATCTATCTTTTTTCTGAACTGACCAGGCCGCGCAGCGTGGCCAGGTTCTCCAGGTCTTCGTGCATGTCCTCGGATTTGGGGGTTTCCAGACAGCCGGGGGAATCGGCAAAACGGGCGTCGTTGACGATGTGACGAAAAGCTTCCAGGCCGATTTTGCCGCGGCCAATGTCCTCGTGACGGTCCACCCGCGAGCCGAGGCCGGTCTTGGAATCGTTCAGGTGGAAGGCCAGGATTTGCTTCAGCCCAATGAGCGATTCGATGCGCTCCATGGCGGCGTCCCATCCCCCAGGGGCGCGAAGATCCAAACCGGCGGCAAAAAAGTGGGCGGTGTCCAGGCAAAGGCCAAGCCGGGCCGGAGACTGGACACCCTCGTAGATGGCGGCCAGATGTTCGATTCTCCAGCCGAGGCAACTCCCCTGCCCCGCCGTGTTTTCCAGGGCGATGCGCACGGTGGAGTTTTTTGTCGCGGCGAAAACCTCATCCAGTCCCGCCACAATGCGTTCCAGGCCGCGCTCCTCCCCCTCGCCCAAATGCGCCCCCGGATGCAGCACCAGGAAGGGCAAGCCCAGCGCGCCCGCCAATGAAATTTCCTGGATCAAGGATTGCAGCGATTTGGCCCGCTTGGCGGAAGGCGGGCCGCCGGCGTTGATGAGATAGCCGGTGTGGCCGAACACCGCCTTGAACCCGCCGCGCACGCGCGCCGCCCCAAAGGCGGTGATCTCCTCCGGGGCGGGAGCACGGCCCGTCCATTGCATGTTGTTCTTGACAAATATCTGGACCACGCCGCAGCCGATGGCGGTGCCGCGTTCCAGCGCCTTGGAGACGCCGCCGCTGGTGGACATGTGCGCGCCGAAAATCATGGCCGAATGCTGGATGAAACGACGGATTGCGCAATGGGAAAAATCATGGCGCAATACCCGGCGCTGAAATGGGATTTCATGTTGCGCCGGGCCGCCCGGGACGGTTATCATGTCAACTGTCAAAACGATAGTGCCTATGCCGCAATCGCTTTCCCTTTTCCGCGCCTTGGCGCTCCCGGCACTGGTGTTCATGGCGGTGGGCAGCGTCCGGGCGCAGCCGCCAGACCACACCGCTCCCACCGCGGTGCAGCAGGGGCATGGGCATCGGTTTGTCTGCGCCGACTACACCCAGGGCAAAGTTTTTGTCTTCTCGCGCGAAGGCCGGATCGAGTGGGAATGGCCGGCCAGGAATTGCAACGATGTCTGGATTCTTCCCAACGGGAATTATCTTTTTAACACCGGCCACGGGGTGCAGGAGGTCACCGGCGCAAAACAGGTCGTCTTCAACTATCAATCCAAAAGCGAAATCTACGCCTGCCAGCGCCTGGCCAACGGCCACACCTTCATCGGAGAATGCAACGCCGGGCGCCTGCTCGAAGTAGATGCTTCCGGCCATGTTGTCAAAGCACTCAATCTGCTGCCGGAAGGCGCCGATGGAGGCTCCGGCTACATGCGCAACGCCCGCTGCCTCTCCAATGGGAATTACCTGGTCGCCCATTACAACGCCCAAGTCGTCAAAGAATATGATCCCCAGGGCCGGGTCCTCCGCGAAATCCCGGCGGCCGGACGCCCTCACAGCGTCTGCCGCCTCCCCAACGGCAACACCCTCATCTCCTGCGGTGACGCCAATGGAGGCGCGCGGATTTTTGAAGTGGACCCGCAGGGCAAGACCGTCTGGCAGGTGCAGGGAGATGAACTGCCTGGCGTCAGTCTGAAGTTCATCGCTGGTTTTCAGCGCCTGCCCAACGGCGACACCGTTTTCGCCAACTGGCTCGGCCACGGCCAATTCGGCCGCGCGCCGCAGTTGATCGAAGTCACCCCCTCCAAGCAGGTCGTGTGGACATTCGCCGACACCAACACGTTGCAGACCATTTCCAGCGTGCAACTATTGGACGTGCCGGGTGACGTCACCAAGGGAGAAATCTTCCATTGAGCTTGAGACGGTCAGTATGACATTTTTCAGGGGAAAGCTCCGCATTGTTTGCGCGTTTCAGGCGCTTCCCGGTTCGCCCGGTTCTCTCCCCGCTGGGCCTTTGAAAGAAAATGATTGCATCCAAGCATGATTGCGCTAGATTCAATCACATTCGATCAACACTTGTCATGCCGGAAATGGACCCGAAGGCCCTGGCGCCGCAACGCTGGGAGAACTTGCGCGCCTTGATCCGCGACAGCGGCGTGAGCCGCATTGAGGACCTCTGCCGCCAACTCAAGGTCTCGGCGGCGACGGTGCGGCGCGACCTCGACCAGTTGGAGCGCAACGGGGCCATCCGGCGCGTGCATGGCGGCGCCGTCAGCGTGGAAAGCCGGCTGGAAGAGTCCATGTTCGAGGACAAGACCGCCCTGGCGGTCCGCGAGAAGCGGCGGATCGCCGAGGCGGCGTTGCAGTTTGTCGAGCCGGGAGAGACGATTTATTTGGACGGCGGCAGCACCGTTCTGGAACTGGCCCGGCTGCTCCGGGAGCGGGCCAATCTCACGGTGGTGACCAATTCGTTGCACGCCGCCCATGAACTGGCCGTGCGCGGGCCTAGACTCATTGTCATTGGCGGCCAATTGCGCCGGCTGAGCCAGACGCTGGTCGGCCCGCTGACGCGGCTCCTGTTGCAGGAACTGCACCTGGACAAGGCCTTCATGGGCACCATCGGGTTCGCCGCCAAGGAAGGCCTGACCACCACCGACCCCAGCGAAGCCTTCACCAAAAATGCCGTCATGGGCCAGTCGCGCCAAGTCATCGTCCTGGCCGACAGCAGCAAGGCCGGCAAGGTCTCCTTCGCCAGCGCCGGTCGCTGGGAGAGCGTCCATGTGCTGATCACCGACAAAAAACCCGATTTCGCGAAAGATTTGGTTGGCAAAGGAATTAAAATTATCAGAGCCTGAAACAAAATGAACCAATGAAGAAATCAACGACATACCTGAGCGACTCCCGCCCGAAATCCACCCCCTTTGAAATCGATTGCGGGAGAATCCCCGCCTATCGCTACAACGGCAGCCTAAAGGCCGAACTGAAAGCCAAAACCATCGCCCAGGAAGAAGCGGTGGCGATCCTCGAAGACATGCTCATCATCCGCGAGCTGGAGGAAATGATCGTCAAGCTTCGCTCCGGCGCGTACGACCCGATCCGCGATTTCAATTACCGGGGGCCGACCCACGTCTCCGTGGGCCAGGAAGGCACCGCCGCCGGCGCCTGTTGCGCCCTGCGCTTGCCCGACAACATCACCAGCACCCATCGCGGCCACGGCGAAAGCCTGGCCAAAGGCACCGTGGCCATCCGCCAGATGACCGACGAGCAACTGCGCAAACGCGTCCCCAACTGCCCGTCCCACAAGCACGAGGACCTGGTCCAGGCGGCGTTGGAGGAGCACGTCTATCGCACGATTTGCGAACTCTTCGGCAAAGACGACGGCTACTGCCGCGGCCGCGGCGGCTCCATGCACATTGCCGACTTCACCGTGGGCCATCTGGGCGCCAACGCCATCGTGGGCGGGGGCGTGCCCATTGCCACCGGCGCGGCCCTGGCCAACCGCTATGTCCAGCGGGGCAACGTCGTCTGCTGTTTTGCCGGCGACGGCGCCTACGCCAACGGGGTCGTCCTGGAATCCCTCAATTTCGCCGCCCAGGCCCAATTCACCAACCATCTGGCCTCCGGCATCAAGTCCGGCCTGCCCATCATTTTTCTGGTCTGCAACAACCACTACGGCATGACCCACCGCAGCGACGACGAAGTCATGGGCGTGGACCACATCGCGCGCCGCCCCGCCGGGTTCGCGGACAACAACATGCACTCCGAGATCGTCAACGGCATGAACATCCTGGCCGTGCGCGACGCCGTTTTGCGCGCCGCCCGATATTGCCGCGAAGGAAAAGGCCCCGTGTTCCTGGATGTCTCTTGCTACCGTTATTGGGGCCACTCCCTGAGCGATCCCCGCAATGAGTATCGCACCAAGGAAGAGGAGGCCGCCTGGAAGGCCATTGATCCGATTGAAACCTATAAAAAAGAGTTGCTCGACGCCAAGGTGCTCGACCCCAAGGGCCTCGCCGCGGTGGAAAAACGCGTGGCCGACCGCAATGCCAGCGCCGCCAAACGCGCCGCCGCCGCCGCCGATCCCGACCCCAAGGACGTGCTCAAATTCATGTACACCGACACCAAATGCGAAACCGTCCCCGCGGAGTTCGCCAAAGTCGAGCTATGCGGTCCGCTCCCGGAAATCAAGCGGGTCAACGGCGAACTGACCTACAAAGACGCCCTCAAGGAAGCCCTCGCCCAGGAATTGGCCCGCGACTCACGCGTGGTGTTCTACGGCGAAGACGTTGCCGATTACGGCGGCGCCTTCAAAGTCACCAAAGGCCTCCTCGAAGCCTTCGGGCGCGACCGCGTGTTCAATACTCCCATCAGCGAAGCCTGCATTTGCGGCACCGGCTGCGGCGCGGCGATGAACGGTCTGCGGCCCGTGGTCGAGCTGATGTATTTTGACTTCGCCTTGATGTCTTCCGATCAGATCAGCAACCAGGCCGCCAAATGGCATTACATGAGCGGAGCCCAGACCGAGGTGCCGCTGGTCATTCGCGCCTCCGCCGGCGCCGGCAAGGGTTACGGCGGCCAGCACTCCCAGACTCTCGAATCCATCTTCTGTCACATCCCCGGCCTCTACGTGGTTTATCCCGCGACGCCCTACGACGCCAAAGGCATGCTCAAAGCCGCGATTCGCGACAACAACCCCGTCCTGTTCGTCGAATCCCAGGGGCTTTACGGCATGAAAGGCCCCGTCCCCGAAGGCGAATACCTCGTTCCCCTTGGCGTCGCCAACATCATGCGCGAAGGCGGCGACATCACTTTGGTGGCCTGGGGGCCGCTGGTCCACGATTGCCTCAAGGCGGCGGACCAGTTGCGCGCCGCAAGAAACATCAACGCCGAAGTCATTGATCTGCGGAGCCTCGTGCCGTTGGATCTCGACACCGTGTTGCGCTCCGTGCAAAAGACCGGCCGCTGCGTCGTCGCCAGCCAGGCCATCCACATCGGCAGTTACACCGGCGAAATCGCCTCCACCATTCAGGACGAGGCGTTTGACTACCTCGACGCCCCGGTCAAACGCGTCGGCGCCAAAAACGGCATCGCGCCCCAGTCGCACATCCTCGAAGCGGCGTTCCTGCCCAACGTCAACGATATCTTGGCCGCCGCCAACTCCATCCTCTGAGGCAACCCTATGGCCACCCCTATCATCATGCCCAAGTTCGGGCAAATGACCGAAGAAAGCGCCATCGTCGAATGGCGCAAGCAGGAAGGCGACAAGGTCGCCAAGGGCGACATTCTGTTCACTGTCGAGACCGACAAGTCGGTCATGGACGTGGAAAGTTTCGAGGAAGGCACGTTGCTCAAAATCCTCGTGCCGCCCCGCGTCAACGTGCCTGTGCAGAGCACGGTTGGTTTCCTGGGCAAGCCCGGCGAAGCCATTCCGACCGTCTCCCCTCCCGTCCCCGCCGCGCCAAAAGCAGCGATGCCCGCTCCCACCACGCCTCCCGCGCTGCTGGCCGGACAACGCGCTCCCCCTGCCTCGGTGGTTTCCGCTCCGGTCGCGGCGCCCGTGACTCCATCACCCCAGCCCGCCGCCCCTCCGGCCCTCTTTCGGATCAGTCCGCGCGCGGCGGCTCTGGCCAGGCAATGCGTCATTGACCCCGCGCCGGTCAAGGGCACCGGCCCGCTGGGCCGTGTGGTCGAGCGCGACGTGCGGCAATATCTGCAATCGCGCGGCTACGACAAGCTTCGCGTCACTCCCGCCGCCAAGGAGCTTGCCGCCAAGGAAGGCGTGGATTTGCTCGGCCTGGTGGCCGGCGTCGAAGGACGCATCAGCCTGGCCGAGGTGCAGCGCGCCATCGCCGAAAAACCCAAGGCGATGAGCAAAATGCGCCAGATCATCGCCCAGCGGCTGACGCAAAGCTTCCGCGACATCCCGCATTTCTACGTCACCGTCCCGGTGGACATGAGCGATCTGATCGCCTATCGCAACGTGCTCAAGGCCGCCGGCGCGCCCTACACCGTCACCGACTTTATCTCCCAGGCCGTCGTCCTTTGCCTGCTGGAATTCCCGACGGTCAACAGCAGCACCGACGGCAGGACCATCCGGTGGCACAGCCAGGTCAACCTCGGCCTCGCCGTCTCCATCGAGGGCGGGCTGGTCGTGCCCGTCATTCCCGACGCCGGGCGGCTAACGCTGACGGAAATCAGCGCCACCTCCAAACAACTCGCCGACAAAGCCCGCGCCGGAAAACTCACGCCCGACGAAATGAGCGGCGGCACGTTCACGATCTCCAACATGGGCATGCTCAACATCCAGAATTTCTCCGCCATCATCAATCCCGGCGAAGGGGCCATCCTGGCCGTGGCCAGCACGCTGCCTCAGCCCGTCGTCCGCGAGGACAAGATCCTCATCCGCCAGATCATGCAGATCACCCTCTCGCTGGATCACCGGCTCATTGACGGCGCGCTGGGCGCTCAATTCATCAACGCAATCAGAAGCAAACTTGAAGACATTGAATTATGGAAACGTTTGACCTCGTAGTCATCGGCGCGGGCCCAGGCGGCTACCCGGCCGCCATCCGCGCCGCCCAACTGGGCGCCTCGGTGGCCATTGTTGAGAAAGAACAACTCGGCGGCACCTGCCTGAACTGGGGTTGCATCCCCACCAAGGCACTCATCGGCGCGGCCGACACCTTCGCCAAAATCACCCACGCCCAAGCCTTCGGCATCACCGTCACCGGCGCCTCGTTGGACTACGCCGCCCTGATTGCTCAAAAAAACAAGATCGTCAGTCAGCTCAAAAGCGGCGTCAAGCAACTGCTCACTGCCAATGGCGTCAAACTATACACCGGGGTCGCCTCCTTCAAAGACCGCCACACGATTGCCCTGAGCGACGGCTCCGCCATCGGCGCCCGCAAGGTCATCATCGCCACCGGTTCCACCTCCGCCATGCCGGGCTTCCTCCCCAAGGATGAGCGCGTGGTGGACAGCCGCGGCTTTCTGGATATCCCCAAGCTGCCCGGCTCCATGCTCGTGCTGGGCGGTGGCTTTATCGGTTGCGAGATGGCCTGCATGGCCGCCCAGCTCGGCGTCAAAGTCACCATCGTCGAGCTGCTTGAGGACATCCTGCTGCTGCTCGATCCTGATGTCCGGCGCGAAGTGCGCGGCAACATGGAGAAAGGCCTCGGCATCCGCATCCTCACCGGCAAAGCTTTGCAAAACATCCAGGCCGGCGACAAAGGCGTCACCGGCAAATGCGGCGAGGAGACCCTTCAAGCCGACCTGCTCCTGAGCGCCGTGGGCCGCAAGCCCGTCACCGACGATCTCCATCTGGAAAACGCCGGGCTGCAAACCGGCGAGCGCGGTTTTATCGAGACGGACGACTGCTGCCGCACCAAAGTCGCCGGCATCTTCGCCATTGGCGACGTGACCGGCAAAGTGCAACTGGCGCACTACGCGACCGCGCAAGGCCTGGCCGCGGCCGAAAACGCTGTCAATCAAAAACAGCGCCCGCACGACACGCTGGTCCCCAACGTCATCTTCACCGCCCCCGAGGTCGGCACCGTCGGCCTGAGCGAGGAGGACGCCAAAAAGGGCAACCGCGCCGTGAAGACCGGCAAGTTCCGCTTTGCCGGATTGGGCAAGGCGCTGGCCTCCGGCGAGACGCTGGGCTTTGTCAAATGGATCGCCGACGCGGCCACCGGCCAACTCTTGGGCGCCGCCGTCGTCGGCCCGCACGCCACGGAATTGATCGCCGAGGCCACCACGGCCATCCGCGCCGAATTGACCGTCCAGGAACTGGGCCGCACCATCCACGCGCACCCCACTTTCAACGAAGCCTGGATGGAAACCGCCCACGCCGTCCACGGCGAAGCCATCCATGCCGCACCCAAGCGCAAAGGGTAGAAAAGGAATCTGCCTGGCTAACCTAACTTCCCGGCGATAAAAAGTGTAAGTTGTTTATTTTAAATAACTTACGTTATATCATCGGGAGGTCAGGCTAAAGTTTGTCCGGGGTTTGGAGAAGGGCGACGACGCGCGTGAGCAGCCTTCCGGCGGCGCCGCCGTCCAGGACGCGATGGTCGAAACTCAAGGTCAGATTGGCCTCGGTCACGGGGACGAATTGCTGTTTTTTCTCGTCCCAGAAGGGGACTTTTTTGCCCGCGCCCAGGCCCAGCACGAGGGTTTGTTCGGGGAGCGGAATGGGGGTGGCCCAGGTGAGGCCGAAGGTGCCGAAATTAGTGACGGTGGCGATGGAACCGCCAGTGGCGTCGGCGGGCAGCTTGCGCTGGCGGGCCAGTTCGACCAGTTCGTTGTAACGGCCCACCAGTTGGCCGAGCGGACGGGTGTCGGCGTGGCGCAGCACCGGGACCAGCACGCCTTCCTCCGCCTCGACGGCGAAACCGACGTCAATGGCCGGGGGATGGACGATCTTGTTGCCGATGAGGCGTCCGGCGGGGGCGCTGTTTTCCGCCAGCGCCAGCGCCAGGGCGCGCAGGGCATAGAGGGCGGGACCGCCTTTGACGGCGCTGGTTTTTCGATGGGCCAGGATGGCCTCAAAATTGCACGGCAGGGCCACAGTGGCCAGCGGGCGCGTCCAACTGCGGCGCATGGCGTCGGCCACGGCCACGCGCATACTGGAGGCGGTGGTGAGTTTGCTTTGCTCCAGTTGCGCCAGAAATTTCTCGAAGTCCTGGATGGTCACACGGCCGGCCGCGCCGCTGCCCGCCACGCCGGCCAGATCGGCGGCGTGCAAACCCAGTTCGGCCATGCGCGCCTTCATCCGCGGCGACATGTAGCTTGCGCCCGCCGCGTGGGCGGGGACCGGCAATCCGCGCACGGTGGGATGCACGCCGCGTTTGCGCTCCTCGTCCACAGATTCGCCGCCATTGCCTGGGACGTGGCCGGCCGGGTCGGCCTGGCCGGAGCCGTGCTGATCGAGGCCCAGCCGCCGGGCATCCTCGTCGGTCACTTCCAAATAACCCAGGACGGCGCCGACGGGATAGCTCTCGTTTAATTTGGCCAGGAGGCGGTCCACTTTTCCGGGGCAAGGGGAGGCGACATTCATGGTCGCCTTGTTGGTTTCCACCTCCATGACATCCTGGCCGGCGGCGACTTGATCGCCGACCTTGATGAGAAAGGAAATGACGCTGGCTTCGGCGATGGCCTCGCCCAACTGTGGCATGATGATGGGAATCTGCGGCATGGTCAAAATTCTGTTTTCACATCCGCAACAAATTGCGCGCGGCGGCGCCGATGCTGCGCACAGTCGGGCGATGGACCGTCCAGAGGTTGGGATGGTACGGGATGGGAGTGTCCTTGGAATTGAGGCGTTGCGGCGGGGCGTCCAGCAAACCAAACCCTTCGGTCGCGACGCGGGCGATGACTTCGGCGGTCACGCCGCCCCAAGGCCAGGCCTCGCCCACGCAGAGCAAACGGCCGGTGCGCGCGACCGAGGCGACCACCGTATCGGTGTCTAGGGGTTTGATGGAGCGCAAGTCCACCACTTCGATTTCCGATCCTTCGCCGGCCAGCTCCTCGGCGGCGGCCAGGGAATCCTGCACCATGGCGCTGTAAGCCACGATGGTGAGGTCGCGCCCGGCGCGGGCGATGCGCGCCTTGCCGACGGGCATGGCCTCGGTGGGAAGGCTCTCCGCCTTGCAATGGTAATAGAGAAGTTTGTGCTCGCAAAAAATCACCGGGTCATCAATGGCCACCGCTTCCAGCAACATGCTGTAGGCGTCCTCCGCTGTGGCGGGGGTCATGACAATCAAGCCGGGGTAATGCGCGTAAATGGCCTCCATGCTCTGGCTGTGAAACGGCCCGCCGCCGGAGGTTCCGCCGGAGGGCAGGCGGATGGTGATGGGACAAGGCACCTGGGTGCGCCAAAAGAGGGAGGCGGCCTGGTTGATGATTTGGTTCAGGCCCGGCGTGGAAAAATCGGCGAACTGCATCTCGATGATGGGACGCATTCCCTCGATGGCCGCGCCGACGGCCGCGCCAACCATGGCGTCCTCGCTGATGGGCGCATCCAGGACCCGGCCGGGAAATTCTTTGGCCAGATTCTTGGTGGCCTTGAAGGCGCCGCCAAAGGCGCCGACATCCTGCCCGTAAATAAAGACGCGCGGATCGTCGGCCAGCGCCTTGGCCTGCGCTTCGCGGATGGCTTCCAGGTAGGTGATGCTCACAGGGGTTGGACGGGTGGACAAGACTCAAACCGCTCGCTCAAATGGCGGGAGGCCAGCGCGCACCAATTCTGGCGGTAGGGGTTGGGGGCCGGTTCGCGCTGCACCTTGGCCACAGCCTCCTCCACCAGTTGCGCGGCCTCCTGGCGGAAATGTTTTGTCGCCTCCTCATCGGCCCAAGCTTTGCGCCACAAAAATTCCTCGGCCACTTGCAGGCAATCCCTGCCGGCGGGCGAAGCCTTCAAGCTGGCTGCGATGTAATGCGCGTCATCATGTTCGCCATGGCCGCAGAGGCGCAGCAATTCGGCCACCACCAGTTGCGGTCCGCCGCCTTGGCGGGCGTCGGCCACGGCCTGGCCGAGGGTGATCAGGCAGGCCTCCAAATTGGTCCCATCCACCATGCGGCCGGTGACGCCATAGCCGACCGCCTTGTCCACCAAGCTCTGGCAGGCAAACTGGCGGGCATTGGGCGTGGAATAGGCAAATTGATTGTTGGCCACCACGAGCACCAGCGGCAATTTTTCCACCGCCGCCTGGTTGAGCGCCTCATGAAACGCGCCCGTGGAAGTGCCGCCATCCCCGATGCTGACGGCCCCCACATCGCCGGAGATTTTTTTGAATCTGCGCGCCATGAGCATGCCGTTGACGACGGAGATCATGGCGCCCAAATGGCTGATCATGGGCAATAGGCCGCGGCGGGGATAACCCCGATGGACATTGCCGTCCCGCCCGCGCATCGGCCCCAGGACCGAGCCCAGATAGGTGCGCACGGCGTCCAGAACGGGTTCGCCGAAAGCCAGGCGTCCGGCGCCATCGCGGATGAGGGGTGCGAAGATGTCGCCCGGTTTGAGAGAAAGACCCAGCGCGACGCTCAACGCCTCCTGGCCCCGGCCCAGGAAGACGCCGCCGTGTATTTTGCCCCCGCGATAAAGGCTCGCCATCTTGTCATCCAGCAACCGGGCCAGCACCATGAAGCGAAACCCTTGAACGAATCGCTCGCGGAAAGACAAGGCCGCCTGGAGCGCATCCTGGCTTTCCAAAGTCTGCAACATGGAACGCATTTTTGCAGGAATCGGGCACCGGCGCAATCTTCTTTCATCCTTCCGCCATTCGCGTCGGCAGGGCCAATTCAAGAGGGGAGGCAGTTAAGCTGGGTTTATTCATTTGAGCTTGAGGAGAATGCGGGGTTTGGCAGGAAGTTCGAGGACCTTGGCGCGCGCTGGAAAAGGCTATGAAACGGAGGAAGCTCGCGACACGCAAGCCGCTGATTACAAACCTGTTGCAATGTTGCACCCATTGGCGCTACGGCACCGAAAGGTGAAATTTGGTTTTGCACAAGAAAAAATACCTTGATTTACCTTGATTGGGCTTGATTGACCTTGATTGGCCTAGCTGAACGCTTCCTCCTTCGCCAAGGCGACGGAGCACAGGGAAGCTACGGCGGACGCCTCGGCGAGGCGACCCTGCTATGGGAATTGTCAAGCGAGCTTTCGTCTTTATTTCATAGTTCCTTTCGGCTTGAGGGGTCAATGGTTCATTTCGGAGCGTTTCCTCTTCAAGGCT
>JBEKOF010000094.1:0-15635 GCA_049522055.1 Verrucomicrobiota bacterium | reverse complement strand
CTGAACCTGCTGCAATTTCCCACGCTGAACCACAGTTGCGCGATCACTGCCGGGGTGCGCGAGGCGGAATGCCGGGGCCTTCTCCAAGGTTTTTTTGCGGCGCGGCGGGCGGCCGCCAAGAGTGCGGAGGGTTAAGCTTGTTCCCGTCTCCGTGCCGGGAAGGAAAGGCGCCGGCTGGACGCGCGGCGACAAAGCCCAAGAGGCTGGCGTGAAAATTGGGATGAAGGACAGAGTGTGTTACGAAATGGAGATTACGGAGACCTTCTGGTCTTGCTCATTGCGGGCGACGCCTTGGGCGCGCGGGTCCAGCATCGCCTTGCCATCAACCAGGAACTGGTAATGATGATGGCCGTGGCTCAAGTGGATCTGGGCGTGCCAGGAGCCGTCGGGCTGGCGTTTCATGGGGGTGGCGTCGGGATGCCAGTCGTTGAAATCGCCAACCAGCATCACCCCTCTGGCGTTGGCGACGGGGCAGATGAAATTGACGGGCTTGATGGTCTTCTTGGTGGAGAAACGCGGCACGGGGCGAATGTGGGTGTGATGCTCGGACATGTTGCAGTAATCTTTGTTGGAGCGGCCTGGATGTTCAACTCTTTGCATTTAATGTAATTCCAAGCGCAAAAAAAGCAAATGCCAAAATCAGAAGCAGGCTGAAATTGCAGACACCATGAAAATGCTCTATGGGCCGGTGGTTTTGAAGATGTAGTTGGGGGGGTGGATGTCGAGGATGTTGGGAAAGATGCCTTTGATCCGGACGGGGTTGTAGTAGGTGAAGCCGGCGTAGAAATAAAGCGGGACAATGGGCAGTTCGTCCCGCACCAGGATGGTCTCAGCCTGTTGCAAGAGGGAGATGCGCCGGGCGGGGTCGGTCTGCTCGTTGGCTTGACGCATGAGGGCGTCGTAGCGGGGGTTTTTCCAGCCGGTCTGGTTGTTGCCGTTGTTGCCGCGAAATAAATCGAGGAAGGTGTTGGGATCGTTGTAGTCGCCAATCCAACTGGCGCGGGCCAAGTCGTAGTCCAGACGGTTGATGGCGGTAAGATAGACTTTTTTTTCCATTTGGGCCAGTTCGACGTGGATGCCCAGTTGCTCCTCCCACTGGTGCTGCATTTCGACGGCGAGTTGCTCGTGGATGCGCCCGCCGCCTTGGGAAGCGTCAAAGAGATAATGGAAACGAGGGAAGCCCTGGCCGCCGGGAAACCCGGCTTCGGCGAGCAGACGCCGGGCCTGGCCGGGATCGCAGCCCAGGCCGGAGACGGGTTGGTAGTTGGCGGCGCCATCGGGCACGAGGTGATCCGCCGCGGTCTCGCCGGCGTGGAGGAATTTGGAGACCAGGCGGGGTTTGTCCAGGGCCAGCGCCAAGGCGCGGCGGACGCGGGGATCGCGGAAAGGCCCCTGGGTGGTGTTGAAGCGGAAGAAATAGACGCCCAGATAGGGGAAGGTGTGGTAATCGGGGCGTTTTTTCAATTCGTCGAGCAATTCGTTGGGGATGACGTTTTGGTCCCAGATGACATCGGCCTGGCCGGTTTGGTAAAGGTTCAAGGCGGTGTTGGGCGCGCTGACGGAGAGGAAATCAATGACGTCACTCTTGGTGTGGACAGCATCCCAGTAATACGGGTTTTTGCGGAGGCGGATTTTGTAATTCAAGCGCCAGCTGTCCAGGAGATAGGGTCCGCTGGTGGGCAACGGGCTGGAGCGCAGCCATTGCTCACCCTGTTTTTCGATGACCTGGCGGGGGAGGATGGAGAGGGTTTGGAAGGCGCACAAGTCGAGGAAAAAGGCGGTGGGGGAGTTTAAGAGGACGGTCACGGTGCGGGAATCCACGGCGTGGACGCCGACTTGGGAGCTGTCGCGCAAGGTTCCATTGTTGAAGGATTCGGCGTTTTTGAGGTAGAAAAGCTGGCCGGCGTATTCGGAGGCGGTGCGCGGATCCAGCACGCGCAGCCAGGAATAGACGACGTCGTCGGCGGTGATGGGCAGGCCGGGGGACCAGAGGAGATTGTCGCGCAGGTGGAAGGTGTAAACACGGCCGTCGGGGGAGATTTCCCACTTTTCGGCGAGGCCGGGAATGGGGCGGGCGGTGACGGGATCGTAGCGAGTGAGGCCTTCAAAGAGGCCGTTGATGACGCGCAAATCCTCCAGGCCGGTGGCCAGGGCGGGATCCAAGGTTTGGGGGTCGGGGCCGTTGATGAGGGTCAGATCTGCCTTTGGCTCGTGAACGGTGCAGGAGGACAAGAAGAGGAGCAAGCCCAGTCCGCACAACCCCAGGCCATCGCGACAGCGGGCTGCGGTTCCCGGAAGGTGTCCGAGCTGGCGCCGCCAATGGTGCATGAGAGGGGTTACTTGTTGGTGGCGGGGGGCGAGGGCTGTAATTGGAGGCTGGGCAGGAGGCCGGAATTTGGAGCCGGGGGGGGGATGGCGGTGGAGGATGCCGCGGCGGGCGGGGGCGTGGATCCCAAGAAGTTGCTGACGCCGGGCGCCGGGGCTGTGGCGGGGGATTCAGAGATCGGGCGGTTGACGGGGGGAGCGCCGCCCTTGGTGAGGGCTTTCTCCAAGGCGCTGCCGCCGCTCTGGCCATGATTGGAGGTCAAGATGGCCATGATGAGGGAAAGACCAAAGAAGATGCCGGCGAGATACTTGGTGATGACGGTCACGGCGCTGCCCGAGCCGGCGCCAAAAAGGGCGTCAGTGGCGGCGCCGCCAAAGGCCATGCCGGCGCCAGCCTCTTTTTTGGGCAGTTGCACCAGGACGAAGGCAATAAGGAGAATGCAGTCCAGGAAGAGAATCACGGTGAAAAATCCATAAATGGCGTTCATATTCTTTTTTTCTTCGGGTTCCGGCAACGGCCAGTTAAATCGAGTTTTTTATGATATCAGAAAAACTGCGGTCGTCCAGTGAAGCGCCGCCGACCAAGGCTCCGTCCACGTCGGTTTGGGACATGAGTTCGCGGGCGTTGGAGGGCTTGACGCTGCCGCCATATTGGAGACGGACGTGGCGGGCGACGGTTTGATCATAGAGTTTGGCCAGGAGTTGGCGGATGAAAGCGTGGGCTTCCTGGGCCTGGGCGGTGGTGGCGGTTTTGCCGGTGCCGATGGCCCAAACGGGTTCGTAGGCGATGATGGTGTCTTCCATCTGGGCGGCGGTCAGGCCGCTGAGGCTGCCGCGCACATGGTTGTCCAGGACGCGCTCGGTCTGGCCCGCTTCGCGTTCCTGCAAGGTTTCGCCGACGCAGATGATGGGTTTGAGGGAGGCGGCGTGGGCGGCGTGGGCTTTTTTGGCGATGAGTTCGTTGGTTTCCTTTTGAAACTGGCGGCGCTCGGAATGGCCGAGGATGACGTAGCGGACGAGGAATTCCTTGAGCATGCCGGCGGCGATTTCGCCGGTGAAGGCGCCGAAATTGTGCTCGCTCATGTTCTGGGCGCCCAAGCGGAGGCTGGAATCCAGGATGGCTTTTGAGACGTCGCCCAGGGCGGTGAAGGGGGGACAGATGACGATGTCCACTTCCCGGACGCCGGCGAGTTCGATTTTGAGGCCGCGGACCAGGTCCAGGGCTTCGGCCACGGTTTTGTTCATCTTCCAGTTGCCGGCGATGATGAGTTTGCGTTCTTTGTTCATATTTTATGCGTCGGTGAGGGCGGCGACGCCGGGGAGTTGGCGGCCTTCCAGGAACTCCAGGCTGGCGCCGCCGCCGGTGCTCATGAAGGTCACTTTGTCGCCCAAGCCGGCCTGGTTGAGGGCTTTGACGCTGTCGCCGCCGCCGATGATGCTTTTGGCGCCGTTCTGGGCGGTCGCGTCGGCCACGGCGCGGGCGACGGCGAGGGTGCCTTCGGCAAAGCGCTTGTCTTCAAACAGGCCCATGGGACCGTTCCACATGATGGTTTTGGCCTGGCGGATGATTTCGCCGAAACGACGGGCGGTGGCGGGGCCGATGTCGAGGCCCGCTTCGTTGGCGGGAATGTCGGGGCCGGATTCCAATCGGGGATTCTGAAATTCGACGATGGGTTTGCCTTTTTTGTCGAGTTTGGCGGTCTTGACGCTGGTGGCAACGATGTCGTCGGCGGGCAGGAGGAACTGGATGCCGCAGGTTTTGGCTTTTTCCAGGGCGGCGAGGGCGATGGCCGTCTTGTCAGGTTCGCAGAGGGATTTACCGATCTTCTGGCCGAGGGCGAGTTTGAAGGTGTAGGCCATGGCGCCGCCGATGAGGAGGGTGTCGGCTTTTTCCAGGAGGCGGTCAATGACTTTGATTTTGTCGGAGACTTTGGCGCCGCCGAGGATGACGACGAAGGGGCGGGCGGGATTCTCCAGTTCGTCGCCCAGGTATTTGAGTTCGCGTTCCATGAGCAGTCCGGCAGCGCATTGGCCGCCGCGGCGGGCGATGACGCGGGCGACGCCTTCGGTGGAGGCATGGGCGCGATGGGCGGAGCCGAAGGCGTCGTTGACGTAAACGTCGGCGACGGCGGCGAGTTTTTCGGCGAAGGCGGGATCGTTGGCTTCTTCCTCGTTGTAATAGCGGACGTTCTCCAGGAGGAGGAGGCCGCCGGGCTTGAGGGCGGCCACGGCCTGGGCGACTTTTTCGCCGATGCAATCGTCCACGAAGGCGACGGGACAAGCGAGCATCTCGGCGAGTTTGTCGGCCACGGGGCGGAGGGACATGGAGGGTTCGCGTTTGCCTTGGGGCCGGCCTAGGTGGGCGGCGAGGATGATCTTGGCGCCTTTGGCGATGAGGAGGCGAAGGGTGGGAAGGGTCTCTTTGATGCGGGTGGTGTCGTTGATGAGCATCTTGCCGTCACGTTCCTCCATGGGGACGTTGAAATCTACGCGGACGAAAACGCGCTTCCCGGCGACATCCAGGTTGTTCACAGTTAATTTAGCCATAAATCAGGGATAAGAGGATACCGCAAAGGGGCGTTGAGTCAAACGGAATGAGGGGGCAAAAGATGGTTATTCCGTTGAATAATGATCAACCTAAATGACCGTCAATGATTTTCTTCAAGCAACCCTGGTGTAATTCAAGGGCTCGGTTACTGCACGAGGATTGCGCCGAGGTCAATTCTTTCGACGGATGCACCGTCGGCGGGCGGGGGCACGGTGACGTCCTGCTGGAAGGAGGCGATGGTGCGGCCGAGTTTTCCTCGAGAAATATCCACGGTTGCGTCGGAGAGTTGGCCGCGGAGTTCGTATTCGCCGGGCGGAACCCCCTCCACGGTGAAGGCGCCGTCGGGCTGGACGACCAAGGGATAGGTGCAGACGGCGCGAATGCGGGCGCGTCCTTCTTCGGTGGCCTGGTATTTCTGGTACCACTGCGCCCGCGCCAGCCCGCTCAATTCTGGCGGATAGGGCAGCTTGGTTTGAAGGGTGGGAATGAGCAGTTGTTTGGACCAATCAATGGACCGGCCCGGCTTGGAGAAGACCAGCCGGCCCGAAAGGATGTCCCCTGTGCAGCCGATTTGCACCACGGTGGTCGCGCCGGGCTGGATTTGGACGGGAGTTTGATGGCCGTATGCGGCACCGAGTTGGGTCACATAGAGGTTGAATTGGCCGGGGGGCGCCTGGTCGAAGACGAAGTTGCCCTGTTCGTCGGTTTTTGTGGTGTAAGCGCCGAGACTCAGTCGCACAGTATCCTCCATGCCAACTCCTGGCGCGCCAAGGGTAATCGGCTGGCCGGAATTTGGCTCGGTCGTCAGGCGGAGCACGCCTTCGATGCGGCCCCACGGTTGCAACTGGATGGAAAGCGAGTGCCTCTCCGAGGTTACGGGAACGCTGGCGAATCCCTGCCGGTGAACTGCCAGCACCGCGTGGCCTGCCAGACCCGCCTTGAAGGAGAAGTGTCCGTCTGCATCGGTTTCCGTGATGACGGATCTGTCCGAAGTCAGGAGCCGCGATTTTCCCATTTCCACCGCCTCTTCGCCGCAGAGGGCAACTTGCACACCGGCGGCCGCGCTGCCATCGGGAAGAAGCACCACGCCCTGAATGGCATCCTCCGACGCCTCTCGCTTTAACTCGAAATCACAGGTTGCATTTGTGGAGGAGGGGTCGAGTGGTTGCGAGGTGGCGGATGTGTAGCCATCGGCTTCGATGCGCACACTGAGCGGCTGGGAAAACTCCGTGAAGGTAAGTTGGAAAAGGCCGTTGGTGCCGTAGGCGGCCTCACTTCGGTCGGCGTTGGGGATGGCTTTGAAGGAGGGGATGGGTTGTTTGGTGGAGGCGTCGGTGACGCGGCCAACGACGGTCAGCTGCGGGCGCAAGGTGATGGTGTGTTCCTGGCCGTCGGCCGTGAGAGTATCCTGGCGCGAGGTAAAGTAGCCGTCTTTGAGGACGCTGAAGGTGATTGGCTCCAGGGGCGCGGAGTTCCAAGTCAGGCGTCCGCTGGCATCAGTCAATCCACCCCAGCCGAGCGTGTTCGGCCCCTGCCACCCTTCCAAGCCGACGCGGGCGTTGGGGATGGGCGCGCCGGTATGATCCAAAACACGGAGGCGCAGAAGCGCGCCCGGCTTGAGTTGAACGTCCAGCGGAGCGGTGTTGGAGGACATTTGCACCTGGATGCGCTGCGGAGCGAAGCCTTCGGCCATGACGGTGATGGTGTTCGGGCCTGCGTTGAGGGCGGGGATGGTGAAGGAGCCATCCGATTCCGTGGCGACGGTGTGGCTTTCGGGGAAGAATTCTTCGTGACTGACTTTCGCGCCGGTGATGTGGTAGCCGTTTTGATCGGTGACAGTGCCGCGCAGCGTCAAGCCCGCTTTGAGGACCAGGACGGCTGCTCCGGCATGCAAGTCATCAAGTTTAAGAGTGACCTGATCGGGAGAGAACCGCGGGTCGTCGTCATTATGAAAATTCGCCGATGGGAAAGCGGGATGGCGGACGTCGATAAAGAAATCGCCGTTGCTGGAACAGCTTGTGAAAGTCCAATGGCCCGCTTGGTCGGTCGTGGCCGCAATTATATCATCATCCAGGAGGCCGGGCCTTTCGCGCTGGAACTCGCGGCTGGAGGAGTCGCCGGTGCCGTAAAAGGAAACCTGGATGGCAGCGTCGGCGACGGGTTGGCCGGATTCGTCCTCCACCACACCGCCGATGCGGGAGCCGCGCGGAATCTTCAAGACGTAATGGTCGGGCAGAGGCCTTGGTTCTCCGCCCACGACACTTGTTTCCACGTAACCGTCGGCGACGACCCCGACGCTGACCATCAGTGGGTTGGCGTAGGGAAGCTGGATGTCGCAACGGCCTTCGGCATCGGTCTGCAAATTGGTCTGGCGATCAATTTGTTGCGGGCTGGCGAGTACTTGCTTCATGTCGCCGACGCTATCGACCAGAACTCTGGCGTTGGCGATTCCCTTCGCGGTCTCGGCATCCACGGCCTGGAAGGAGAGGCGCCAGGCGTTTTGGGGCCGGCTCCGGGTGACGGCGGCCGCGCTTGGCGCGGCGGCTGGAGGCGGGCTTGGGAGATTTCCAGCGGCGGGCAAACCGGCGGGCGGCGGAACCGGGGACGGGCCGGAATATGTTGTCAATAATACGGCTGAGGCGGCGAGGGCGGCGGCGGCGGCGAAGCCGGCCAGTATTTTCACCCTGGCCCACTGCCAGGCCTGGAGGGTGTCGGCGACCAGGGCGGGCAGCGCGGCGGGGGAGGAGGCGGCGTGGGCCAGCGCCTTTGCGCCGATGGCCCGGGCCAGGGCGGCGGGGGCGGCTTCGGCGCGATGGCCGGCCAAGGCGGTGGCCAGCACGGCGGCGGAGATGGTGAAACCACGCCGGACGAAGAAGGCGCGGAGTTTATCCAGGGAGCGGCTGATGTGTTTTCTGGCGGCCTCCTCGCTGATGCCCAGGGCGTCGCCGACGGCGTGGAGAGGTTCGTCTTGAAGAAAGCGCAGGATGACGGCGTCGCGGCCGGTTTGGTCGAGTTGCCCGATGCCTTCGTCCAGGAGGGGAGCGATCCGGCGCCAGGTCTCGTCGGGGGAAGAGAATTGTTGCATTTCAAAGGCCTCCTGTTCGCGCCGGCGGCGGCGCATTTCTCCGCGCAAAGCGCGGGCGGCCACGAAGCGGGTGGTACGGTAAAGCCAGCCGCCGAGCAGCAGGTTTTTGGTGTGGCGCAGCCGGGCGGCTTTGCGCGCCAGAAGGATGAAGACGGCCTGGGCGACCTCGTCGGCCAAAGCGGCGTCGCGCACCTGGCGCAAGGCGGTCGCGCGGACGAGGTTCAGGTAACGGGCCACCAGCAACTGGAAGGCCGCTTCCGAGTTCCGCGTGACATATTCTTCGAGTAATTGCGAATCGGGCATACAGGCGATGCTTTAACTATCTAATCATCCCCGCCGCCGGCAGGGAAGCGGACAAAATTCTTTGGCGGCGGGCGGATTCCAGAATCGAAAAGCATCGGCGACGCGCCCGCGGATTCAGCCAAGTGGCGGACTGGTTCCTGACGATGGTTTCCGCCGGAGGGACGCCGACGGAGGCGGTCGAGACGACCGCATGTCCCCGGAAAACCGGGCCAAAAGATTTTCGACGAAATCTGTTGACAAGGAGGCCACACTGTCCTAATGTCCTATGACGGTTGATATTTTTATGGTGTTTCAAATTGATTTTAAATCGGGCAAGCCGGCCTATCTGCAACTGGTCGAGCAGGTGCGTTACGCCGCCGCCTCCGGGGCGATCAAGCCGGGGGAGGCGCTGCCGTCCATCCGCCCGCTGGCGGAGGAATTGCGCCTCAACCGCAACACGGTCGCCAAAGCGTATGCGGAGTTGGAGAGCCTGGGCGTGATCGAAACCGTCGGAGGCAAGGGCTGTTTTCTCAAGGACAACCAGTCGCCGTTCACCCGGCAGGTCCGCCACAAACTGGTGATCAAGGACATTGATCAAGCGGTCGTCACCGCGCACCAATTGCAGGTGGACGCGGCCACATTCCTGGCCCTGGTCCGCGAGCGGCTTGACTTGTTTGCGGAGAGGAAGACGCATGAAAAATGAGAAGTTTCACATGTTGAACACCCATGAACACTCCCATCATCGAAACTAAAGGACTCTCGCGCCGTTTTGGAAAAACCGACGCGGTGAACGGCCTGAGCCTGAGCGTTCCGCCGGGGCGGTGCTACGGTTTCTTTGGCCGCAACGGCGCGGGAAAGACGACGACGATCAAGTGCCTGCTGAATCTGCTCCGGCCCACCGCCGGCACGGTGCGCGTCTTCGGCCTCGACCCGCGGCAGGACGAAGTGTCTGTCAAGTCCAGGCTCTGTTATGTGCCCGACGCGGTGGCGTTCTATCCCTGGATGACCGTGCGGGACACGCTGAATTATCTGGCGTCCTTCCGCCCGAAATGGAACGGCGAGGTGGAAGCCAGCCTGCTGCAACGCTTCGAGCTGGACCCGGGGAAGAAAACCGCGGACCTCTCCAAAGGGCAGAAGACGCAACTGGCGCTCATCAGCGCCATCGCGCCGGAACCGGAATTGCTGGTGCTGGACGAGCCGACGTCGGGGCTGGATCCCATCGTCCGCCGCGAATTCATTGAAACGGTGATCGGGGCCTACCAGTCCGGCGACCCGGAAAAGCGGACGGTTTTCGTCTCAACGCACTTGATTGCGGAGTTCGAGGGATTGATTGACGAATTCACAATCATTGAGCAGGGCCGGGGAGTGCTGACAATGGACGCAGACGCGGCGCGCGACCGGTTCAAAAGGATCCGCGCCCGGTTCGCGCAGGCGCCGCCCGACTTGAATCTCGCCGGGGCGCTGGACCTCCGCCGCAAGGGCCGCGAATTGGAATTGTTGTGCAATGGCGGCAGTGAGGAGTTGCTGGAGATCCTGCGCGCGGCGCGCCCCGAGGATTTGCGCTGCGAATCGCTCTCGCTGGAGGAGATTTTCGTCGCCTGCAAAGCGCTCACCCAGGCCGCGCCATGAATCCGTTGCTCCGAAAAGAATTGCGGCTGCTGCTTCCCGCCTGGCTAGTCGCGCTGGCGGCCGCGACGACGCCGATTTGGGTTGGTCCAGATTACGAAGGTGTGGCGATGACCTTGTTTGGCGCGGGCGTCCTTTGCGTGGGGCTGGCGCCGTTCGGACAGGAAATGACGTATGGAACCTTCAGCCTGTTGCTGGTCCAGCCCGAAGATCGGCGGCGGCTCTGGAATCTCAAGGCATGGCTCTCGGCGATGGCGCTGCTTTCGGCATGGGGCGTCCTGGTTTTGTCCTTGTGGTGGAACTGCTCCCGGTCGAGTCGCCCGCTTATTGGTTCGAGCCGCGACTTTGAAATGACCTGTGGGATGTGCGGAATGTGGACGCTGGCGGCGTATGCGGGCGGACTTTGGACAACCTTGTTGCTGCGCGACATGATCGGCGCGTTTTTTGTCTCTTTTCTTGCCCCGATGGCCGTTCTGATGGCGACTTTGCTTCCTCTTTCCCATTGGATTCAGACCGACGGCCAAATGGCAACGGGGGTTTTTTCGGTCCTGGCTGTGTACTCGGTGGTGGCCTTTTGGCTTGGGCGAAAGCTCTTTCTTCTCGCGGAGGACATTCCCTGGTCCGGCGCAAGTCAAGCTCTGCCTGCCGCATGGGGCGCGCCGGTGCGGATGGTCTTGCGGATGGTCTCAACGGGCTTCACAAAGAAATGTGGCCCGCGGGCCGCATTCGCCCGAAAGGAATTGCAACTTCAGGAATTCGCGCTGGTTCTGGTTGTGGGGCTGGTGCTCGGACATCTGGCGGCGATTTGGGCGCGCCATTTTTATCCGGCCAATAGTGAGAGTGCCGCGAGGGTTTTGCTGGATGTGGCGTGGATTTTCTGGCTGATCGTTCCACTGGTTGCCGGGAGCGTCGCGGTGGCGCAGGAACGGCGTCTCAATACGCACGAAGGCCAGCTTTGTGTTCCGTTCTCCACGCGGAATCAATTTGTCATCAAGTTTGCGATGGCAATGGTTGTGGGAATCGGGCTGGGCGGCGTGGTCCCAGCTCTTTTGGAAATCGGCGCAAGGGAGTACGGTTTTGCGAACCAATTGAACCAATCCGCCGTGCTGGAGTTTCTTGTTGGAATTGCCACGGGCACGGCCCTGATTTCTTTCTACGCCTCGACCTTGACCAATGGCCTGCTGCCGGCGTTTGCCACAACGATATGCCTGGCGCTGGGGGTTGTCGCCGCGTGGAACCGCTTCTCCTCCTTCAATTTCTGGCATCGAAGCATTTTTATTTGCATGGCGTGGCCGGTGATGACGGCGACGTTGGTCTGGCTGGCGTACAGGAATTACAAATCTCTTTGGGCCGGCTGGCGGCTCTGGTTTGGGAATTTGGGCTGCGCCGGGGCGGCCTTCGCCTCGGTGGCGCTGCTCTCCTGCGGAATTTACAATCGGCCCTGGGAATTGCTCTTTGCGCTGGAGCCGCCGCACGGCGCGGCGAGGATCGCCGGCCCGGGACATGCCACGATTGTGGATTCCTTCGCGGGACCGGCCATCTTGCTGCCGGACGGGCGGCTCTGGATCGGACACAGGGACATCAATTCGCGGACGAGGATTTCGGGCGCGTTCGCCGACGGCTCGAATTGGGTCAGCCTGGCTGCCATTTACCAGGGGGCCGGGGGCGCGGCTGCCATCAAATCCGATGGCACGCTCTGGAATGTGTCCGCCGCCGCCGCCATCAGCCAGATCGGCTCGGACTCGGACTGGCGGAAAATCGTGGGGAATTGGAGCCTGTTTTTCGCGCTGAAGCGCGACGGCACGGCATGGGAATGGGGTTATGTCGAAGACCGGCATCCCCTCCGTTCTGCGGTTCCCTACGTTGCCGAACCGGCGCGCGTTGGGAATGATCCTGATTGCGCGGACATCTTCGCGTGGTCATCAGGAAGCCCCCTCAAGGTTGTCAAGAATAACGGGACTATATGTACGTTGGAGGAGATTCAGGAGCACGGTCCCGGACGCGCGCCCCCGCGGTCGCACAGTGAGTTTAAGCCGTGGGATCTTGATCTGGCGGGGACCAATTGGACGTCCCTGGAGGGCGGGCCTGAATGGGGACTGGCTCTTGGCATCCGCTCCGACGGCTCCCTTTGGGCCGAGGGCAACATTCCGGCCCCGCTTTTTGGAATCGCTGCGCAGCCTGGGGGTCAGGACACCGCCGTGCGCGTCGGAGAAAAATCAGATTGGGCGCAGCTTTCCGCCAGCGGTGTTCATCTTGTGGCGCTTGAATCCAACGGCACAGTTTCCGTCATGGACAGAAACTTCCGCGCGTGGCATCCGAGCAAATACAGCGACTGGATCGGCGCGGCGGCGGAATTCCAGGACACTTGGGCGCTGGCCGGCGACGGCACGCTTTATTGCTGGCGTGAAAACCTGGAGGAGAGGAATTTCGATGGGCCTTTCCTGGACCGGCCTTGGCTGCGCGTCACGCGCCGGCCCATCGTCGCGTTCAACATTCTGGACTCCAAATGAACCGGCCGAATCAGGGCAGTTGGCGGCGGTAGTCAATGGGGCCGCCGAGGCTTTGGTAGTTGGTGAAGGCTGTGGCGAAGGCGGTTTTGGCGGCGGTGAGCAATTTTTGGGCGCTCTTGACGGCGGCATCGGCGGATTTCTCATACGGCTCGCCTGCGGCTGAGCTTTTATATTGTTGATGCACGGCGGTCTTGTTCTTTTGGGCGGCTTGCAACGCGGCGCTGGCTTGCTTGACGGCAGTCAGGCGGGCTTGCACTTGTTGGCCGGCTTGTGTGAGATCAGCGGCGGGCAATGGCTGGGGGGCGACGGGGGCGTCGGCGCCGGCGGGGGCCGGAGCCGCGACGGGCGCAGGAGCGGGAGGCGGCTCGTTCTGGCGGAACCAGGAGGCGGCGATCAAGGCGCCGGCCAGGATGGCAAAGGGCAGCAGACAAGTGCCGAGGACTTTCCAATGTTTGAATTCCCGCAGGAAAAGGAGCAGGCCGGGGAAGCTGAACTGGAATTGCTGGACCGGCTTGGGAATGTCGCGCACCAGGCGCAATGAGGATCGCTTAAGGCCGGCCGGGACGGCGGGAAACATGATGGGATGCTGGCACATCGGACAAGGTATCTGCCGGCCAGCATACCCGTCGGTATATTCGATGTGCTGTCCGCAATAGGGACAAGCATATTTGTAGCTGCTCATGTTCCAAGTAGCCTCCTGAAGAGCATGTCTTAAGAATATGCTCTGAAAGAATCTGGTGTCAAGTCAACACAGCCGGGTCCGGGCCGGTCGGCGCCTGGCGTCCGCCATCGCTTTCGAACTGTTAGACGGCATTTGTCGAGCAATGGTTTGAAATATGTGGAATAAAATCAATCGGCGGGCCGTCCGGCGGGCGGCTTTGGGCGGAGGAGGCTCAAGGTGTTGGCAAAGTCCGGCGGGAGGGGGGCCTCAAAAACCAGAGGGCGACCGGTGCGCGGGTGGGAGAGGATCAGTTTGCGGGCGTGGAGCATTTGGCGGGGAACGACGCAGCCGGTGGTTTGGCGAAGGTGGGCGTTGTGCCGCCGGCCATAAACGAGGTCGCCCGCGACGGGGTGACCCAAGTGCTGAAAGTGGACGCGGATTTGATGGGTGCGACCGGTGTGCAATTGGACTTCCAGGAGGGTGGCCCCGCGCAGGCGTTCGAGAACGCGGAAGCTGGTCCGGGCGGCCCGGCCTTTGCCAACGGCCATGCGCTTGCGGTCGTCGCGGTGACGCGAGATGGGGGCGTCAATTTCGCCGCCCGGTCCGGGGACGCAGCCACAGACGATGGCTTGATAGGTTTTTTGGGTCTGGCGGGCGGCAAATTGGGCGGAGAGATGGAGGTGGGCGGCGTCGTTTTTGGCCACGACCAGGCAGCCGCTGGTTTCTTTATCAAGACGATGGACGATGCCGGGGCGGGCGACGCCGCCGATGCCGCTGAGGCGGCCCGCGCAATGATGGAGGAGGGCGTTGACCAGGGTGTGGGCCGGATGGCCCGCGGCGGGATGCACGACCAATCCGGGGGGCTTGTTGAGGGCCAGCAGGTCGTCGTCCTCGTAGAGGATTTCCAGAGGGATGTCTTCGGGGCCAGCGGCGGAGGGTTGGGCTTGAGGCCAGGAGAGGGTGATGACTTCGCCGGGGCGGGGATGATGAGAGGGTTTGGCGGCGCGGCCATTGACGCGGATAAGGCCCTGGGAGAGCAGGCGCTGAATGGCGCCGCGGGAAGTTCCGGGAAGTTGGGCGCGCAAAAAGGCGTCCAGCCGTTCCGCGGGAGCCGGCTGCCCGACGGTGATTTGGCTTGGCGGGGTCAAACCGGGCGTTGGTCTTCCATCTTCAATCCTCCGCCCGCGTTTTTTGAGGCGGGAGGGGCGGCGGCGGCATCCGGCCGGAAGGAAAGGAGGATGAGCAGGCCGACGCCGAGGCAGATCGCGCTGTCGGCGACGTTGAAGGCGGGGAAGCCGATTTCTTCGCCGCCGCGGCGGAAGAGGTAGAAGCGGAGGAAATCAATGACCTGCCGGCGGGCGGGGTCCACTCTGTCAAATAGATTTCCGAGAATGCCGCCGCAGATCAGGCTCAGGGAGAGCTGGCCGAGGAGGGTCTGGACATGGAAATGGCGGCGCCAGACGATGAGGCAGAGCAAGGCGAGGGCGGAGAGGACGGCGAGGCGGCCATTTTGCTCATGGAAGAGGCTCCAGGCGGCGCCGGTGTTGGTCCAGCAGACGAGTTTGAAGAAGCCTGGAAGGATGATTTTTTCCTCGCTGGGGCCAAGGAACAGGAGGACGAGGTTTTTGGTGGCTTGATCGAGCGCAAAAATCAGCGCCGCGAGCAGGATCATGCGCCGGAGGGCCGGGGAGTTCATCTGGAATAAACGACCCTGGTGCCGGCGATGAAATCGTGCATGCCGCGTCTGTCGGGGCGGAAGGCGACCCAGAGATAGCCCAAGTAAAAAAACACTTCGGTGAGTTGGCCCGCCAGGGCGCGCAGCAAAGCGCGGCCGTAGCTGAGACGGGCGCCATCGTCGCGGATGATTCTGGCGCCAACGGCCATTTTGCCGATGGTGGCGCCAAAGGTTCCGTTCAGGAGCATGTTGTAGAGCACAATCAAAGCCAGCATGAACGGGAACATTTGGCGGGTGCTCAGGGTGAGTTGTTCGATAAGTTGCTGGACGGTTTGCTGGTCAAGAACGGCGGGGAGCGAGGGCAGTGTCCAATGCTGCCACGCGGAAAGGGGTCTCCACAAAATGCCCAAAGCCATTGTCAAAAAGAGGCGGTCAATGACGTAGGCGGCCAGGCGCGGCCAAAAGCCGACGGGGCTCAAGGCCGCGCCGGCCCGGGGCGGGGAGACGGAGGCGTGGAGCCGGGCCAGGGCCTGTTGCAGTTCGACGTAGCGGGCGGCGGGGAGCCAATGGGCCAGATCGTTGCGCCAGACCTGGGTGGAGCCGGCCACGCGACCGTCGCCAATCCAGCTTTGCAATTCGTCCAGCGTGGCGGGGCCGTATTCGGCGCCGTCGCCGCCAATGATTTTATATTCGACGTCCATTAAAAAGAATCCCCATGATTTAAGCCTGAGCGGCCGGGAAAAGACAATGGCAAACTTGATTTACCTTGATTGGCCTTGATTGGCCCTGATCGGCATGGGGGGTGGTGGCTGGGTGATTTGGTCTGAATTCTCCAATCATAAGCAGATTGCTTAGGATTCGCTTTCTTTGCGGTCAAACCTGGTTTTTTGCTTTGACTGGGAGGTTCTCTGGGCTGTAAAGCG